>NZ_SMKN01000017.1 GCF_004348675.1 Micromonospora sp. KC606 | reverse complement strand
GCTGGGACGAGGGCGAGGGGGCGGTGGGTCAGCGCATGCGGGTGACGATGGCCGTGTCGTAGTCGCCGGAGAGGAACTCGTCGTTCTCCAGCAGCTCGGCGAAGAAGGGCAGGTTGTTCTTCGGGCCGGCCAGCTCGAAGGCGGCCACCGCGGCCTTCGCCCGCGCGATCGCCTCCGCCCGGTCCTGGCCACTGACGATGAGCTTGGCCATCAGGCTGTCGTAGAACGGCGTGACGGTGTTGCCCTCGACGTAGCCCGAGTCCACCCGGACACCCTCGCCGGCCGGCTCCACCCAGGTCTTGATCACGCCAGGGCCGGGCAGGAAGCGCTTCGGGTCCTCCGCGTTGATCCGCAGCTCGATGGCGTGCCCGCGCGGGACGAGCGCGTCCGGGTCGAAGGTCGGGGCGAGACCGGCCGCCACCCGCAGCTGTTCCTCGACCAGGTCCACGCCGTACACCAGCTCGGTCACCGGGTGCTCCACCTGGAGGCGGGTGTTCATCTCCAGGAAGAAGAATTCTTCGGAGTCAGGGCCGTCGTCGCCTTGGGAGTCCCGCTGACGGGGGACCAACAGGCACTCCACGGTGCCCGCGTTGCGGTAGTTGACCGCCTCGCCGGCACGGACCGCCGCAGCCAGGAAACGCGCGCGCAGTTCCGGGGAGACCGCCGGGGAGGGCGACTCCTCGACCAGCTTCTGGTTGCGGCGCTGCACCGAGCACTCCCGCTCGCCGAGGGCCACCACCCGGCCGTCGGCGAGGCCGAGGATCTGCACCTCGACGTGGCGTACCCGGGGGAAGTAGCGCTCGATCAGCACCGAGCCGTCACCAAACATCCGCTCGGCGAACGAGCGCACCTTGTCGTACTCGGTACGCAGCCCGGCCTCGTCGTGGGCCACGCCCATTCCCATGCCGCCGCCACCGGCTGCGGCCTTGACCATCACCGGGTAGCCGATCTCGGCGGCGGCGGCAACCGCCGCGCTCAGGTCGGCCGCCGGGTCAGTGGTGCCGGGCGCAACCGGTACCCCGGCCGCCGCCATCAGGTTCCGGGCATTGATCTTGTCGCCCATCGCGCTGATCGCGTCCGCGCCGGGCCCGACCCAGATCAGGCCGCTGGCCTCGACGGTACGGGCGAAGTCCGCGTTCTCCGACAGAAAGCCATACCCGGGGTGAATGGCCTGTGCGCCAGTGGACCTGGCGGCGGCGAGGATCGCGTCGACGTTCCGGTAGCTCTGCGCCGGATTGGCCGGCCCCACGCACACGGCCTCGTCAGCCTCGCTGACGAACGGCAGGCCGGCGTCGGCCTCCGAGTGCACAGCGATCGCACGGATGCCGAGCCGCCTGGCGGTACGGATGATCCGGCGGGCGATCTCGCCCCGGTTGGCGACCAGCAGCGACTCGATCATGTTTCCTCCCGACGTCCAGGGGTGAAGACGGCTGCCAGCCAACCATGACCCTCCGGTTACTCACGAGTCGCCATCTGACCACCGGCCCGGAACCGGAGAATCGAGCGGGTGCGTCCCGCCGTACCGCGTCGCCAGTGATGGGCTGGCGCCGGGAGCGGGGGCTCAGCCGGGGGCGGGCTCAGCCCGGTGGCCTCAGCGGATGGGCTCAATCGGAGTGGGGGCGAGGAGGGCGGCCAGGGTGGCGCCGCGGAGCAGTGCGGCACGGCGTCGGCGTTCCACCTCGCCACCGAGGAACGGCGTGGAGTTCATCAGACCGAACGCGGCATGGGCGAGCACCCGCGCCTCACCGTCGGGCAGGTCGGGGTGCAGCGCGGTCAGCACTGTCACCCACTCCTCCACGTAGAGGCGCTGGAGCCGGCGGATGCGACGACGCGGCTCGTCGGGAAGCCGGTCCAACTCGTGCAGGTGCAGTGCGATGACCGCGGGATTGGCCAGGGCGAAGTCGACATGGAAGTCGATCAGGGACTCCAGCGCCCCGCGCGGGTCGCCGGGATGGCCGGCGGCCCGGTCCCGGCCACCGTCGAGCAGCCCCTCGCTGACCGGGATCAGCGCGGCTGCCAGCATCGCCTCCTTGCCGGCGAAGTGGTGGTACAGCGCCGGCCCGGTCACCCCAGCCGCGGCGCCGATGTCGTCCATAGACACCCCGTGGTAGCCGCGTGCGGCGAAGAGACCGACCGCGATCTCCAGGATCTCGTCCCGGCGAGACCGCCGTCGACCCGTGCCCGTCACACCGTTCATCGCACCCCGCGCCTGCTGTTCCACCGCCACCGGGCAAGCCTAGACCGCCCGCCCACCATGGCGGAGGCGCGGTTACCCACCGGTCGCCTCACATGCGCGTCGTCGGGCCGCCCCACCCCGCGTGTTCATGAAGGTGACAGTGATGTGGGTCTCTCTGGCCCACCGTCAACTTCATGATCACCAAGTGAAGCGTGGGGCAGGCGGCGGTGGGTCGAGTCAGGGGTTGTGGAGGTTGTTCTGGGTGCGCAGCTGGGCGGCTTCGTCGGGACGACCCAGGTCGTCCAGGGCCTTGGCCAGGAGCCAGGTGGCCTCGGTAGCCGGGCGGGAACCGGTGGGCAGGCCGTTCAGCACCCGGCGGAGCAGGGGCTCCGCCTCAGCCGGGCGGTCGTCGCGCAGCAGCAGCTCACCGGTCAACAAGTCCACCTGGGCCGCCTCGCCGAACGCCTCGATCGATCGCAGCCGGCCAGCCACCCCGTCCAGCCGGTCGAGCGCGGCGACCAGCCGCTCCTCGACGGCCAGCACCCGGGCCACCGCCTCGGCGGCCAGCGACCGCTCGTACGTCACCACGGCCGGCTCCTCCGGCGGCCCGGCGAACGCCGCGGCGGCTTCGTCCACCACGTCGATCAGGGCCGCCGCAGCCGGCAGGTCATTGGCCCAGAACAGGGCGAGCAACTGCCGTCGCCGGGCACGCAGCTCGTCGACCGGCAGCTCCGCGAGCCGGTACGCCGTGGCCGCCGCGGCGAACCGCGCCGCGGCGACCGCGTCCCGGTCGACCTGGTAGAGGATGCCGCCGGCCTGCTCCAGCACCTCCCCCCGGTAAGGGAGATTGTCCGGCCCGTCGAGGCTCTCGGCGAGCCGGTCCAGCAGCTCCAGCGCCGAATCGGTCTCGCCGAGCCCCTCGTAGACGCCGGCCAGCAGGTGCCGGCACCGGTCGGCCTCGGCCTGCGCGCCGAGCCGGTCCAGCCCGATCACCGCCTCCTCCGCCACCTCGGCCGCCTCGCTCAGCCGCCCGGCCGCCCGGTACGCGTTGGCCAGCTCCCAGCGCAGGAAGGCGTCGCCGTCGGCACCCTGCTCCACGCAGAGGGTCACCGCCTCGGCGAAGTCCTCGATCGCGTCGGCGGCCCGGCCGGCGGCCACCAACGCCTGCCCCCGGGACACCCGTACCACCAGCCGGGCGTCGGCCGGCGCGACCAGTAGCGCCTCGTCGCAGGCGCACACCGCGTCGGCCGGGTCGTCCGCCCAGCGGGCGTACGCCAGGCAGGCGAAGGTCAGCATGTCGTCGGCGCCGAGGCTGCGGGCGAGACGACGGGCCCGGTCCGCCGCCTCCCGGGCCTCCTCGCCCTGTTCCAGCCGTTCCAGCACGTGGACGCGGTGCATCGCCGTCCGGGCCGCCAGCCACGGATCGACGTCCGCTTCGGCCGCCGCCCGCTCGACCGCCGCCAACGCCTCCGTCCAGCGTTCCCGGTGCAGGTACGCCAGCGCCAGCCGGTCGTGTGCGGCGGCGCGTTCCCGCTGGTCGCCGTGCTTGTCGAGGTAGTCCACAGACGCCCGGACCAGGGTCAGGCCCTCGGCGGCGTCGGCGTCGGACATGCAGAGCAGCACGCCCAGCCGCCCGGCCACCACCTGCGCCCGCAGCGGGTCGGGCACCTCCCGCCAGGCCGCGAGCGCCCGCCGGTTGGCCGCGACGGCCTCCGCGCGAACCTCGTCCACCATCTCGTCCACCTCGGCCGCGCGCAGCTCCAACCGGCGGGCCACGACCGTCGGCGGCTGGATGGTGCCGCCGAACCGCTCGTCGTACGCGCGCAGGGCGGCGAGCAGCCCTTCGTGACGGTGGGTACGCCAGCACTCCTCGGCGAGGTCGAGCAACTCCTCGGCTGCCGCGCCGGCCGGCACCTGCACCGGTTCCCGCCGGATAGCGGGGGTCGCCGCCCGCGGGGCCGGGCGGCGACGCAGGCTGGCCGAGAGTGGTAGGGGCTCCCCCTCGGGCCGGGCGGCGATCCGCTTCCCGATCGTCACCGACTGGTGGGACGTGCCGTTACGGGCGTCGAAGCGGGCGGCCAACCCGGTCGCCGTGTCGGCCAGTTCGTCGGCGAGGTCGCCCACCGGCACCTCGCCGGCCGGCCGGTCGCCGAACGCCCGGCGGTGCACGGTCAGCTCGCCGGGCGCCTGCCGCAGCGCGGCGGACGCTGCGGCGGCGAAGTGCATCGCGGCGGCCGGGGTGGGTGCCCGGTCCAGCCAGTCCAGGTGGCGCTCCACCAGCTCCAGGGCGCGCGCCTCGTTGCCGGTCACCGTGCAGAACTCGACGTGGTCCGCGACGTCCCACAGGTCCGACAGGTTGGCGCGCAGCCGCCGGTACGCCTCCCGGTGCGCGTCCCGTGCGGCGTCCCGCCGGCCGGTGCGCAGGTACGCGGGAAGCAGTGCGGTGAGGATGCCCTGTGGTTGCTCGGTGCAGTTCAACCGCCCGGAGAGGACCGGCTCGGCCAGCGCCACCGCCTCGTCTGGCCGGTCCACCTCGGTCAGGTGCCGCACCTGCGTGGTCGGGTCGCAGCCGGCGCAGTCGGAGAGGGCGTCCCGGGGCGTGGTCAGCCACCTCCGGTACCACTCGGCAGCCTCGTCGTGCGCGCCGACGTGGTCGGCGACCAGGTAGCGGTGCTTGTGCACCGCCTGCAGAGTGTGCCCGCTGTCTCGGTAGCGCCGTTCCATGTCGTCGAGCACGGCACGGGTGCGGTCCAGCGGCAGCTCCGGGAACTTCAGCATGGCGTTCACCATGTACTTGAAGTGCCAGAGCAGCTGGTGCGTGTAGCGCTGGTGGTAGGGCTGCGGGTCACGGTCGAACTCGGCCAGGCACCAGGAGAAGGTCACGAAGGACTTCGCCGGCTCGCCGCCGTAGACGTACGAGGTGGTGGCCTGCATCCGGGCGGCGAAGGCGAGGTGCCGGTCGTCGCCGGCCTCGGCCCGCCGGATCAGCTGTTCCAGCGCGGCGGTCTGCCCCGCGCCGTACGGCATGTTGTGCACCTCGTGCAGCACCCGCCACAGGTCGTCGTTGGTCATGCCTCACTCCCGTCCGGTACGGCGCGGCCGAGCAGGCCGAGGAAGGAACTGTTCAGCAGCGCGGCGTCGGCTGCGCGGATGGGATGGTGCCCGAGCAGGAGCGCCTGCCCGTAGAGCGCCTCGACGGCCAGCCCGACCAGCTCCGGGTCGGTCAGCGTGGTGACCCGACGGACCAGCGGGTTGCGATGATTGAGCACCAGCTGCGGGCGGTCAGGTGGCGCGGAGGCGGCCAGCGCGTCCAGCACCCCGCCCCACAGCTCGTCGGCCCTGTCGCGGCTGGCCGCGAGCTGGTCGTGGAACGCCGCCGAGCGACTGACCAGGTAGAGGGCCGGCAGCGAGACCGGGTCGTACGCCCGGAACACCACCTCGCAGCCGAGCCGTTCCAGGGCCCGCTGCGCGCCGGTCAGGAACGGTCGCAGGGCCAGCTCGACCTGCGGGTCGAGGTTGTCGAACCGGGTGGTCAGGTCGCTGGGCTCCAGCCGTTCGATGAGCACGGTACGGTCCACCGTGGGCAGCCGCTCGATCAGCTCGGTGTCGTACGTGTAGCCGCCGTTGACGACGGCCAGCTCCTGCGCGGCGGCGACGGCGGCGAGCTGCCGGAACTCGTCGAGGCTGGCCGCGTACCGGATGAGGCCGTGCCGCTGGCGGAACTCGGCGAGGGTCAACGTGCCGACGTTGGTGTCCATCGGCCACCACTGGTCGACCAGTCGGAGCATCTCGTCGTCGTGCAGGGCGAGCGCCTTGACGCCGAGGTGGTGCACCTGGAGAAACTCGGCGAGCCGGCGCGGGGCGTGCTGGGCGAGCCGGACCAGCCAGCCGCGCACCTGGTCGCCCAGGGCGTCCCGGGTGGCGGCGAGCAGGCTGTCCTCGTACAGCGACTCGCGGCTGGCGGTGGGGCGCAGCTCGGTGGCGTCCACCACACAGTGGGCGAAGAACGCCCAGTCTGGCAGCAGGCCGTCGGCCTGCTCGGTGAGCAGCATCCGCTTGAGGTGCACCCGGTGGCCGGCGCGGGCGGCCGGGTTCACGGGGGTGGGCAGGATGAACGCCACCCCGGTCAGCCCGGCCTCGGGCACCGCCAGCGGCAGCACGTCGAACGGGGTGAAGCCGAGGGCCCGCTCGGCGTACCGGATCAGGGCCGGCCGGTCCAGCGGCGCGCCCGGCCGGGTCGGCCAGGGCGGCGAACCGTCGGTGGTGGGGGTGACGCCGACCCGGACGTCGACCGGCAGCAGGCTGCCGTAGAGGCGGGCCAGGTCGGTGACCGTCGCGGTGCCGAACCACTGGTCGGCGTCGCGCCGGGGCACCAGGGTCACGGTGGTACCGGTCTCGGCACGCTGTTGCCCGGGAGGGGCGGGCGCGACCGCGTACCGGCCGTCGGACCACCCCGTCCAGAGCACGGTGGGCTGGTCTCCGTGCCGGGTGATGACCCGGATCTCGTCGGCGACCAGGAAGCAGGAGAGCAGGCCGATGCCGAACTGGCCGAGGAACTCGTGCCGGGAGAAGCCCAGCTCGTCCCGCTTGGAGCTGCGGCCGATGGTGGCCAGCAGGTCGTGCACCTGCGCCTCGGTGAGGCCGACGCCGGTGTCGTGCACCCGCAGCGTGCCGTCACCGGTCAGTTCGGGTGGCTCGATCATCACCCGGGCCGGGGCGTCCGGCTCGGACGCGCGCCGGGCGGTGATCGCGTCGACGGCGTTCTGGAGCAGCTCCCGCACGTACACCCGCGGGCTGCCGTAGAGGTGATGGCTGAGCAGGTCGACCACGCCACGCAGGTCGACCTGGAAGGTGTGGTCCACGCGCTCTCCCCGGTCGGATTCCGGCGCTCACCGTACCGACGATTTCCGACAGCGTCCGCCCCGTTTGACCCTCGACCGGATCGAGGGGCCACGCTCCGCCGACATGACCGTTCACCGTCTCGGCCACCACTACCGCCTACTCTGGTCAGCCGCCGTCGCCTCCCGGTTCGGCGACTCGATGCGTACGCCGGCGTTGGCCCTGCTGGCCGCGACGCTGACCCGCGACCCCCGGGCGGTGGCCGTGGTGACCGTCGCGGGGCAGCTTCCGCCGCTGCTGTTCGGCCTGCTCGGCGGGGTGTACGCGGACCGCTGGGACCGCCGCCGGACGATGGCGGTGGTGGACTCCGCGCGGGCGGCGGTGGTGGCGGCGCTCGCCGTCGCGGTCGCGGTGGACCGGGCCGGTGTCGCGGTGCTGGTGGCGGCGGCGTTCCTGCTGGCCGCGCTCGGCGTGTTCTTCGACGCCGCCGCGTTCGCGCTGCTACCCGCCCTGGTCGCGCCGGCCGCCCTGCCGACCGCCAACGGCCGCCTCCAGGCCGGCACGGCGGTCGCCGCCGGGTTTCTCGGCGCCCCGCTGGCCGGCGTCCTCTTCGCGGTGTCGGCCTCCCTTCCCTTCCTGGTCGACGCCCTCACCTTCGCCGCAGCGGCCCTGCTGGTGCTGGCCCTGCCCGCCGCGCCTCACCCGCCCGGCAACGACGGTGGGCGGAAGTGGTGCCCGGGGCCGGTCGACGGAGCGCGCCCCGGCGACCCCCGCACGCCGGACGGCGGCGGGCCACCGGCGAGCCGCGCCCCGGGCACCGGCCGGGCCCGGGGCAGGCTGGGCGGCGGGCTGTGCCGGGAGGCGCTGGCCGGGGTGGGATGGTTGCGCAGCGACCCGCTGATGTGGCGGATTGCGCTGCTCGGTGGGGGCGCCAACCTGGCGATCAGCGGGCTGATGGCGGTGCTGGTGCTCTACGCGCTGGACGCGCTGCGGGTGCCGGCGGCCGGGTACGGGCTGTTCATGGCCGGGGTGGTGCTCGGCGGGCTGGCCGGGGCGTTGGCGGCGGGACGCCTGGCTGCCCGGCTCGGCACGGTGCCGGCGCTGCGCGCGGCCCTCGTGGCGCAGGCCATCACCCTGGCGGTGTTCGCGCTGGTCCGGCAACCGGCGGTCGGGGGGTTGGCGCTGGCGGTCTTCGGCGCGGGCGGCACGCTGTGGAACAGCCTCTGGGCCGCGTACGGCCAGGGTCGGGTGCCAGCCGGGCTGCTCGGTCGGGTCGGCGCGGCGCAGCGGTCGGTCACCATGCTCACCGCGCCGGTCGGCGCGACGGCGGCGGGGTTGGCCGGCGCCGCGTACGGGGTGGGAACGGTGATGATCGCCGTGGCCGTGGTCTTCGCGCTGGTCACGCTCGCCGGGTGGCGGGTACTGCGACCGGCCGCTCCGGTACCGACCGGCGTTCCGCCCACCAGCGCCGGGACGCCAGCCCGGCCAGGGCCGCCCCGGTCGCGTTGATCAACACGTCGTCGATCGAGGTGACCCGGCCCAGGCTCAGCGCGTACTGCAACCACTCGACCAATGCGGAGCCGACCGCGCCGAGCAGGAAGAGCCGGCCGACGCCGGCCAGGGCGGCGAAGCGTACCGGAGCGAGAAAGCCCAACGCGGCGAAGACCAGCAGGTTGCCGACGACCTGCACCACGACGGTGGCGGGGCCGTCGTCGAGCAGGTCGACGACGTCGACCAGCGGCACCAGTTTGACCTCGCCGGGCGCATCGCGCGGGGTGAGGATCATCCACACCCAGGGCAGTGTCCCAGCGACCGCGCCGACCTCGGCGACGCTGCGCCACCATGCCTCCGCGGGGGTCGGCGCGTCCCGCCGAACCCTGACCAGCAATGCCGTGAGAAGCACCGTCACCGGTGCCGCGACCAGTGTGGCGAGCAGCACGTCACCCCATTCCCGCCACACCTGCCCCATCCGGCCAGCCTAACCAACCGCTCCCGTGCACTCCGGCCGCACGGGATGCGGCAGACCGGGGTGACCGCATCCCGGGACACCCCGGCCTGCCGCATTCGGCGACACGACCGGGGCCGGACAGGACCAGGCCGGGCCGGACAGGACCAGGCCGGGCCGGACAGGACCAGGCCGGGCCGGACAGGACCAGGCCGGACCAGGCCGGGGCTCAGCGGGCCAGGCCGCCCGGCTGGTCGCCCTTGACGACAGGGGCGCGGACCAGGTTGCCCCACTCGGTCCACGAGCCGTCGTAGTTGCGCACCTGCGGATAGCCCAGCAGGTGGTGCAGTACGAACCAGGTGTGGCTGGACCGCTCCCCGATCCGGCAGTACGCCACCACGTCGTCGGACGGGCTCAGCCCCAACTGGTCGGCGTAGATCGCGCGCAGCTCGTCGGCCGACTTGAAGGTGCCGTCGGAGTTGGCGGCGGACTTCCACGGCTTGCTCACCGCGCCGGGGATGTGCCCGCCGCGCAGCGCGCCCTCCTGAGGGTAGTCCGGCATGTGCAGCATCTCGCCGGTGTACTCGCCCGGCGACCGCACGTCGACCAGCGGCCGGCCGGCGGCGACGTGCGCCATCACCTGCTCCCGGTACGCCCGGATCGGCGTGTCGTTACGTTCCGGCACCGGGTACTCGGCGCGCGGACGGGTGACCTTCTCCCGGGTCAGCTCGCGCCCCTCGGCTACCCACTTCTGCCGGCCACCGTCGAGCAGCCGCACGTCGGGATGGCCGAAGAGGGAGAAGACCCAGAGGGCGTACGCGGCCCACCAGTTGAAGTTGTCGCCGTAGAAGACGACCGTGTCGTCCCGGCCGATGCCCTTGGCGGCGCACAGCTCGGCGAAACTGGCCGCATCGAGGTAGTCCCGGGTGACCTGGTCGTTCAGCTCGGTGTGCCAGTCGACCTTGACGGCGCCCGGGATGTGACCGGTGTCGTAGAGGAGCACGTCCTCGTCGGACTCGACCACGACGAGGCCCTCGTCGCCCAGGTGCTCGGCCAGCCACTCGGTGGTGACCAGGCGCTGCGGGTCGGCGTACGACTGGAGGTGGGGATTCGGATCGCTCGGCACAGGCATGATCCCCAAGGTACGCCGGATCCGGGCCCGGCGAACGGTCATCGGGTGCACGGGGTGCGCTGCCGCACGCGCTGCGGCACCGCGGACCGGGCCGGCGGCGGCACCGCGCCGTCCAGCCAGCTGCAGACCATCGGCGTCCGGATCGAGGACGACAGGCACGTGTCAGGGGCGGGACCCGCCGACCACAGAGGACCGTCTGACCGTACGGCCGCAGAGCGTGCCACCCCCGGGCGCCGCGAGGCGCTGGGCATCGGCTCGGGCATCGACCCGGCTGGGTGCGGTGGCCCTCCTGACCGAACCGGTCAGGCCCGGCGGTGCACCAGCCGACCGGCGACCACCGTGGCCAGGCAGGTGCCGTCGTCGGCGAAGACGGCCAGGTCGGCCCGCCCGCCGGTCACCAACACCGGCGGGCGGGGCCCGTCGAGCACGGCCATGTCGTTGCGGACGGCGGCGGCCCGCAGCTCCGGGTCGGTCAGGTACGCGGCGGGCACCGCCGCCACCCCGGCCCGGAACAACGCGTGCACCCGCTCGCGCGGGCTGGGGGCCGGGGGCAGCGGCCCGTCGTGCACCAACGCCGGACCGAGGGTGCCGGCCCACCGCCGCACCCGCACAGTCGGGTACGCCTCCGTCAGCTCGGCCAGCGACGCGACCGCCTCGATCCGGTCGCCGGTGAGCAGCACCGCCCGGTCGGGGATGGGCTTCCCGTCGAGGGTCGTCCGGAGCCGGGTGGCGGCGTGGACGGTTCGCACGGTCACTCGGTGACCGGGCCGAGCACCGGGCGCTTGGCGGTGACCAGGTCGCCGGAGGAGCGACCGGTGAGCCGCCGCTTGATCCACGGGGCGAGATGCCGGCCGGCCCAGCGCAGGTCGGCGGCGCGGGCGGCCATCCACGGCGTGGGCGCGGGCCGCTCGGGGACGAGCAGCCATTCCTCGTCACAGCCGACCCCGAGCGCGGTCAGCACCTGCCCGGCAACCCGCCGGTGCCCGGTGGCGGACAGGTGCAGCCGGTCGGTGCTCCACAGCATCGGGTTGAGGAACGTGTTGTCGGCGTACAGGTCGACCATGATCGCGCCGTGCCGCTCGGCGGTCTCCCCGACCGCCCGATTGAGCAGCTCCACCCGGGGCGCGACGAGGCGCTGGCCGGGCAGCCGGGCCATCACGTCGGCGAACCGGAACAGGATCACGTCGGCGCCGCCGGAGCGCAGCCGGCCGACCACTTCGTCGTAGCGGCTGACCAGGGTGTGCGGGTCGAAGTTGCGGCGCAGCACGTCGTTGCCGCCAGCCGCGAAACTGATCAGGTCGGGTTTCATGGCCAGGGCCGCGGGCACCTGCTCGGCGACCACGCTGGGGAACAGCCGGCCGCGGATCGCCAGGTTGGCGTACCCGAAGTCCGGCCCGGCCTCGGCGGCCAGCCTGGTCGCCACCAGATCCGCCCACCCGCGGTAGGTGCCGTCCGGGTACGCGTCGTCCATGCCCTCGGTGAAGCTGTCCCCCACCGCCACGAAGCTGCGCCAGCGCACGCCGCCTCCCTCGTCCGGTTGCCTGCGGCGACCAGTTTGACACCGCCCGTCCCGGTGGCTGCCACCGCACGTCCGCCGGGGCGAGTCGGGCCCCTCCGCTTGCGGCATATCGGGCTGTCCGTCGCCTCGGACGCCCCAACATGCCGCAAGCGGAGTCAATCAATCAGAGTCGATCACGAGGACAGGAGCGTCAGCTGGACGGTCCCACGCCGGCGTTCACCGCGATGATCCGGTCGATCAGCCCGCCGCCGGGAAAGTCCATCATCAGCATCCCGGTACGCCGAACCGGCGGGTGCACCTCCGACCCCTCGGACAGGTAGGTCAACAGGAACGGGTTGACGCCCTGCACCCCGAGCGCGCCGCCGGCCACCGACTCCGGCGTGGCGAAGACGCTCGCCCCGCTGGTGAAGTTGACGTACATCCGGGTCGGGTCTCCGGCGCTGGTCGTGTCGAGGTGCCGGCGTACCCGGTCACGCTTGGTGGCGATCGCCCCGACGTTCGGCACGTGGTAGTCGTCCTGCACGTAGGTGGATGAGCCGTCGCCCCAGTCGGCGAACTGGGCCAGCCCGTACTGACCGTGCCGGCCACCGCGCGAGCCGTGCAGGACGGCGAGGACAACCTTGCCCCGGACCGCGCCGAGGGTGGGCACGGCGGCCCCGGTCCGCCGGTTGACCGAGGGGCCCCAGAACAGACCGGGTCGGGCGTCGCGGTAGCGGTCGAAGATGTCGGCAAAGCCGAGCTGCCCGGTGACGTCGGTGCAGGAGCCGAACTCCCCGGTGCACTCGTGCTTGAGTCGCATGACCACGGTCTCGGTGGGCCGTGCGACGAGGAACGAGCCGAGGACGTTCAGCACGTCGTCGAAGTTGGCCTGCTGGTACGTCGCCCCGTGGTGAATGGTGAAGGTGTTGCCGCCGCTGATGCGGGCGCGGATGTCGATGGCCCGTACCCCGGCGTCGAGTTGGGCGGCGAGAGTGGCGGCGCTGTTGCCGTGGTTCTCCTGGGTCTGCGTCCACGCTCCACCATGGATGGAGAGGGTGTCGTGGGTGCCGGGCAGGGAGAGGGCGGCGAGGTTTGCACCGTCCGGCAGGCGGCGCATCCAGTCGGGGTTGCTGGCGGAACGCAGGGAACGGTGGGCGGCGTCCGCCGCCAGCGCCGAGGCGGGCGACACCAGGAGCCCGCCGGTGGCGACGAACACGGTGGCGACGAGTCCGGCGGTGAGGCGCCGCCGGAGGACAGGGGTATTCATGCTCATGCCGGTGAATATAGAAATCTTCGACCCCGCGTGACCGGTTGGGAACGGGCCACCTACCGGGTGACCGCCACGATCTGCCAGGTTCGCAACCCGGCCGGTTCGGTGACGACGGCTACGTGGCGCCCACCCCGGTTCACCAGCAGCAGCGCGAATCCCGCACCCGCGCGCACCCGCAGCACCATCGACCCGTCCGGCCGGAAGAACACCTGCCGCAACTCCCGGCCCTCGGTCGGCAGCGTGACCTCCCGCCCGGTCCGCGTCTGCAGCACCGCGTTGACCGTGAGCATCCGGCCGATGTCGCCCACCTGCCCGTTCGGCCGGGTACGGAGCAACGCGATCCGGGTGCCGTCCGGGGAGAGACTGGCGACGTGGGTGCTGCGCCAGGGCGCGGGACCGGACAGGTGCGGAACCGGGCGAGGGCTGCTGCCGTCCGGGCCGAACATGGTCACCCCGGTGGCGCTGTTCATGGCGATGGTCCGGCCGTCGGCGGACCAGAGCGCGTGGCAGGCCTGCGGCTCGGTGTCCCACCACCGGACCGGGGCCTTGCGCCCACGGGTGTCCAGCACCCCGAACCGCTCCGGGTTGCCCATCGGGTCGGCGGCCCGGAACAGCAGGTGCCGGGAGTCCGGCGACCAGGTCGGTGTGACGCAGTACTGGTCGACGTGCCGGGTCAGCGCCCGCTTCCGCGAGCCGTCCACATCCGCCACGAACAGGGTGGCCGCCCGCTCGGGATCCACCCAGGCGACCCGTTGGCCGTCCGGCGAGACGCTCGCGTTGGCCAGCGCCGCCACCTGCGGCAGAGCGGCCAGGTCCTGGGGCTTCTGACCGGGCCGCCACGACCGCAGCCGGACCTGCTTCCTGCCGGCGACCTGCTCGGCCGGCAGATAGAAGAGCTGGCCGAACGCCGACGGGGAGCCGACCGGTGTGACGGCGGCAGCCGGCGAGGCCGAGGCTGATCCGGCCGGAGTCGCGGACGGTGGCGGCGACGTCCACGGTCTGGAGGTTACGGTGATCGGCAGTATCGGGGCGGGAGCGGCGGACGGCGTGGCGGCGGACCGACGTACGCCGGGCAGGTCGGCCAAACCGACGGCGAGCACCAGCACGGCGGCGGCGCCCGTCATGGCGTACCGGCCGGGCCGGTGCCGCGCGGGACGGGCGGGGCGGTCGGACAGGTCGATGGTCATCGCGTCGCCTCCGGCGTCGTTCGGTGGATACCTCCCTGACGGGATTCCGGTGGGGAAGGGTTGCCGGGGACGACGGCCGATGTCCGCTACGTGACAATGGTCGCTGACGACAACCTCTTTCGCCGTCGGGCGTCGCGCCGACCGCCAGCGGCGGTTTACGACTCGACGGTCGCGGCAGGACGCGGCCCCCCGAAGGTGGGAGCCCTCGACCTGCCGTGACCGGGGTGGATCAGGACGATGTGACGGCGAGGATCTGGTGTTTCTCCAGCGCCGCGGGCTCGACCGCCTCGGTGACCCGGCGCCCGTCGGAGTCGATCAGCAGGAGGCGGGTGCCGTCCGTCGCCCTCACCCGCGCCACCAGCCTGTCGTTTGGCAGGAAGTACGCCTGAAGCAACTTCCGCCCGCCCAGCGGCAGCTCGACGGTCGCACCGGTACGCGTGTCGAGGATCGTGTTGACGCTCAGGTTCCGACCGGTGTTCGCGCCTTCCTGCTTGTAGTCGATCCGCAGCAGCGCGACCCGCGAGCCGTCCGGCGACAGGCTGGCCACTTCGTAACTGTGGAAGCTGTTGCTGCCGCCCAGTCTCGGCACCACGTGGATGACCTTGCTGAGCCAGTTCATGACAACCACCTGGCCGCTGCCGTCGGTGTATGCGAGGAACCGGCCGTCCGCCGACCAGACCGGGTGGCAGCTGTCCTCCTCGATCTGGAGGAATTGGAAACTTTCCGTCTTCGGGTCGACCAGGCCGCGTGTCAGCGCGAGCGGTTTGCCCGGATTGTGCCGGACGGCCACGGTGATCCATTGGGTCTCTGGTGTCTCCCGACCCTCAGGGTGCCCTCGGTGCGGTACCCAGGACGGCCCCCAGCAGCTGCCCTCCACGCCCGAGTGGACCACCGCTCGGTTCGGTCCGTCGAGGTCGGCGAGCATCAGGTCCCTGTCCTGGACCCAGGCCACCTGTGTGCCGTCGGGTGAGACGGCCGGGCTGATCTCCAGCAGCGACCCGGGCAGGTCGACCAGCGTGGTGAGCTGGCCGCCCGGCCGCCAGGCCGCCAGCGCGTTGTTGGCCTTCTGGCTGACCTGTGGGGCGTAGAAGAGCCGCCCCACGCCCGACCACGGATCCGCCGCGGTGGGGCTGGCGGCGACGGACGGAGGGCCCCCGGGCAGCGGGGCCGGGGCGGCGTCCGGCCGGATCGCGAAAGCGGTGCCGGTGGCCGCGCCGAGCAGCGCCACCGCCGCGGCCGAGGTGGCGACCGCACGGCGGATGCCGATCCGGCGCGACGTGCGCAGGGCGCGGTCGCGCAGGTCGACCGGGGTGACCTCCTCGGCCAGGTCGGCCAGGTCCAGCCGGAGCCGCTGGTTGTTCATCGGGCACTTCCTTCCAGGACGTACAGCTCAGCGAGCTCAGGCGCGACGGCGCGTAACTTCGCCAGGGCCTTGGAGGTCTGGCTCTTCACGGTGCCGACGGTGACGCCGAGCATGTCGGCGGCCTCGGCCTCGCTGCGGTCCTCGAAGAAACGCAGCACCAGCACGGCACGCTGCTTCGCGGAGAGCCGAGCCAGCGCGGCCCGCAGGGTGAGGCGCAGGCTGGTCTGACTGGCGTGGTCGGCGTCGTGCCGCCGGGGCTCGGGCAGCTCACCCGTCACCGACTCCGCAACCCGACGACGACGCCACCAGGAGACCTGGAGGTGGTACATGGTCTTGCGGGTGTACGCCTCGGCGTTGCCCGTGTCGTGCAGCCGGCTCCACGACCGGTGGGTGCGGGCCAGGGCCGACTGGACCAGGTCCTCGGCCAGGTGCTGGTCCCCGGTCAACAGGTACGCCGACCGCAGCAGCGCCGGCGTCCGGGTACGAACGAACGAATCGAACTCACTCAGCAGCGGGTCCACACGAGCCGATCCTGATAGGGGTGGTTGACGACTACCCAGACGTCGATCCGGGCCGTCGGGGTTGCCGTCGGGCCGGAAACGAATACCGAGGGCGGCCAAATCGGATCGCCTACCCGGCGACCCCGACCGTACGCTGCGCTGATGTTGCTTCGTACATCGACCGCGCTGCTGCGGACCCTTCGGGAGGACCCGGCGGACGCGGAGGTGCCGAGCCATCGGCTCCTGGTCCGCGCCGGCTACGTCCGTCGGGCCGCGCCGGGCGGATACACCTGGCTGCCGCTGGGTCGATTGGTGCTGGACCGGGTGACCGAGATCGTCCGGCGGGAGATGACCGCGATCGGTGACCAGGAGGTGCACTTCCCGGCGCTGCTGCCGGCGGAGCCGTACCGAACCAGCGGCCGGTGGACCGAGTACGGCGACGACATCTTCACCCTCGCCGACCGCAGAGGCGCCGAGCACCTGCTCGGCCCGACCCACGAGGAGATGGCGGCCCTGCTGGTCAAGGACCTCCTCTCGTCGTACCGGGACTTCCCGGTGACGATCTTCCAGATCCAGACAAAGTTCCGGGACGAGGCCCGGCCCCGGGCCGGCCTGTTGCGCGGGCGCGAGTTCCTGATGAAGGACGCCTACTCGTTCGACCTGGACGAGGCAGGTCTGGCGGAGTCGTACGACCGGCACCGGGCCGCGTACCGGCGGGTCTTCGACCGGCTCGGGCTGGACTACACGGTCGTACACGCGGTGGCCGGTGCGATGGGAGGCTCCGCGTCGGAGGAGTTCCTGGCGGCCACGCCGGTCGGCGAGGACACCTTCGTCGGCTGCACCGCCTGCGACCACGCGGCGAACACCGAGGCGGTGACCACCCGCGTGCCGGCCGCCGGCGACCCGGACGTCCACCCGGCCGCCGAGGTGCACGACACCCCGCAGACGCCGACCATCGCCTCCCTGGTCGACCTGGCGAACGCCCGCCGGCTCGCCGGCCGGGACGACTGGACCGCCGCCGACACCCTGAAGAACGTGGTGCTGACCGTACGTCGGCCGGGCGCGGGGGCGGCCGAGCTGCTGGTGGTGGGGCTCCCCGGCGACCGCGAGGTGGACCTGAAGCGGGTCGACGCCGCGCTCGCCCCCGCCACCGTGGCGGTCTTCGGGGACTGGGCGGCCCGCCCGGAGTTGGTCCGCGGGTACATCGGCCCGCAGACCCTGGCCGGGCTGGGCGTACGGTACCTGGTCGACCCGCGGGTGGTCGCCGGCACCGCCTGGCTTACCGGGGCGAACGAGCCGGGGCGGCACGCCACGAACGTGGTCTGCGGCCGGGACTTCACCCCGGACGGCACGATCGAGGCGGCCGAGGTGCGCCCGGGTGACCCCTGCCCGGCCTGCGGCGACGGTGTGCTGACCATGCGGCGGGGCATCGAGGTGGGGCACATCTTCCAGCTCGGCCGCCGGTACACCGACGCGTTCGCCGTCGACGTGCTGGGCGCGCAGGGCAAGCCGGTCCGGCCCACCATGGGCTGCTACGGAATCGGCGTGTCCCGGGTGGTCGCCGCGGTCGCCGAACAGCACCACGACGAGCGAGGGCTGGTCTGGCCGGCGGCGGTCGCGCCGTGCGACGTACACCTGATCGCCGCCGGCAGGGGGCCGCAGCTCGACGCGGCGCTCGACCTCGGCGCACGCCTCGCCGACGCGGGCCTGCGGGTGCTGGTCGACGACCGGGTGAACGTGTCGGCCGGGGTGAAGTTCACCGACGCCGAGCTGATCGGCATCCCGCGCGCCGTCGTGGTCGGCCGCCGTCTCGCGGACGGGTACGTGGAACTGCGCGACCGGGCCACCGGCGAGCGCGCCGAGCTGCCGTTCGACGGCCTTGTCGAGCGACTGCCGACGGAGGTGCGCGCGGCGCTCCGCGACAGGGTGTAGCCGACGCGCCACGGGGTACCGCAGCGGGATCGACGACGGCGCAACGGAGGCTATCGATGTTCCGGGTCAGTGACGTGATGACGAAGCAGGTGGTGTACCTGCCGGCCGAGACCACCCTCGACGAGGCGGCCAGGGTGATGAAGGAGGCGGACATCGGCGACGTGGTCGTCACCGACGGGGCCACCCTCGCCGGTCTGCTCACCGACCGGGACATCGTGGTGCGGGCCGTCGCCGAGCGCAGCGACCCGGCCGCGACCGCCATCGGTTCGATCATGACCCGCGAGGTGGTGATGATCGAACAGCACTGCACCGCGGCGGAAGCCGCCCAGCTGATGCGCGAGCGCAACATCCGGCGGGTGCTGGTCTGCGACAACGAACGCAAGCTGGTCGGCATCGTCTCGCTGGGTGACCTGGCCATGCAGCTCGACCCCACCTCGGCGCTCGCCGACATCAGCGAGGCCGCGCCGAACGGCTGACCGCACGCGCCCGCACCGCCGGAGCACGCATCCGCTCGGGGGGCGGCGCGGCGCCGGTAGCCTGGCGGGATGCCCGAGATGCCGACGAAGCTGGCCGAGATCGTCGAGGAGTTCGCCGCAGCGCCGCGTGACGTGGTGCTGGAGATGCTGCTGGAGTACGCCGACGTCATACCGCCGCTGCCGGCCGGGACGGAGCGGGACGACCTGGAGCAGGTCCCCGAGTGCCAGACCGCCTTCTTCCTGCGGGCCGACGTCAACCCGGACGGCACGGTGAGTACGGTCTTCGACTGCCCGCCCGAGGCACCGACCACCCGCGCCTTCGCCGGCATCCTCGCCGAGGGGTTGGCCGGGGCGAGTGTGGCCGAGGTGCTGGCCGTGCCCGGCGACCTGTACCAGCGGATGGGGCTGGCCCAGGCGATCAGCCCGCTGCGGGTGCGCGGCGGCACGGCGATCCTCGCCCGGCTCCAGCGCCAGGTCCGGGAACAAGCCGGCTGAGCTCGGCGTTCACCTCAACCATGGAGATCGAGGTCTACGCCGACGTGGTCTGCCCCTGGTGCTGGATCGGCAAGCGCCGGCTGGAGGAGGCTCTGGAGTCGTACGACGGTGAGGTGACCGTCACGTACCGGCCGTTCCAGCTCGACCCGGCACCGGTCACCGAGCCCCGCCCGCTGCTCGCCGCGCTGGCCGACAAGTTCGGCGGCCCGCAGCGGGCGGAGTCGCTGGCCTCCCAGGTGACGCAGGTCGCAGCCAGCGTCGGCGTGGAGATGCGCTTCGACCACGCGGTGCAGGCCAACACCTTCGAGGCACACCGGCTGATCCGGTTCGCCGCCGAGCGGGGGCGGTCCGAGCAGGTGATCGAGGCGCTCTACCGGGCGCACTTCACCGACGGCGTGGATGTCGGCTCGCGGGACGCGCTGGTCACACTCGCCGTCGTCGTCGGCCTCGACGAGGCGGAGACCCGGGTGTACCTGGCGTCGAACGAGGGCCGGCGTGAGGTCGCCGCCGACCTGTCCGCCGCCCGCCAGCTCGGCGTGAGCAGCGTGCCGACCTTCGTGCTGGCCGGGAAGTACGCGGTCACCGGCGCGCAGGAGCCGGAGACCCTGCTCGCCGCGCTCCGCGAGGCCGCGCAGCGCGAGTCGGCTGTCGGGTGACCGGCTCGACCTGACGCGGATACGACGACCTTGGCGTAAGGACCGACGCCGGCAATGTTTCACGTGCAACAATATCGAAGCATGTCAATCATTTGGCTGGCTTGGCCAGATCTTCCAACACCGTCGCTCCGGGCAGGGCGCCGAGCGCCGGCCCGGGAACCACGATCTTGCTGTGCCGTAGGCCGGAGCCGACGATCACGTGCGGGATGGCGATCACCCGCGCGTCGACCAGGATCGGCCAGGATTCCGGCAATCCGATCGGGGTGATCCCGCCGTACTCCATGCCGGTCAGGTCCACCGCGTCGGCCATCGGCGCGAAGCTGGCCTTGCGCACGCCGAGCGTCCGCCGGACCATGCCGTTGACGTCGGCACGGGTGGTGGCCAGCACGACGCAGGCGGCGTGGCGGACGCCGCCCTCACGCCTGCCCGCGACCACCACGCAGTTCGCCGACACGTCGAGCCCCACCTCGTACGCCGCGCAGAACGCCGTCGTGTCGGCCAGCTCGGCGTCGATCGGGGCGACCAGCACGTCGCCCACGTCGATCGGCGCGTGCGCCGGCCACTGTTCCAGCGCGGCGGCTACCGGCGGTGCCAGCAGGTCGAGGCGGCTCCGGGCGGGTTCGGTCTTCAGCGTCCCCATCACGGATGCGATCCTCGCACCCGTCACGCCGATCCGCCCGCCACGCCGATCCACCCACCACGCCGGCCGCGTCCCCGTCCTGCGCCGCGTCCCGTCTTACCCCCGTGTCCCGTCCTGAGCCGCGTCCCGTCCTGCGCCGCCCACCCGTTATCGGCTCTGCCTCCGTCAGATAGCGGCGTCAGCACCGCTGGACACCGCTACTGGCGTATACGGCGATGGCGCACGCCAGCGACGGCCCGCGCGGGCGGGGTCAGTTGCCGCCGAGAAAGGCGTTCTCGCGCAGGAACGCACGGTCGTCGGCGGCGGCGTTCTGCGCCGCGCGCAACACCTGCGGGCGCCCTGCCTCCAGGTCCTCCATACCGTGCCGGACGGCGAGCCGGATCACGCCGTACAGGAAGACGAACCCGAAGACGTAGAGGATGACGGTGGCGATGAACATAAGCATGCCGTCACGGTAGGGCGAGCAGGAACGAGGGAAAGTTTCATTTCACCCGGGTTCACCCGGTCGTGTCCACGAGGTGGTCGGCCCAGGTCCGCCTGCCGGTCGGGGTGGCGGTGGTGGTCAGGCCCCCCGCCCGCAGCGCCCGGCCGAGCCGGCCGGGGAACCGGACCGGCAACAGCGGGCGGCGCGAGCCCCGTGCCGCCCGCCAGGCGCGTACCGCCTCGTCGAAGCGGAGCACCTGCGGCCCGCCGTACTCCTCGACGCCGCACAGCGGGCCGGCGGTGAGCCGTTCGGCGAGCCGGCCGGCGACCTCGTGCTGGTCAACGGGTTGGGCGAGCATCGCCGGATCGCCGACCACCGGGCCGAACCGGCTCGCCGTCCGCAACAGGACGTCCACGAACGGAAGGAACTGGGTGGCGCGCAGCACCGTCCAGGGCACCGGTCCGGCGGTGACCGCCTGCTCGGCCGCCAGCTTGTGCCGGTAGTAGCGGAACGGCACCCGGTCGACACCGACGATCGAGACATACACGAGGTGACCGACGCCGGCCCGCCCGGCGGCGAGCAGCAGGCGGCGGGTGCCGAGCACGTCCACCTGGTGGGTGTGCCGGCTGTTCGGCAGCGACGCCAGGTGCAGCACGGCGTCCACGCCGGCCACGGCCTCGGCCAGCCCGGCCCCGGTCGCCAGGTCCACCACCGCCCAGTCCGTCCCCGGGTCGTGCCGTGGATGCCGGCTCGTCGCCCGTACGTCGAATCCGTCGGCACGCAGCCTCGGCAGCGCCGCCCGCCCGAGCGTGCCGCTCGCTCCGGTGACCAGAATCTTCATCATCTCACCCCTTCCGGTATGCCGACGGATCAGCGGATCCGATCGTGACACCGTCGAGCAGACACGAATCGGCCGGGCTCCGCCCAGCGCCTGACCGGCTCCGCCGGTCGCGCCCTTGATGCCCCTCGTGCCCAGCCAGGCGAGCGTGGTGACAGGCACGACCACCGCGGCGGCGCCCGCCAGGAAGCCGACCGACGCGCGGCACGGCCGATCCGCGGAGGCCAGGAAGACCGCCGCCACGGACACGCCAAAGACCGCAAACGACAACCTCGTGATCGACGGGAGGTGGAGGTGCGGTGGCGGGTAAGCCGGGCGGCGTGACCCGGTGGGCGAGGAGCAGGCCGATTAGGGCGCAGGACGTGGCGACGGCGAGCATGGCGGCGTACTCACCGGGACCGGGCACGGTGCCGGCGGCGAGCACGGCGCCGGTGAGGGCCAGCACGGTGGCGACGAAGAGCGAGTCGCCCAGCTGCAGCGACGAACTGTTGCGCCCCTGCTCGTCGGGGGCGGACAGCTCCAGGGTGAGCACCGACAGCGACGGGTAGAGCAACCCCATCCCGGCCCCGGCGACCGCCCAGCCGAACACCCCGACCGCCACCGGCACCGCCGGCCACACCGACAGGGTGACCGTGGCCGTGCCGACGGTGACGCAGGCCAGGCCGGCCCGGGGGAACGTCGCCGACGAGCGGGGCGTGGGCAGCCGCCCCTGCAACCAGGAACCCACCGACCAGGCCAGCGCTCCTACGGTCAGCACCAGGCCGGCGGCGGTCGGTGAGAAACCCCGCTGCCGGGAGAGCATCAACGGGATCACCACCTCGGCCCCGGCGAACGCCGCCGAGGCGAGCCCGCGCAGCCCGATCACCGTGGGCAGGCCGCGCGCCGCGCGCAGGAAGCCGGCCGGCAGCAGCCGGGGCGCGCAGCAGGCCAGGCCGATCAGTGCGACTCCCACCAACGGAACAGCGGAAGCGCCGCGCTGCTGCCCCCCGTGGTGCAGCAGTGCGGCGCTCACCCCCGCCCCGGCCGCCCAGCCGATCCGCGCGAGCGCGCCGGCGGGCAGCCTCGCGGCGGCCGGCGCACGCAGTGACCGCAGACCGGGTTGGACCAGCAGCGCCGCCGGCACCGCCACCGCCGGCACGGCGAGGAAGACCCACCGCCAGCCCAGGTGCTCGACGATCAACCCGGCCACCGCCGGACCGACCAGCGCCGGTACGACCCAGGCGGCGGCGAACGCGGCGAACACCTTCCGTCGCAGCTGCTCCGGGTACGCCTGCCCGACGACGACGTACAACGCGACCGAGAGCAGCCCGGAGCCGAAGCCCTGCACCGCCCGGCCGACGACGAGCTGCCCCATGCCGGTGGCGCTGCCAGCCAGCAGCAACCCGGCCACGAACAGCCCGACGCCGCTCCACATCGGTACGCGTGGCCCCCGGACGTCGCACCAGATGCCGGAGAGCACCATGGCGAACACCCCGGTGGCGAAGGTGCCGCCGAAGGCGAGCGCGTAGAGGGCAAGACCGTCCAGGGCCCGGGCGACGGTGGGCATCGCGGTGCCCACCGCCAGCGCCTCGAAGGCCAGCAGGGACACCAGGGAGACGACACCCACGGTCATCGCGCGCAGGCGCGGGTCGTACAGGCGGGCGACCGGGGGGTGTGCCTGGGCGGTCGCTGTCACCGTCCGGCCGCCATGCCGGGCATCCGACGCGGGCGCGACGGCGGCGGTGCAGGCCGGTACGGGTACCGAGGCGGCGTGGTGCGGTCCCGGTTCGCGTCGGACCTGAGCAGTTCGATCAGCACGGGGTTCAGCCTGCGACCTGAACCCGACTTGAGGTCAACGGTGAGCCGGGTCTCGTCAGGCGTGTTCCCACGCCTCGCCGATGTCCCGGGCCAGACCGGAGAGGTGCTGATCGGCGAGGAGGCACCCCGCATCGGCGGCGGAAACCTCCCTGGCGCCGGCGGCATAACGGGCGTGACGGCGGGAAGGCAGCCGCCGGACGACCGCGGGAGGCGAAATGGCGTACGGCAGCAGCGGCCGAGGGGACGGCGGGAAGCGGGGCCGACGGCTCGGCCACGCCGCTCGATGACCACGCTGGGCCGGCTCGCCGACCGGGTGCTTCCACCGGTGCCGCCCCTGGTCACCGGCGCCTCCCGTACCGTCGGCGTGACCGCGTCCCGCCTGGCCCGCGCGGCCGGGCTGACCAGACGCCGGGTCTGGTCCCGTGACAGCCGGCACCACATCGAGGTGCACGGCGTCTGCCAGGACGGCGGCGACCGGCTGGCCCGCCAGGTCGAGCAGGCCCTGGAGCGGATTCCCGGGGTGGCCTGGGCGCGGGTGAACGCCCCCTCCGGCCGGGTGGTGGTGGCCGTCGAGGAGCCGAAGCCGAAGCTGCGCGACCTGATCGTGGCGGTGGCCCGGGCCGAACGGCTGTGCCCCCACGAGCCGGACCCGGACATCCCGCCGCCACACCCGCCCGAGGAGGGGCCGCGTACGCCCCGCACGCTGGGTGCGCTCGCCTCCGACGCGCTGGGCCTGACCATCTCGGCGGCCACCAGAATCCTGCCGTTCACCCCGGTTCCCGGTGAGGTCGCCGGCCTGCTCGGTGCGGTCGACCTGCACCCGAAACTGCACGCCCTCGCCGACCGAGGGCTACGCGCCGACCCCCGCGCCGACGTGCTGTTCCCGCTGGCCGAGGCGGTGGTGCAGGGCCTCACCGGCGGCTGGGCCGGGATCGTGCTGGACGGCGTACAGCGGATCATCCAGTGGGGTGAGGCCCGAGCACAGCTCTCCACCTGGAACCAGGCCGAGCCGCGGCTGACCGGCGACCCGGAACGGGCCGTCGCCCGCTCACCGGCGACCGACCGGCCGTGCCCGAAGCCGGACGGCCCCGCCGAGCGGTACGTCACCTCGGCGCTCGGCGCCGGCGCGGTCGCCGCGGCGGCGGCGCTCCCGGTCGTCGGGTGGAAGCGGTCCGCCGCGCTCGGCCTGTCCTCGCTGCCCAAGGCTCCGGGCAGTGGTCGCGAGGGGTACGCAGCCCAACTCGGCCGGATGCTGGCCCACCGGGGCGTGATCGCGATGGACCGCAGCGTGCTGCGGGAACTCGACCGCATCGACACGGTGGTGCTGGACGCCGCCGTGCTCGGCTCGGAGCGTGGTGTCCTGGCGGACCTGGCTCCGCTGGCGGGCGTGGACACCGGCGAGGTGGCCGGCCGCGCGTTCGCGCTCTTCGTGCCTGAGGAGCCGGAGGCGGTCCGGGAGGAGGACGGGTGGCGGCTCGGGCCGCTGGCCGGGCTGGACGCCGACGACCCGGGAGACACCCCGGACAGCCGGCGGCTGCGCGACGACGGCGGCCTGCTCCTCGGCCTCGCCCGCGCCGACAAACTCGCCGCGGTCATCCGGGTCGCCCCGGAACCCGCACCCGGCGTCGACCTGCTCCCCACCGCCGCCCGGCAGGCCGGCCTGCGGCTGGTGGTGGCCGCCGACGACCCCCGACGGTACGACTTCGCCGACGCCGTCCTCCCCGGCGGGGCGCAGCTCGCCAACTCGGTGCGCGCCCTGCAACGCAACGGCGCGGTGGTGATGCTGGTCTCCGGTGACCGGGCAGCGCTCGCCGCCTCCGACTGCGGACTCGGCGTGGCCGCCCCGGACGACCTGCCGCCGTGGGGCGCGCACCTACTCGTCGGCACCGACCTGCGGATCCCGGCGCTGCTGATGGAGGCGGTGGGGGCCGCCCGGCAGATGACCCGGCGAAGCATCCGCATCGCCATGGCCGGCAGCGGCCTCGGCGCGCTCGGCGCGTTCACCGCGGACCGTCGGCAGTTGCCCGGCCGGGCCCTGGCCGCGGTGAACGGCGCCGCCGCGCTGGCCTTCGCGCACGGCGTGTGGCGGGCGCACCGGCTGCCCGACCCGACCGGGACGCCCGCGCCGGCCACCACCGCCTGGCACCTGATGCCGGTGGAGACGGTGCTGCGTCACCTCGACACCACCCCCGCCGGGCTCACCGACGCCGAGGCCCGCCGCCGGCACGGCGGAAGCACGGCGGGAACCCCCGGCCCCGGGGGCCTGCTGCGCGCCTTCGTCGACGAACTGTCCAACCCGCTCACCCCCGTGCTGGCCGTCGGGGCGGCGCTGTCGGCCGCCGTCGGGTCGCTGGTCGACGCCGCCCTGGTCGGCGGAGTGGTGGGCGGATCAGCCCTGGTCGGGGCGGTGCACCGGCGCACCACCGAACGGTCCCTGGCCGCGCTCCTGTCCCGCTCGGCGGTCACCGCCCGGGTCCGCCGGGACGGTGCCGAGCAGGTGCTCGCCGCCGACGACCTGGTGCCCGGCGACGTGATCGTCCTCGGGACGGGGGACGCGGTGCCGGCGGACTGCCGGGTGCTGACCGGCGACGGGTTGGAGACCGACGAGTCGTCGCTGACCGGGGAGTCGTTACCGGTGGGCAAGTCGCCCGAACCGGTGGTCGCCGCCGTCGTCGCCGACCGGCACTCGATGCTCTACGAGGGCACCACCGTCGCGGCCGGTCACGGCACCGCCGTTGTGGTGGCGGTCGGCGCCGACACCGAAGCCGGCCGCAGTCTGGCCATGGCCCGGCAGGCGCCCCCGGCCAGCGGGGTGGAGGCCCGGCTCGGCCGGCTGACCAGCGCGGCAGTGCCGCTGGCGGCAGGCTCGGCGATCGCGGTCGCCGGGACGGGTCTGCTGCGGGGCGTACCGCTGGCGGAGACGGCGGCGACCGCCGCGAACCTGGCCGTGGCGTCGGTGCCCGAGGGGTTGCCGTTCCTGGTCAGCGCCGCACAACTGGCGGCGGCCCGGCGGCTGGCCGAGCACGGCGCGCTGGTCCGCAACCCTCGCACCATCGAGGCGCTGGGCCGGGTCGACGTGCTCTGCTTCGACAAGACCGGCACCCTCACCGAAGGCAAGCTGATGCTGGCCGGGGTGGGCGACGACGACCGGTACGCCCCGGTGGACCAGCTCGACGACGGGCTGCGCCGCATCCTCGCCGTCGCGTTGCGCGCCACCCCGTACGCGAAGGATCCGGTGGATCTGTCGCGGCACACCGACCGGGCCGTCCGGTACGGCGCCCGGGACGCCGGGGTCTCCGAGCGGACCGGGGCGGCCGGCTGGGAGGCGGTCGGTGGTCTGCCGTTCGAGCCGTCCCGGGGTTACCACGCCACCGTCGGACGGGCCGGCGGTGGGCTGCTGCTCAGCGTGAAGGGCGCACCGGAGACGGTGCTGCCCCGGTGCGGCGCGTGGCGAACGCCGGACGGGCGGGACGAGCCGCTGGACGACGAGAGCCGCGACGGACTGCACGCCATGCTCGCCGACCGGGCCGGGGCGGGGCACCGCATCCTCGCCGTCGCCGAGGGCCGGGCGGGCACCGAACAGGTGACCGACGAGCAGGTGACCGGCCTGGTGTTCGTCGGTTACGTGGCGCTGGCCGACGGGGTACGCGAGTCCGCGGCGCCGGCGGTGCGCCGGATCCGGCAGGCCGGCGTGCACACCATCATGATCACCGGGGATCATCCAGCCACCGCCGAGGCGATCGCCTCGACCATCAGCCCCGACCACGAGGAACAGCGGGTAACCACCGCCACCGAGCTGGACCGGCTCGACGACGACGCGCTCGCGGATCGACTTGCCCGCACCGACGTGGTGGCCCGGTGCACCCCGGCGCACAAGGTGCGGATCATCCAGGTGTTGCAGAAGCACGGGCGCACCGTCGCGATGACCGGGGACGGCGCCAACGACGCGCCGGCGATCCGGCTGGCCGACGTGGGCATCGCTCTCGGCCAGCGGGGCACCCCCGCCGCCCGCGCCGCCGCCGACCTGGTGGTCACCGACGACCGGCTGGAGACCATCATCGCCACCCTGGTGGAGGGGCGGGCGATGTGGTCGTCGGTGCGCCACGCGCTGAGCATCCTGGTCGGCGGCAACCTCGGCGAGATCGCGTTCAGCGTGCTGACCGCCGCCACAACCGGCCGTTCGGCACTGACCGGACGGCAGTTGCTCCTGGTCAACCTACTCACCGACCTGGCGCCGGCGCTGGCCATCGCGGTCCGCCCGCCCGGCACGAACCACGCCGACGGGCTGCTGCGGGAGGGCCCCGACACCTCCCTCGGCGAAACGATGACCAAGGAGATCAGCCTGCGGGCCGCCGCCACCACCCTCGGCGCGACGGCCGGCTGGACCCTGGCCCGCCACACCGGCGGGCAGGATCGCCGGGCCGGAACGGTGGCGCTGGTGTCGCTGGTCGGCACCCAGCTCGGCCAGACGGTGCTGGCCGGCGGGACCAGCCCGACGGTGCTCGCCTCCACCGCCGCCTCCGTCGGTGTGCTGGCCGCGGTGGTGCAGACTCCCGGGGTCAGCCAGTTCTTCGGTTGCACGCCGCTGGGCCCGGTCGGCTGGGGCATCGCCGCCGGGTCGGCGCTGGGCGCGACGTTCGCCAACGGCGCGCTCACCCGGCTGGTCGACCGCCTCCCGCCACCGCCCGGCGTCGCACCGCCACCGGGTTCGACCGACGAACCGGGGGTACGGACCGCAGATGACCCTGGACAGAGCTGAGCGTTCCCCGCCGTCGACGCGATGCTGATCCACCTCGGCGGCACCCGGATCGCCGCCGTCCTGAGGCAGGGCCGTCGCCCGCGTACCCGACGGCCGTCGCCCTGCCTGTCCTGAGCCGGAGGTGACGGCCGACGGCGGATCCGGGGTCAGCTCCGCTCGGAGAGGGCCTCGATCAGGTCACCCACCGGGCGCTCCGGCAGCGACCGGGCCACGTCGGCCACCGCCACGATGCCGACCAGTTCGTGCCCGTCGATCACCGGCAGCCGGCGTACCTTGTGCTTGCCCATCGTGCGCAGGATCTCGGTGGCGTCGTCGTCGGCGCCGATCGTCACCGCCGCACCCTGGGCCAGCTCACCGGCGGTCACGTTGACCGGGTCCTTCCCCTGGGCCAGCACCTTCACCACGATGTCGCGGTCGGTCAGCATGCCCCTTAGCCGGTTGTCGTCGCCACAGATCGGCAGCGAACCGACCCCGAGGTCGGCCATCCGCCTGGCGGCGGCGCGCAGGTCGTCCTGTTCGCGGACGCAGGTCACGTCGGCGGTCATGATGTCGCGTGCGCTCGGCATGATCACACCTCCATTTCCGGGGGTCGTTGTCACAGATTCGTACCCCTGGATGGTCGGCCCATGCACGCGAGGCGTCAGCCGGCGGCGTTCCAGGTGGCGGCGGCGCGTCGGAGGCGGTCGTTGACGGCCCGGCCGACCCCCTCTTCCGGGACCGCCTCGGCGTGGATCTCGGTCACCCCGGCCGCGTCGAGTCGGTGCAGAGCGTCGAAGAGCCGGGCGGCGGCTTCCGTCACGTCCCCGCCGGGCGAGAGCACCTCGACCACGGCGTACCCGGCGGCCGGGGCCGCCCGGAAGGCCAGAAAGCCCCGCCGCTCGCCGCCGCCGGGCGCCGGCTCCGCGCCGGACACCAGCCGCAACGGGGTACGCGGCGCGTAGTGCGCCGCCAGCGTGCCGGGCGCCACCGGCTGCCCGGAGCTTCCCGGGCGTACGCTCACCGGCCCCGCCGCCGCGACGAGTTCCTCCAGGGCGAGCGCGCCGAGCCGCAACACCACCGGCTGTGGGCCCCGCGCGTCCACGATGGTCGACTCGATGCCGCACCGGGTGGCGCCGCCGTCGAGCACCACGTCGACCGCAGCGCCGAGCCCACTCACCACGTGTTCCGCCCGGGTCGGGCTGAGCTGTCCGAAACGGTTCGCGCTGGGGGCGGCCACCGGCACCCCGGCGGCCCGGACCAACGCCCGGGCGGACGGCTCGTCCGGCACCCGGACCGCCATCGTGTCCAGCCCTGACGTGACGATGGGCGGGATCACCGCAGGCCGGTCCACGATCAGCGTCAATGGTCCCGGCCAGAACCGCCAGGCCAGCGCGGCGACCGCCGCCGGCACCGCACCGACCAGCTTCTCCAGGTCAGCGGCGTCGGCCAGATGGGTGATCAGCGGGTCGAAGCTGGGCCGCGCCTTCGCCTGGAAGATCCGTGCGGCGGCCCGGGCGTCGAGCGCGTTCGCACCCAACCCGTAGACGGTCTCGGTGGGAAACGCCACCAGCCCACCGGCGCGCAGCACGGCGGCGGCCTCGGCGATGCCGGACTCGGCGGGCAGGAGGCGAGGGGATCGGGAGGTCACGCCCCGACGCTAACCTGCCCCCGGTGTCACCCCGTCGCCGACCAGGCGATCCCGTCCAGCCTGTCACTCGTCGCCGACCAGCCCCCACGACGCGACCACCAGGACGGTCCCGAAGGCCAGCAGGGCCGCTCCGCCGAGCGCCCGAAGCCAGACGTCCAGGAAGTCTGGTCCGAGGCGGGCATCCTGCACGTGGTGCACCGGGTCGGCCGGGGCGTACCGCACCCGCATCGTCCCGCCCTCGACGGGCTCCGGATCGGCGCGGAAGTCGTACACGTCGGTCTCCACCCCGGTGCCGTCCGTGGTGTCGAACCGCACCCGCACGTAGCTGTCGTCACCGAGCCGGTGCACCTCCCGCACGTCGGCGGTCGTGACGAGGCCGTGGTCGCGCAGATCGACGGCCTTGCGGTACGCCCCGACCGCGCCGATCCACACGAACGTGGTCACCGCGACGGTCAGCAGGGCTCCGCACACCACCGACGTACGCGTCACCCGTCGCGGCCTCATCGACCTCATCCCCCACCACCGTCGCCGGGCCGACGAGCTGCTGCGACCATTCTTCCGCGTTGTCTCAGCGCTGCCCGGAGCCAAGATTACTCACGCATTGGCGTTCACCGAGCGGCGTTCCGACGTCAGGAACCGGCAGCCGGCTCCTTCCCGTCGGCGGAGACCCACAGCACCACGACGTTGTTGGCCAAGGGCTCGGTGTCGTAGACGTACCAGCTGTCCGGCACCTGGTCGGCGGCCGCCTCGCGGGACTCGAAGCCCACCCGGTAGGTGGCGGTCTGACCTCGGGCGGTCAACGCCCGACGCGCGTCGGACACCCGTTTGCCCTCCAGTGCCTTCAGTTCCGCCTCCTGCCCCTCGGTGAGGACCGGGGCATCGCCCTCGACGGTCTCGCCGGTCTTCGGCGTACGGCCGAAGACGATTACCGCCTGACCCTTGTAGTCCAGCGGCACCCGGACGCCGACGGAGCAGTTGCCGCCAGCGGTACAGTCGCCCGGCGCCTCGATGGTGGTGATGCCCGGGCTGCTCTCCTCCAGGAAGATGATCCGTCCGACCCGATCCGCGGTGGCGGGTGCCAGCTTGAGATCGATGTTGAGCCCGTGCCGGGCGAGTTCGGCCTTGTATCGCTGCGGGTCGGCAACGGAGTCCAGAATCTTGACGTCGAGGTGAGCCCCTTCCTGGCTGATCTGAAGCGTGTTGGCTTGTGCCGGGGTCGGGCCGACGGGGCTGGATTCCGGCAGCACAGCGCTGACGACGAAGGCCAGCGCGCCCAACCCCGCCAGGGCCGGCCCCGCGAAGGCGAGGCGCCGGCGCAGGCTCCAGGTCTTGTGACGGCCGCCTGCGGCCTTGGTCGGCTGAACGTCCTGCTTCGTGAGTTCGGTTACCGGCGACACGGTGGGCACTCCCATGATGAGTTGGCGTAGTTCGTCGGCGGCGGGCCCGGTCGGCTCCGACGCGGAGCGGGGGATGGAGAACTGTGGGGACAGCAGCCGGATCAGCCGGTCGTGCTGCTCGTCGGTGTCGGTCATGGTCATTCCTTCGTCATGTCGTGCGATCGGTTTTCACGTTGTGAGGAAGGAGGCCCGCAATGCCTCGGCGAACCGGCGGCGGGCGCGGTGCAGGCGGATGCGTACGGCGTTCGCGGAGCAGTCGAGGGTCAACGCCAGTTCGTCAGCTGTCAGCTCCTCCCAGACCACGAGACGCAGGAGCTCCTGGTCGGCGTCCGGAAGTTCACGGAAGGCGGCAGCCACGTCGGCGGGGACGTCTGGCTGGGTCACCGTGACGTGAGCGAGCTCATCGCGCAGTCTGCTGGCGAGCCTGGTGGCGCGGCGGGCGGTCCGATGCTGGTTTGCGAGAACATTGCGGGCCACCCCGAAGAGCCACGCCCTTTCGTTGTCCGCCGGGATGTCGTCGATGCGTTGCCAGGCGACGACGAAGGTGTCCGCCACCACATCGGCGGCCATCTCCGGTCGGTCCGAGCGGCGCAGGGCATACCGGAGCAGATCTCCGTAGCATGCCCGGTACAAAGCCTCGAACCGGGTGGCGGCATCGCCATCACGCGAGGGGGGTGCGGCGCGTGCCAACTGAGCTCCCTTCACCTGGGCCAGTACTGGACGGGGCCGCCCAGCATCAGCTACATGTCCGGCAGGAAAGCGTCATTTCATCGACAATCTTCGATTATTTGCGATCCGACCCCGTCGCGGTGGTCCGGGCCGACGTGATCGTGCACAGCCTCGGCGGCGCCATCGCGTGCGTGCTCGCGGCTAGCCATCCCGAGCTGGTGCGCCGAATGGTGCTGGTCGATCCGGTGCTGGACCCGGTGCGGCCGCTGCCGAAGGTCAAGCACCCGCCCACTCCGCCGTCGAGGTCACCGACTCCCTCGAGAAGCTCGGACATCGGGGTCTACCGGGACCGAGGCCGAGTTCCTCGACCACGGCCGGGTCGAGACGATGGGCCACGTCGGTCCAGGGTGGGCCGGCACGGGGCGACTGGCCGGGCCGCAGGCCCCATACCGCACGGCGATGAACATGCCGCTCGGAAGTACGCCGACCCCGCGCGAGCACCTGGAACGCCTCCCGGTTGCACGGACGCTGCTGTGTCCGGCTGCGAACGGACTAGGTTCCGACGCCGACCAGCGGGCCGCCGCAGGTGTCGAGGCGGTGGCGATCCCCGAGTGCGGTCTCAACACATGATCGACAACGCCAACGGGTTCGTCGTCGGCGCCGCCGCCGTCGCACTTCGTGACTGACCCTGCACGGCCCGGCCGAGATCATGGATGATCGCGTCGTTCTGCGCCCAGCCAAAGCGCCATAGCGGCCTTGATAGCCCTCGGTAGCAGTCAATACCTTCGGTGCGTGACCGCTGACCGAGGGCTACTCATCGAAGTAACCATCCGACTCGCTCCCATCGACGAGGAGCGCTGGCAAGCTCAACGGAGCCTGGTGCGGAGCACGGGTGCCACCTTCGACGCTCACACACACGCTCGTCCCGGCGTGCCCGAGAAACCGCATTGGAGAACATGCGGTGCGCCGGGCGCCGAGGGAGCGGTCGAGATAGATACGAGCGCAGCCAGTGCGACCGCACTCCTTGAAACAGGCGTGCGGATCGGCGAGCACGGCGATCCCGCTTCTGGCGATTTGGGAGAGTACGGCGAGGAGGACTCCCGACATGTGCGAACCTGCGTCACTGAGCTTGATCGTGGGCACCGGTCCGGCGGCCGCGTCGTAGACGATCTTGAGGCTGCCCGGATCGAAGGGCCAGTCGAGCATGCGGATGAGCGCAAGTCGGTAGATCGCTTCTCGCAGTGACAGCGCAAACTGGAAGGTTGCGAAGTCGGCGGTAACACAGTCGGGAGCTCGTCACATTCGGCCACCCACCGCTCGAGGTCTGCGGGCGCGACCAGGGCTCGATTGAGGGCCTTTCCGGAAGCGGGGCGCAGCCTCGTCGCCGGAGACCGAGTCGGGCGGTCCTCACAGGCTGGATTGAGCTGGTCATCGCAACACCTGCCCGGGGGTGTTTCGTGAGAACACCAGCGGGGTGGATGACGACCTTGACGGGGTGCCCCGGCGACGCGTTCGCCGGGGCACCCTCCGCTGTACCAGTCGATGTAGTCGACGGTGACGAATGGCGTTCCTTCCTGTACAGACGCTGATGGCGATCAGGTGAAGGGGTACGGGCCGAAGCGGCCCCACGCCACCACGCCGGCCAGCGCGACCAACACCAGGTTCGTCACGATCGCGCTGGGCTCCTTGCGTCTGGCGTGGGTTATCGCCGCCCCGACCATCAGCAGCACAAGGCCGACGGCTGCCATCGGCACCAGGACGGGGATGATGTCCAGCGCGGCGGGCAGGATCAGCCCGACCGCGGCCAGCACCTCCAAAGCGCCGATCAGTTTGATCGTGCCCGGAGAGAAGTCCTGGGCCCACGCCATGTTCGGCGAGGCGACGAGCTTGTCCTTCGGCTGGGCCAGTTTCGCGCCGCCAGCGGCCAGGAAGAGCGCGGCGAGCAGGCCGGCCAGAATCCACAGAACGATGTTCATGAGTTGACCAATCAGGGGTAAGACAGGGCCTCGACGTTGTCGTGATGCGTCCCGATGTGCTCCGGTGATGCGACCTCGGCTCCAACAGCCGTGATCAGCGACAAGGTCGGGTTAGTCGCTGCCGTCACGACGGGACGGAAGCGGCCTTTCGCGGGAACGCCGGGGCCCCGGGGGGGTAGATGGGTGGAATGAGGTTCGCCGGGGCGCCCGTCAGGCGCTGGCGAAGGCGTGCTTGTGTGCGTCCAGCCACTGCTGGAACGTCTGCAGTTGCGGGTTCAGGTCGCGGACGACGTCGAGGTCGCGGACCGCGTTGAACTGCGGCACTTCCGCGTAGAACTGGAACATGTTCCCGGTCTCGGCCGCGGCGGGGAACGGCTGTGCCCGTACCGCGTCGAAGGGCACCGGCGCGTACACCACCTCTTCGCCCAGGGCCGCGCTGAGCTGCTCGGCCATCTGCGTGCCGGTCAGGTGCTCGCCGGCGATGGGTACGGTGCGGCCAACGAGGTCACCGCCGCGGCGGAGGATGCCGTAGGCGGTCTTGCCGATGTCTTCGACGGCGATGCCGGCCAGCGGACTGTCGGCCATCGGCATGGCCAGCACGAGCCGGCCGTCGTCTCCCCGTTTCGGCGCCATCGGGCCAAGCAGGTTCTCCCAGTAGAAAGTGGTCTGCAGGAAGGTGGTCGGCACCCCGGCGTCGGTGAAGAACTGGTTGGCCTCGGCCTTGGCATCGAAGTGCGGCACCTTGTAGCTACCCATCAGCGTCGGCATACGCTCGTCGTGCAGTGGGATGTGCTCGCGGGTGTCGTCCAGCGTCGACCAGATCACATGGCTCACGCCGGCAGTCCCGGCGGCCCGAGCCATGTTTGCCGCGTCCTGCTTCTCCTGCTCGGGTGACATGTGCTCCCAGAAGTTGGTCACCAGGAACGCCCCATACGCCCCATCGAACGCCTTCGTCATGCTCCACTGGTCGCTGATGTCGGCCTCTACCACCTCGGCACCCAAGGCCTCGAGCTCGCGTGCGCTGTCCGAGTCGGGACGGCGGGTCAGCGCACGTACCGCGAACCCACCACCGGCGTCGGCCAGGATCGCCCTGGCCAGCCCGCCACCTTGAGCGCCGGTCGCGCCGACCACCGCGATCACTCTCTGCTCAGCCACGGTCTTCTCCTTCTTGTTGGGTCAGGGGGCGACACCCACCGAAATACATGACGTGTCAGATGATGCGTCATGTACGCTAATCACGGATGCATGACATGTCAAGCATTGAGGTAAACTCGTTGCCTATGAACGGCAGACCCGCGTGGCTGAGCCCCGCCGAGCAGCACGCCTGGCGTGCCTTCATCCGCCTGCACCAGAAGCTCTGGGCCACACTGGAGCGTGACCTGAAGGCCCACAAACTATCCGGCGCCGACTTTCAGATCCTCGTCGCCCTCACCGACACCCCCGACGGTCGGCAAAGATTCCAGGACCTCGCCAACACCATCGAGTGGGAACAGAGCCGCCTGTCCCACCAGATCGCCAGGATGATCAAACGCGGCCTGGTGGCCCGGGAAGAATGCTCGGAGGACGGACGCTCTGCCTTCGTCGCCATCACACCGGACGGCCGCAGAACCATCGAGGCCGCCGCACCCCACCATGTCGCCACGGTCCGCCGCCTGGTCATCGACGCCCTCAGCCCGGATGAACTCGCCACCCTCGCACGGCTCTCCAACCGCATCCTCGAACAACTGGACAACGCGCCACCGTGACCCTTCCCACGATCGTCGGACTGGTGACACCCCGACGTCGACCTCGCCGAGGCAGTCCTCCACCATGCCCGGCGCGCCGACCGCGCCTGGCGGGCGGAGCACCGGCTGCCGGACGCGGTCGAGAAGGGCACGGCGGAAACCCCGCACGCCGAGCTGGGCGACACCTGTACATGCAGGGTCACCCCCACGTCACGCCCGTCCTTCTGGATCTCAGCCACACCTACGACTGGTTCCTCATGCCCTTGGCCGCCGACACAGCCCAAACGCTGGCCACCGAGTTGGGCAGCCCGGCAACGCTTCGCGGTCTCGTCACATCAGTGCGTGAAGCACTGCGAGAACGCACCAACGCGGCTGGATCCGCCGAGACCTCAAGCCGGCCAACATCTTCAAACGTAACGGCCGGTGGCTGGTGACGGACTGGGGGCTGGGCCGGCAACCCCGCGGTTTCGGGTGAGCCGGAGGCATCACCATGCGAACCAGTCGGTGACCATCGCCGGTGGCCCGCTACCACTGCGAGTGGGCAGGCCAGCCCAATGAAGCGCGGTTCCAGACGTGGCCCTAGAAGCGGTAGTCGTCGCGCCGGTGGCGAATCGAGTGGATCTCCACGACGCGTTTGGCCTCGCTGATCCGGTAGATGACCCGGTATGTGCCGCGGCGGGCGGAGTGGAAGCCGTCGAAGGGCTCGTCGAGTGGCTTGCCAGCCCGATAGGGGTTGATCGCGATCGCGTGCTGGATGGTCTCCGTCGCCGCGACCGCAACCTCCAGCGGCAGGTCCTCGTACAGGTTGCGGCGGGCCTGCCGGGAGAACACCACCGTATACGGGCTGGTCACCTCGCGCGCGTCGTCCCGCCGCCCGCCCTGCGGAGGCATCAGGCCGCCCTACCGCGGCGCCGTTCCAACTCGGCGCGAACCTCGTCCATCGAGAACGTGTCGCCGGCCGCGAAATCCTCCCGCGACTGGCGCAGATCCGCGAGGGCCTTGTCGGCGGCCCTCACATCCTCAGCTGTACAGCACGTCCGTGGACGTGACCGGCGCGCATGCTATCGAGGTTGTGCTGGGTCACCGGAACCCGGCGCAGCGGCGGGGACATCATCTCGGTCTGGTCGCGCGCCGCTGAAACCACCACAGACGTCAGGCCCGGAGCGATGCTCCAGGCCCTTCGTCGTCGTGCGACTACGCGTCGCGCTTCTTGAACAGGATCCAGGCGGCACCGATGATCAGGGCCGCGAAGACCGCGAACACGCCACCCGAGGCCCAGCGGTCGAAGAAGTCGAAATCCGGAGCTGCGGGACCGAAGTTCGCCGGGCTGGTCAACATCAACTCCTCCCCGGCGGTGAACGGCAGGAACTTCACGGCCGACGCCAGCCATTCCAGGGCCGGGACCATGGTGAGCCCGACGAACAGGGTCTCGATGATCAGCGGCATCAGGAAGATGACCACCAGCGCCGAGGGCACGCCGCGGAACAGCAACCCCAGGCCGAGCCCGACCAGCGCGTAGATCAGGTTGTAGGCCAGGTACCCCAGCAGCGCCGAGCGTACGGGGTCGTCGAATAGGCCCGGGACCTCGCCCCAGAAGACGAGCACCACGGTCGCGTTGATCGCCATCGACACCAGCGTGGCCACGGCCGTCAGCGCCGTGACGGTCAGGATCTTCGCCAGGATCAGGCGCGAGCGCTGCGGAAGCGCGGTCAGGGTCGGCTGGATCGTGCCGTGCCGGTACTCGTGGCCGGTCGCGAAGATACCGACCACGGCCATGAACACCGCCAGGAACGGGATCACGAAACTCGCCCCGCCGTTGACACTGATGTTCACGGCGTCGGCATGGAGCGGCTCGTCGCTGGCGGCGAGGCCGAGGACCACCGGAATCGCGGCGGAGGCCACCAGGCCGGAGCCGACCATCCAGTAGGTCGAGCGGAGCGTGCGCAGCCGCGTCCATTCGAATCTGAGCGCATCAAGCATTCTTGGCACCTTCGGGGGTCTGAGCGGTCTGGATCGGCTGTTCGGCGACGAACTGCTCTGCGGCGCCGGTCGCGGACATGAAGGCCTCTTCGAGCGAGGCCGAGCGGCTGGAGAGCTCCGTGAGCTCGATACCCTCGGTGAAGGCAAGGTGCCCGACCATGCCGATCTCCATTTCCGAGACGACCAGTTCGCCGTCGTCGCCCTTGGTGACGCTCGCGCCCTTGGCTTCGAGGGCGGAGACGAAGGCGTCGGCAGAGGGGCTGCGCACGATCACCGTGGACGTGGTGAACTCGCGGACGAACTGATCGACGTCGCCGTTGAAGATCATGTGACCGCGGCCGATGACGACCAGCTCGTCGGCCATCAGCTGCATCTCCGAGAGCAGGTGGCTGGAGACGAAGATGGTGCGGCCCTCTGCGGCCAGGCTCTTGAGCAGATCGCGCATCCAATGGATGCCGTGCGGGTCGAGGCCGTTGGTCGGCTCGTCCAGCATCAGCGTGTGCGGGTCGCCCAGCAGCGCCTGAGCCAGGCCGAGGCGCTGTGACATGCCCAGCGAGTAGCCCTTGGGCTTCTTGCGCTTGGCCGGGCCGAGCCCGACCAGGTCCAGGACCCGGTCGATCCTGGCGTTGGCGATGCCGTTGGCGGAGGCGAGCATCTTCAGGTGGTTGCGGGCCGAGCGGGTGGGGTGGAACTGCTTGGCCTCCAGCAAGGTGCCGACGCAGTTCATCGGCCGACGGATCGAGGTGAACCGCTCACCGTCGAACAGGGTCTCGCCCCCGCCGTGGTCGAGGCCGAGCATCAGCCGCATGGTGGTGGACTTCCCCGAGCCATTGGGACCGAGGAAGCCGGTGACCACCCCTGGCCGGACCTCGAAGGACAGATCGTCCACCGCGACCGTCTTCTCGTATCTCTTATGCAGGCCTTTCGCGGAGATCATGGTGTTCCCATCTGGAGGATTGAACGGGTTGAGGTGTTCGCCGCTATGTGTCCGGCTCGGCCGTCGGTCGGCCCGTGACCTTCGGGAAGGCACCTGCCAGAACCTTGATCCAGCCCTGGTGCGCCGCGGCGCCCGGTATGCTCGTGACCCCCGGAGGTGCTCGTCACAAGAGCCGTTCCCACTGCCGATTCCGGGACTGCGGGCGGCTCGCCGGCCCAAGCCCGTGACCGACAGCAACAGCCTAGGAACCGCGCCAGGGGGCAGACATCCCGCGCGCACGCCAGTGCGGGATGGTGCGGGCACTACCGTCGACCGGGGGCTGTCCGGCTCACACCGGTAGGTGGGATTCGACGGCACAATGAAGAGCGCTGCCACGTGCGTTGCGGCAGCGCGAGGTACATGTGGATCGCCTTCACCTCATGCGATCCCCACCGATGCCGGAGCCGCGGTGACGGGCCGGCCCCTGCGACGCCGTCACCGGTACCGTGCCGTCGCCAGAGGTAGTGCCAGCCCTACCCCGAACCGGCATGCTTGCCCAGATCGTCCGCCGACAACCCGCCGCCTAATATCCGCGCATGTCCCCGAAATGGCGTCGCGTCGGCGCCTCCACCCTCTACTCGCTGTCCACCTTCCCCTTGGCCTTGATCGGCGTGGCCCTGATCACCCCCGTCCTGGCACTCGGCGTGACCACGTTGGTCATCGGCATCGGGCTGCCCATCCTGGCGCTCGCCCTGCGGATCGCACGCGGATTCGCCGAGGTCGAGCGGCGCGCCCTGCCGGAAGTGCTGGGCCATTCCGTGGCTCGGCCGATGTACAACAAGCCTGCCGGGGGGTCTGGTGTCTTCCGGCGAAGCATCACCCCGCTAGGCGGCGGCCAGTACTGGTTGGACCTCCTGTACGGGATCGTGATCTTTCCCGTATCTGTGATCGTGTTCGTGACCACCGTGGTGTGGTGGGTGGTGACGCTGGCCCTGCTCACCTGGCCGCTGTACGGATGGATCATCCACGAGGCGGTGGGCCTCGAGAACCTGCAAAAACTTCCCAAGCTGGTCGGGGTGGAGAACTACCTGTTTGCGTCAGCGTTCTACGTGACGATCGGCGCGCTGTTCGCCCTCGCCCTGCCGTTCGTCGTGCCCGGCGCCGCCCTGGCAAGGGCGAACCTGGGGCGCGTCCTGCTGACGGCGATCGGCGAGCTGCACGAACGTATCGCTGACCTGTCCGAGGGGCGGGCCGCCGCCGTCTCGGCCGAGGCGGACGCGATGCGGCGCCTGGAGCGCGATATCCACGACGGGCCCCAGCAGCGGCTCGTACACCTGGCCATGGAGCTGTCGCGGGCGCAGCGCCAGCTCGCCAAGGACCCGAACACGGCACATGCCACCATCACCGGCGCCATCGCCGAGACTCGGGAGACCCTGGAGGAGCTACGCACGCTGTCGCGCGGGATCGCGCCCCCGGTACTCACCGACCGCGGGTTAGCCCAGGCCCTGGCGGCCCTGGCGGCCCGCAGCCCGGTGCCGGTGGAACTGGACGCCCCGGTCCTGGACCGCTTCTCCGCCGCGGTGGAGAACACCGTGTACTTTGTGACCGCCGAAGCCCTGACCAACGTCGCCAAGCACAGCCGCGCCGACTCCGCGCGCCTCACCCTGTCCCGCACCGCGAACCGGCTGATCCTGACCCTGTCCGACAATGGCATCGGCGGCGCCCACCTGGCCAAGGGGCACGGCCTCGCGGGGCTGGCCGACCGCGTCAGGTCGGTCGATGGCGATCTCGTGGTGCACTCCCCCGAGGGAGGCCCGACGGTGGTAGTGATGGAGGTCCCATGCGGGTAGTGGTCGCCGACGACGCCACGCTGATCCGTTCCGGACTGATCCGGCTGCTCAAGGAGTTCGAGTTCGAGGTGGTCGCCGAGGTGGGCGACGGCGACAGCTTCGTCTCTGCCGTGGTCGAGCACCGCCCGGACGTCTCGGTGGTGGATGTGCGGATGCCCCCCTCGTTCACCGATGAGGGCCTGAAGGCCGCGGTTGCGGCCCGCGAGCGGGTTCCCGGTACGCCGGTGCTGATCCTGTCGCAGTATGTGGAGGTTTCCTATGCTGAGGATCTGCTGGCCGACGCCAGGGGAGCCGTGGGCTACCTGCTGAAGGACCGGGTGGTGGACGTCGACGAGTTCATTGACGGGCTGCGGCGGGTCGCCGCCGGGGGGACGGTGTTCGATCCGCAGGTGGTGGCCCAGCTGATCTTCCGGCGCCGCGGCAACGACCCTCTGGCGACGCTGACCGCGCGGGAGCGGGAGGTGCTCGGACTCATGGCCGAGGGGCACTCCAACCAGGCCATCGCGCGCAAACTCGTGGTGAGCGGCGGCGCGGTGGAAAAGCACGTCCGCAGCATCTTTGCCAAGCTGGGCCTGTACGTCGAGGACACCGACCACCACCGCCGGGTGCGCGCGGTGCTGGCCTACCTGCGTTCCTGAGCGCCCATAGCGGCGATGCCGCCTTTGTCGTGCTCGGACAAGTGAGCGAAGGCCCGCGCCCACGGCGAGTTCAGCGACGACGCCCACACCCGGCTGAGCACCGCGCTCACCGAACTCGGCGGCGGCCGCAATGGGCCACTCACGGCGTTCGTGCGACCACCGCGGGCCTCACGATGTGGCGCGGTGTCTCGCCGACGGTCCCGGGCCACGCGAACTCTCGACGAGTTGGGCGGGGAAACAGGCTTGTGCAGCCGCAACCACCAAGACATTCGATTTGGAGGGAAGCAGAGTTTGCAGCTGTCCTGGCCACACTCCGACCACCGGAACTGGTGCCACCACGACAGGCCAACAGTTTCCATGCCGTGAGGTGATGCGAGACACCCAGGTCAGCGGCATTGGCAAGAATCGCTTTAAATGCCGCTGACCTGCGGTTAGAGGTGGAGCCCAGGGGACTCGAACCCCTAATGCCGTGGGCCGGGTAGAGATCGTCTGCAATCGGGCAGATCTGGCCTCTGAACAGGGCGGGAACCGTCAACGTCTCACGGCTTTCTACACCCGTTGTCGGGCTCGGTTGTGCCGGAGCGATGCCCGATGATCTTGCACCGGGCATCGATGGCTATTCGCCCTCTGGCTTGACGAACGTTCCGCGTTGCGGCACCACGAACAGTACGCCCTGATCCACCATCACGGCGATCGCACGTCGCACGGTCGCGCGAGCAAGGCCGTACTCCTGGACAAGCTGAGACTCGGACGGCATGGCCCGGTTGGGCTGCCAGTCACCGCGGCGAATCCGGGCCGCCAGGATGCCGGCAAGTTGGCGATAGGGCGGCAGCGGCGCGCCGTGGTCGATGCCGGCGTCCGGGTCAGGCTCCATGGACGCTCTACAAGCCCCCACGCCGCTCCCCGTCCGGTGGGCCGACGATCCGGATCTCCGGGACCCTGGCGTTCGGACGGTTGAAGATCCGCCACGCGCGGCGTTGAGGCCCCATCCGGCACCAGCACCACCTGTCCGTCACTTCTTCGTCCCCGCCCGACTGCTGATGCTGTGACCTCATTGGGTCGCCAGGTTGGCTCAGTGTCAGGCGGCCGTGTGAGTGGTCATGGCTTCCCCCCCCCTCTGGTGGGGAGCAGAGGGGGGGCGGAGAAGGGCCGTCAGCCCTGGGTGCCGTCCTGGTTGACGGGGTACAGGCCGAGCACGCCCTGCGGGTCGGAGGGGTTCACGCCCTTGACGTCGCCGACATAGAGGTTGATGCGGGCCTTGTAGCGGTCGAGGGCCGTGCGGTTGCTCATGAATTCGCCGAGACCGAGCGGGTTCATGTTCTCGTAGTCGAAGATGCCCTTGCGGCCCGCCGGCGCGGCGACGTCGGTGCGGGCGCTCCAGGTGTCAATGGAGTCGCGTTGGGCGTCCTTGGACAGCAGCCAGCTCAGGTAGAGCTTGGCGGCGGCCTTGTGCGGGGCGTTCTTGAGGATGGCACCGGTCTGCGGCCAGGCGACCCACGGCGAATTCTTCGGCAGGGTGGTCTCAGCGACGCCCGGGACGCCTCCGGTTGTGCCGAAGCTCGCCACGTAGTCGCCGGAGCCGACCAGGTCGGCGGAGTCCTGGGTGCCGCGGACGAACTTCGGGTTCTGGGCGAGCAGCTTCTTCAGGTAGTCGAAGCCGTACTTGTCGGTGAGCTGTTTGAAGTAGTAGAGGACGGCGTCGTCGTCGTTCGGGTACGTAAAGACGAGCTTGTTCTTGAACTCGGGCTTGAGGAAGTCCTTGGCCTCGACGGGCGCATCGTCGCCGAGCTTGGTGGCCGTGACGTTGGAGAAGGCGAAGAAGAACAGGCCGGTGTAGTAGCCGTCCTTGTCCTTGAGCTGGTCGAAGACCTTGTTCCAGCCGACCGGCTTGTACTTCTGCAGCACTCCTTCCTTCTTCCAGCGCGGGAAGTCGTCGACGGTCTGGAGGTGGACGACGTCGGCCACCACGTGGTGCTCGGCGATCTGGTTGTCGACGCGGGCGTCGTGGTTCTTGCTGAAGTCGACGACGATGTCGACCTTCATCTTGGGGAACTTCTTGACGAACGCGTCCTTGAGGTAGTCCGCCTGGCCCGGCTTGTCACCGCCGGCGTAGACGACCAGGCGGCCGCCCTCGGCCACGGCCTCCTTGTACAGCTTCTGCAGTTGGTCTTCTTCGCTCGTGTGCTTGGGGGCGGGTTTCGGGGAAGCGGTGGCGGTGGCGGCGGTGGCACCGCTTGCGGCCAGGACGCCCAGAGTTGCGGCGACGGCCCATGCCTTGCGGGAGGACTTCACACTCGGCTCCTTCGTGGTGGGGACAAGAAGGGGAAGCTTGATGCTTCAACTATCTGCCGTCACTCTAGAACAGGTACTGCAAATCTGCAATAAATAGCGGTAAGTGTCTGGACGGTCAATGCAGGGTAGTCAGGGAGGATGGGAGTTCGGCGGGCTCGCCTCTGCCTCTGGAGGGAGGTCAGCGACGCCAGGGGAGGTCGGCGGGGAAGGCCGGGCGGTCCGGGCCCGTGAGGCCGTTGAGGATGATCTCGCACGCTTCACCGAAGGCGCGCGCCTGCTCGGGTGTCAGCCGGTCGAAGACGGCAGCCCGGACGGTGGCTACGTGACTGGGGGCGGCCTGCTCAAGGGCGGTCAGCCCCTCGTCCGTCAGCACGGCGAGCTGAACCCGTCTGTCCCCCAGCGCGTCCTCGCGGCGCACCCAGCCGCGCTCCTCCATGCGGCTGACGGTGTAGGAGAGCCGTGTCCGGGCGATCTTCAGCTGTTCGGCGAGGTCTGTCATGCGCAGCCGTCGCTCGGGGGCCTCCGAGAGGAACACCATCACCGAGTAGTACAGGTGGCTGAGGTCGGCCTTATGTCGCAGTTGCTGGTCGAGAGCGTCCTCTAGCACCAGGCTGAGGTCGCGGTAGGCGCGCCAGGTGCGCTGCTCCTCGGGGGAGAGCCAACGGGGTTCCATGGATCGCACTCTAGTGAGAGCTCCTTCGAGGGCCGTCGCTCCGACGGGGTTCCGGGGGCCTGATAGCAGCGGCATTCAGGTGATTACCCGTACTGGATGAGGCGAGTCGGCGACTAGCGCGCGGCTTTGAGGGGCAGGCGGTGCCTACTGGGTACTGCTGCCATCACCCGGCAAGGGCCCTTCGCGGGAATCTCGAAGCGTGGAGAACGGCCCGCCTTCGCTGTCCCGGGAAGACCAAGGTCGACCAGGCGGAACGACAGGTCACTTTCCGCGAGTACGGCGAGCGGTGGCGGCTCTCGCGCGAGATCGGCTGGGCCTTGGAAACCCGAGACCGGGTCAAGTCGAACCTGAGCCGTCCCCTGTACCCGGTGTTTGGTGACCGCCCGCTTCGGTTGATTCGGCTGACCGGGGCCCTGAAGTGGTTGACTCGGCGGTTGGACGAGGGCACGCCGAAGTCGTCGCTCAAGCTGGTTGGCCCAAGAAGCACGGCGGGTTCCACGCGCTACGGCACTTCTTCGCCACGACGCTGATCACCAACCACGTCGAGCCGCAGGAGGTGCAGCGTCTGCTTCGACACAGGACGTTGCGCATCACGTTGGAGACGTACGTGCACTGGCTGCCGAAGCGAGATCGGCCCAGCGGCGTCGTTGGCTCGGTCCTGAGCTCAGCGGCGGAACGCGCCAACAAGGCGACCATCCGACCGCAAGATCATGACTGACCTGTGCCCGGCTTGCGCCTGTTGATCTTGTTCGGAAGAAACGCCTGGCCATAGGCGGCAATGGTGGAGCCCAGGGGACTCGAACCCCTAACCCCTGCCTTGCAAAGGCAGTGCTCTGCCAGTTGAGCTAGGGCCCCCAGGGCGGGCGGTGCCGCCTGGTGCTGGCTACGACGAGTGGATCAGCGCAGGTCGGGTGCGGTAGTCGCCTCGTGCCAGAGGGCACGCTCGTCGTTGGAAGCCTTGACCTTCTGGGCGACGACAGCAGCCACGGCGACGACGCCGGCCAGGATCAGAAGCTTCTTGAACATGGGGCGCCCCTTCGCGCTCGACTACCGTCGGAACGGGTGTGCGGTGGGGCTAGCTGGAATCGAACCAGCGACCTCAGAGTTATCAGCTCTGCGCTCTAACCGACTGAGCTATAGCCCCGCGTGGCGACGAGCAAGGTTAACCCATTGCCGTGTCCGGCCCCAAATCGGGGTCGCCGTGGCGCTCGCGCCACGCTGACCGTACTCGCAAGTGCTCGTCGACGGCGACCCGTTTCCCTGGGTGCCCGACTCGGGGCCGCGACGATCTCCTCCTGTGTTGCATGTAGGGGTGTCCGGGCACCACGAAGGCACAGGATGCGGCAACCGGAGCCGAGCAAGCCGGGGGCCGCTGGTGCGGCGCCCCGGCCACCGAAAACCAGGTCAGTCGCGCTCGGCGAGGGTCAACTCGATTCCGCCGACCAGGTCGGCGCAGACGTTGTAGACGAACGCGCCGAGCGTGGCGAGCGCCGTGAACAGGACGACGTTGACCAGGCCGATCAGCGCCGAGCTGAGGATCACGCCCTTGGCGGTGATCTGGAATCCGCTGGAGGTCTGGCCGCCCGCGTTGACCAGGTCGGTCAGGCTCTTGTTGACGCTCTCGAAGACGCCCATGGCGTCCAGGGCGAGATAGAGCACCGAGGTGGCGACCACCACCACGATGAACAGCACCACGGAGACGGCGAACGCGAACTTCATCACGGACCAGGGATCGATCCGCTTGAGGTTGAGCCGGGCCCGGCGCGGACCGCGCGAGGCGGCCGAGCTGACCGAGGTACGCGCGGCGCGGACCGCGTCACCCACCCGTGCGGCCCCGACGGCCGCCGGGTTGCCGATCCCCGGCGGCAGGCCGCCCCCGGTGGCGGGACGGCCCGCCCCAGTCGCCCGGGCCCCGTCCGGCGACGGCGACGGCTTGGTTCCGCCGACCTTGGGCTGGGTGCCGGTGCTCGACGGCGACGCGGCACCCGCCCTGATCGGCTGGGTGGTGTTGCTCGACTTGTTCGAGGTGACCACCGGCATGGCGGCGGAGGTCGGCGCCTCCACTCCCGGTGTCTCAGTCTTCTCGCTCGCCACCGCGTCGTCGCCGGGCTTCTCGGGCGGCGGGGCCATGCCAGGGGCCCGGGTGAACTTCGGGGCAGGCGCGTCGGCGGGGACGGTCGCCCGACCCACGGCCGCGCGGCCGGCCGCGGTTGTGCCGCTCTTGGCGGCCTCCTCGTCGACCGGGGTGGCCGAGGTCCCCTTGTTCCCCGACTTCGCCTGTGTCTCCGTCATCAACTAGTCCTGTTCGTCAGGCTCGTCGGCATTGCGAGCAATCGCCACGATAGTCACGCCGTCCGGGAGGTCCATCAGCTTGACCCCCATTGTGTTCCGGTCACGCGTACGGCGTACAGGCTTCACCGGAGTCCGGATGACGCCACCGTTGCTGGTAATCGCGAACAGCTCGTCCTCCGGGTCGATCACGACCGCGCCGACCAGACCACCGCGTCGCTCGGTGATCTTCGCAGTCAGCACACCTTTACCTCCCCGGCCCTGGACCGGATATTCCTCGATCGGGGTGCGTTTCGCGTATCCCCCGTTCGTGGCCACCAGAACGTCCAGTCCCTCCCGGACCACCTCCATGGCGAGAAGGACGTCGTCGTCGGAGAATCGCATGCCGATCACGCCAGTCGTGGCCCGGCCCATCGGCCGCAGCGCCTCGTCGCTGGCGTTGAACCGGATCGCCTGCGCGTTCTTCGACACCATCAGCAGGTCGTCGGTGGGTGCGGCGAGGGCGGCGCCAACCAGCTCGTCCTCATCGCGCAGGTTGATCGCGATGATGCCACCGGACCGGTTGGAGTCGAACTCCTCAAGCCTCGTCTTCTTCACCAGGCCGTTCTTCGTGGCCAGTACCAGGTAGGGAGCCACCTGGTAGTTCGGAATCTCGATGATCTGCGCGATCTGCTCGTCCGGTTGGAAGGCGAGCAGATTGGCCACGTGCTGGCCCTTGGCCACCCTACTGGCTTCCGGCAGCTCGTACGCCTTGGCCCGGTAGACCCGGCCCTTGTTGGTGAAGAACAGGATCCAGTCGTGCGTCGAGCAGACGAAGAAGTGGCTGACGATGTCGTCCTGCCGCAGTGTGGCCCCGCTGACGCCCTTGCCGCCGCGCCGCTGGGAGCGGTAGAGGTCGGCCTTGGTCCGCTTGGCGTACCCGGTGCGGGTGATGGTGACCACCACGTCCTCGCGGGCGATCAGGTCCTCCATCGAGACCTCGCCGTCGAACGGCACGATCTTCGTCCGCCGGTCGTCGCCCCACTTGGCGACGATCTCGCCCAGTTCCTCGGAGACGATCCGCCGCTGCCGCTCCGGCTTGGCGAGGATGTCCTTGAGGTCGGCGATCTCCACTTCGAGCTTGGCCAGGTCGTCCAGGATGCGCTGCCGCTCCAACGCGGCCAGGCGGCGCAACTGCATGTCCAGGATCGCGGTGGCCTGGATCTCGTCGATGTCCAGCAGCCGGATCAGGCCCTGGCGGGCGTCGTCGACGGTCGGCGAGCGCCGGATCAGGGCGATCACCTCGTCGAGGGCGTCCAGCGCCTTGGAGAGACCGCGCAGGATGTGCGCCCGTTCCTCGGCCTTGCGCAGCCGGAACGCCGTCCGCCGGCGAATGACCTCGATCTGGTGCTCGACGTAGTAGCGGATGAACTGGGCCAGGTTGAGCGTGCGCGGCACGCCGTCGACCAGCGCCAGCATGTTGGCGCCGAAGGTCTCCTGGAGCTGGGTGTGCTTGTAGAGGTTGTTCAGCACCACCTTGGCGACCGCGTCGCGCTTGAGCACGAGCACGATCCGCATGCCGGTGCGCCCGGAGGACTCGTCGCGGATGTCGGCGATGCCGGCGAGCTTGCCCTCCTTGATCAGCTCGGCGATCCGCTCGGCCAGGTTGTCCGGGTTGACCTGATACGGCAGCTCACTGACCACGAGGGCGGGGCGGCCCCGCTTGTCCTCCTCGACCTCGACCACCGCGCGCATCCGGATCGAGCCGCGGCCGGTCCGGTACGCGTCCTGGATGCCGGCCTGGCCGACGATCAGGCCGTAGGTGGGAAAGTCGGGGCCCTTGACGATCTCCAGCAGCGCTTCCAGCGTGGTGGCCTCGTCGACCTCCGGGTTCTCCAGGCACCACTGCACGGCCGCGCCGATCTCGCGCAGGTTGTGCGGCGGGATCTTGGTGGCCATGCCGACCGCGATGCCCTCGGAACCATTGACCAGCAGGTTGGGGATGCGGGCTGGCAGGATGGTGGGCTCCTTGGCCCGGCCGTCGTAGTTGTCCTGCATATCGACGGTGTCCTCGTCGATATCCCGCATCATCTCCATGGCCAGCGGGTCGAGCTTGCACTCGGTGTACCGCATGGCGGCGGCCGGATCGTTGCCCGGTGAACCGAAGTTGCCGTTGCCGTCGACCAGCGGGTAGCGCAGCGACCAGGGCTGGGCCATCCGGACCAGCGCGTCGTAGATCGGCGAGTCACCGTGCGGGTGGAACTGGCCCATCACGTCGCCGACGACCCGGGAGCACTTCACGTAGCCACGATCCGGCCGGTAGCCGGAGTCGAACATGGCGTAGAGGATCTTGCGGTGGACCGGCTTGAGCCCGTCCCGGACGTCCGGCAGCGCACGCCCGACGATCACGCTCATCGCGTAGTCGAGGTACGAGCGCTGCATTTCGACCTCGAGGCCGACCGGCTCGATCCGGTCGTGCGCCACGACGGCGGCCAGTGCCTCCGGGGCTTCCGGGGTCTCCGGCTCGTTCGGGGTGGACTCGGGAGTATCGGTCACTGTTAACCCTTATCAGACTCAGAGTCGTTTTCGTGCTGTGGATAACGGCTGTGGAAACCGGCCAAGCTGTGGATAACTCTGTGGACCGGTGGGTCGGCCGGTGGATGGCCGCCCGCCCGAGCCGTCAGATGTCCAGGAACCGCACGTCCTTGGCGTTGCGCTGGATGAACGAGCGGCGCGCCTCGACGTCCTCGCCCATCAGCACGCTGAACAGCTCGTCGGCGGTTGCGGCGTCGTCCAGGGTGACCTGACGCAGCGTGCGGGTGGCCGGGTTCATCGTGGTCTCCCACAGCTCGGGGTAGTTCATCTCGCCGAGACCCTTGAACCGCTGGATGTCGTCCGGCTTGGCGTTGGACTTCTTCTGCTGGCGCAGCGCGATCAGCCCGTCCCGCTCCCGGTCCGAGTACGCGTACTGGGCGTCGTCGCCCTTCCTGTTCCACTTGATCTTGTATAGCGGCGGCGCGGCCAGGTAGACGTGACCCAACTCGACCAGCGGCCGCATGAAGCGGAACAGCAGGGTGAGCAGCAGCGTCTGGATGTGTTGGCCGTCGACGTCGGCGTCGGCCATCAGCACGATCTTGTGGTACCGCAGCTTCTCGATGTCGAAGTCGTCGTGGATGCCGGTGCCGAGGGCGGTGATCAGCGCCTGGACCTCGTTGTTCTTGAGCACCCGGTCGATGCGGGCCTTCTCCACGTTCAGAATCTTGCCGCGGATCGGCAAAATCGCCTGGGTGCGCGGGTCACGCCCCTGCTTGGCCGAACCGCCGGCCGAGTCGCCCTCGACGATGAAGACCTCGGACTCGCGCGGGTCGGTGGACTGGCAGTCCGCCAGCTTGCCCGGCATCGAGCCGGACTCCAGCAGCGACTTGCGGCGGGCGAGCTTGCGCGCCTGCTGGGCGGCGATCCGGGCCCGGGCCGCCTGGGACGCCTTCTGGATAATGATCTTCGCCTCGGCCGGGTTCCGGTCCAACCAGTCGACCAGCCACTCGTTGCAGACCCGCTGCACGAAGCTCTTGACCGGGGTGTTGCCCAGCTTGGTCTTGGTCTGGCCCTCGAACTGCGGGTTGGCCAGCTTAACCGAGATGATCGCCGCCAGGCCCTCGCGGATGTCCTCGCCGGAGAGCTTCTCGTCGCCCTTGAGCAGCTTCTTGTCCGCGCCGTACCGGTTGACGACGCTGGTCAGCGCGGCCCGGAAGCCCTCCTCGTGGGTACCGCCCTCGTGCGTGTTGATCGTGTTGGCGAAGGTGTAGACCGACTCGCCGTACGACTCGTTCCACTGCATGGCGATCTCGACCGACATGCCCTCCTCCTCGGCGCCGAACTCGACCACCGTCTTGTGGATCGGGGTCTTCGAGGCGTTGAGGTGCCGGACGAAGTCGGCGATGCCGCCCTTGTAGCAGAAGGTGACCTCGCGAACCTTGCCTTCCTCACCCTCGGGAACCCGCTCGTCGAGCAGGTGGATGGTGAGGCCCCGGTTGAGGAAGGCCATCTCCTGCAGGCGCCGGTAGATGGTCTGGAAGTCGAAGTCGACGGTCTCGAAGACGTCCGGGTCGGGCCAGAAGGAGACCGCCGAGCCGGAGCGGTCGGTCGGCTCGCCCTTCTCCAGGGCGGAGGGCTTGGAGTTGAAGTACTGCTGGCGCCAGACGAAGCCGGACTTGTGGATCTCCACGGCCATCCGGGTCGAGAGGGCGTTCACCACGGAGACGCCGACGCCGTGCAGACCGCCGGAGACGGCGTACGCCTTGCCGTCGAACTTGCCGCCCGCGTGCAGCACCGTCAGCGCGACCTCGACGCCCGGCTTCTTGAGCTTCGGGTGCAGGTCGACCGGGAAGCCACGACCGTTGTCGGTGACCTGGACGCCGCCGTCGGCCAGCAGCACCACGTCGATCGTGTCGCAGTGGCCGGCGAGCGCCTCGTCCACGGCATTGTCCACGACCTCCCACACGAGGTGGTGCAGACCGCGCTCCCCGGTCGACCCGATGTACATGCCGGGCCGCTTGCGGACTGCCTCCAGCCCCTCGAGAACGGTGATCGACTCGGCGCCGTACTCCTGCTTGTCCTGCGCTGCCACCCTCGGCCACTTTCTCGCGCCGGCCACGCCACAGGGCGCGGGGGCGCGGGTTCGGCGGGCAGGTAGCGACGTCGGCGCACGGACCGGCCTCGGGGACGCGAGGTCACGGATCGTGTGCGCCGGTCGTCGCGGTTGCCCGCGATCGCGATCGGCTCGACCCGACACAGGACTTTGATCAGGGGCCCGCCGGGGCCCGTGCCCGTCGCTCCGTGCCAGGTCTTCGTCTCATCCCCAATCCTACTGTGCGCGACCGACGAAGCCGCCACTCGGCACCCCCTGCGCGGCGTCTGAGACCTCCGTAGCCGGCCGAACCGCGCTGTCCACGACTCCCCCCACGTGCCAGGGTGGATCTTCGGCGGCTCCGCCTGGGAATCGGGCCACAGGGGCGGCCGGTGGAGGGCCGCGCGGAGAGTGGCCGTACCGTACCTTTGCGGCACCGCCGCCGCTCGTCTTGATCTTTACCGGTCACAACCGGGACGATTGACCCGACCGACCCGACACGTGCTCAAGGGGTGACGCCAGATGGGGCTGGACAACGTCGCGGTGCACTGGCCGCGGACCGGCCGCTTCTACGATCCGGTCGCACCGGCCGAGTTCGTCGACTTCGGCGAGATCGTGGATATCCCGCAGATCTCCGCGCCCACCGCCGCGCTCGCCGAACACATCGCCAAGACCGGCACCGTCCGGGCCACCGCCTACACCGAGTTGGTGGACCTGATCCTCGGCCTGGAGAATGTGCTCTACGCCACCGAGGCCGCCGCCGAGGACGAGGATCCGGTGATCGACCCGGACGGCTGCTCCTGGATCGCCGGCGGGGTGGAGAAGTTCATCGCGCAGCACCGGCCGCACGGCGAGGCGGTCACCTTCGAGTCGGTCAGCGAGGTGCTTCGCTCGCTGCTGGCCGACGGCCGCCTGGCCGAACAGCAGCTCCGCTGGCTGGACAGCCGGCTCGACCGGCTGCGCGACGAGAACGGCGCCCCGCCGCAGTGGGACTTCACCTGCGCCGAGCTGGGCGTACTGGCGGCCTTCTACCGGCGCTGCGCGGATCGGGGCTTCGCCGTCTACGCCGACGCTGAACCCGGCCGCCGCCCCGCCACCCAGCCGTAACGGCCCCAGGTCGATCCGCCCCGGTTGCGCCGATTCGCGGTGTCGCCGGGGGTGGACGACGTGAGATGCCATCCATCGGTGTGGGCGGTGCCCGGCAGCAGCGGGCAGCGGGCGCAGCGAAGGGCGGTCAGCCGTAGGTGTCGCGAGGGCCTCGACCTCGGACCCGGCGCGGGCCGCGTGACCAGGACGGCGCGGCCGGGCCGTGGATGTGCAGCTTGCGGACCACGTTGTGGCCCACCTCGCCGGCGATCCGCCTGAGCAGCGACGCGGCCAGCAGGCGCAGCTGGGTAGCCCACGCCGTCGAGCGTGCCTCCACGGTCAGCTCGCCGTCCTCCAACTTCACCGGGCGGCTGTGCTGGGCGATCTCCGAACCGACGACCTTCTCCCAGGCGCCGAAGACCGTCGCCTCGGCGGCCGGCTGCTGCCAGCCACGCGCCTTCATCAGCCGCTCCAGCACCACACCGAGCGGCTGCGGGTCGCGCGGGTCCGGCCCCGGCCCGGAGTAGCCACGCAGCCGCCGCTCTCCGCCGTTCGCGGAGACCACGCTCCGCCGGCGGGTCTTCGCCGCCGCCTCCCGGCTGGCCCGGGCCGCGTCCAGCACCGCCCGGGCGAGCTGAGGCCCGGACGCACTCCCGGCCGCCGCCCGGCCCGGCCCCTCGGGCTCGCCCGGACTCGGCTTGGCGGGCTCGCCCGGACTCGGCTTGGCGGCTGCGGCCGGATTCGGCTTGGCGGTCCGGCGGGCGGGGCTGCCTGTCGCCGGCGCGGTGCCGGCCCGGCGGGCCGGTGTTTCGCCTGCTACGTCACGTCCCGGTTCAGTCGACACGTCGTACCGTCCCCTCGCCCACCGCGTACCGGATGCCCCGCAGGGCCGCCGGCACGTCGTCGTCGACCGCGCAGGTGACCAACAACTGTCCGGCGCCGCCGACCAACTCCGCCAGGCGCTGCCGACGGCCCGCGTCCAGCTCGGCGAAGACGTCGTCCAGGACCAGCACCGGCTCGATGCCGTCGGCGCGCAGCAGGTCGTACCCGGCCAGCCGCAGCGCCAGGGCGAACGACCAGGACTCGCCGTGGCTGGCGTACCCCCGGGCGGGCAGCGGGCCGAGGGTGAGCATCAGCTCGTCGCGGTGCGGGCCGACCAGTGTGGTGCCCCGTTCGATCTCGGCCGACCGGGACTCGGCCAGCGCGGCGGTCAGCGCGGCGGCCAGCGCGACCCGGTCGCCGGTCGGCTCGGTCAGCTCCACCGACGGCCGGTACGCGATGCCGGCCGCCCCCCGGCCGGCCGCCACCGCGTCGTACGCCTTCGTCACGTGCGGAGCCAGCGCGGAGACCAGCTCCAGCCTGCCGGCCAGCAACTCGGCGCCGTGGTGCGCGAGGTGGGTGTCCCAGACCGCCAGGGTGGACAGGTCCCCGCCCCGCGGGCCGCCCGTCTTGCGGGCCAGGTACGCCGTCCGCAGCAGGGCGTTGCGTTGCTTGACCACCCGTTCGTAGTCGGCGCGCACCCCGGCGTACCGGGGCTGCCGGAGCACGAGCAGGTCGTCCAGGTAGCGACGGCGCTCCGCCGGGTCGCCCCGGACGAGTTCCAGATCCTCCGGGGCGAAGAGCACCAGCCGCAACGCGCCAACCACGTCCCGGGGTCGGCGGGCCGGCGACCTCCCGAGCCGGGCCCGGTTGGCCCGACCGGGAATGATCTCCAGTTCGACCAGAAGCTCCCGGCCCTCGTGCACCACGGCGCAGCGGATCACCGCCGAGGAGGCGCCCATCCGAACCAGCGGGGCGTCGGTGGCGACCCGGTGCGAGTCCAGGGTCGCCACATAGCCCAACGCCTCGATCAGGTTCGTCTTGCCGACGCCGTTGGCGCCGATCAGGACGTTCGGACCCGGCTCCAGGTCGACGCCGACCTGCTCGTACGAACGGAAATCGACCAGGTCGAGCCGGCGAACGTACACAGTTGGCGGATACCGGTCAGCGCTTGTGGACGGCGTGCCCACCGAACTGCTGGCGCAGCGCGGAGACGGCCTTCATCGCGGGCGAGTCGTCCTGCCGGGAGGCGAACCGGGCGAACAGCGCGGCGCTGATGACGTTCAGCGGCACGGCGAGCCGGACGGCCTCGTCGACCGTCCAGCGGCCCTCGCCGGTGTCCTCGGTGTAGCCGCTCAGCTCGGCCAGCTCCGGGTCCTCGTCCAGAGCCCGGTCCAGCAGGTCGAGCAGCCAGGACTGGACCACGGTGCCGTCGCGCCAGGACTTGAACACCCCCGGCACGTTCGTCACGATCTCGGACCTGGCCAGCAGCTCGTAGCCCTCCGCATAGGCGTGCATCAGGCCGTACTCGATGCCGTTGTGCACCATCTTCGCGTAGTGGCCGGCACCGACCGGGCCGGCGTGCACGAAACCGAACTCGCCGGCCGGCTTGAGCGCCTCGAAGACCGGCATCAGCCGCTCGACGTGCTCCTGCGCGCCGCCGACCATCAAGCCGTAGCCGTTCTGCCGGCCCCACACACCGCCGGACACACCGACGTCGAGGTAGCCGATGCCCCGCTCGGCGAGACGCTCGGCGCGGGGGGCGTCGTCGGTGTACCGCGAGTTGCCCCCGTCGATGATGATGTCGTCCTCGGCCAGCACGCCGGCCAGTTCATCGATGGTGGCGTCGGTGACGGCGGCCGGCACCATCACCCAGACCGCGCGGGGGGATTCCAGCTTGCCGACGAGGTCGGCCAGACTGGCGGCGTCGCTAAGCTCCGCGTTGCGGTCGTAGCCGACCACCTCGTGCCCGGCGGCGCGCAACCGCTCGCGCATGTTGCCGCCCATCCGGCCGAGTCCTACCAGGCCGAGCTGCATCGCTCCTACCTCCGTGCGTCTGTTCTGCTGGGGCTGCCGGTCAGCGGGACACGCGGATCGGCATGATGAGGTACCGGTACCCCGGGATGACCTCGCCATCCTCGTCTGCGGGTGAAATCACCGCGGGCTTGAAGGCGTCGACGAACCTCAGCAGCGCGTTCTGGGCGCCCAGGTTGGCCAGACCGTCGATGAGGTACTGCGGGTTGAAGCCGATGGTCAGCGGCTCACCGGTGAAGGTGGCCTCCATCGCCTCGCTGGCCCGCGCCTCCTCGGTGCCGCCGGCCTCGACCACGAGCCCGTCGGAGCTGAAGCTCAGCAGCACCGGTGTGGTGCGCTCGGCAACCAGCGCCACGCGCTTGACCACCTCGATCAGCGTACTGACCGGCACCCGGGCCTCGGCGTTGTGGTTGGCCGGGAAGAGCGAACGCACCGGCGGGTAGTTGGCCCCGTCGAGCAGCCGGCTGGTGGTGCGCCGGGTGCCACCGGCGAAGCCGATCATCCCCTCGCCGGCGGAGCCCTGGGAGAGCGCCAGGGTGACCTGCCCGCCGAGCGGGCCGAGCGCCTTGGCGGTGTCGTGCAGGGTGCGCGCCGGGACCAGGGCGTTGAGGCTGACGTCGGCGTCGTCCGGGTGCCACTCCATCTCACGCAGGGCGAGGCGGTAGCGGTCGGTGGCGAGCATGGCGAGCATGCCACCGGTGAGTTCGAGGCGTACGCCGGTCATCATCGGCAGCGTCTCGTCCCGGCCGGCGGCCACCGCGACCTGGGCGACGGCGGCGGCGAAGGCTGCCGCGTCGACGGTGCCGGTGCTCTCCGGCATTTCCGGCAGGGTCGGGTAGTCCTCGACCGGCATGGTGGGCAGGGTGAACCGCGCACTGCCGCAGACCAGCTCCAGGTGGGCCCCGACGGCGGCGATGTCCACCGGCTTGGCCGGCAGCGCCTTGGTGATCTCGGCGAGCAGCCGGCCGGAGACCAGGGCGGCGCCGTCCGCGTCCCCCTGCACCTCGACGGTCACCTGGCTGGAGACCTCGTAGTCGAAGCCGGAGACCTGGAGGTTGCCGTCGGTGACCCGGAGCATCACCCCGGCGAGCACCGGTACGGACGGCCGGCTGGGCAGGCTCTTCGCGGTCCACGCCACCGCTTCGGCGAGCGCGTCGCGCTCCACTCGGAACTTCATCAATGCCTCCGCGTCGACGTCAGCGACAACTCTCTCATGCCGACCGCTGCCCACCGTCCCGCCCGACCGTGCGGGTACCCATCGCACCTTAGGGCGCGTGGGCATCGGCTGTGCGCCCGACCCCGTGGATCCAGGTGCCGGGGCGACCGCCGACGGCAGCGTTCTGGCCCGATCCACAGGAAGTCCAACGGTGATGATTGGTTTTTGTTGTTCAGAAGAAAAACCTCATCGTCTTCATCGCACCTGTGCAAACTGTGGAGAACCGGCGTCTGCCCAGCTCAGACAGGTTATCCACCGGTGGGTTTGCTGTGGAGAACCGGGGGGTAAGCCCGCTGCGCCGTCCACAGCCCTCGTCGTCTCCACCGTTGTCCACCGTTGTCCACGGGTTATCCACCGGTTGTCCACCGGGTTTCTCCCCAGCGCTGTGGACAGCGCCGATGACCGTGTCGGAGGTCGTCCCCAGAATCTTCCACAGGCTGCCCACAGGCGGACCGTCGACGGTGGACAACGCTGCCGTCGTCCCCAGGCGTCCACAGCACTGTCCCCAGGGTTTTTCCACAATCTGTGGGTAACTGGTTCCCGACCACGCGTGGTTATCCACCGCCTGTGGAACAGGGGGTGTGGACAACCGGGCCGTTCTGTGGACGAACATGACTCCGATCCTGGGCCCTCCAGCCGGTCGAGGGTCAACCCACGCCGCTGCACAGGCACGAAAACGCCCGGCCGACGGTCCCGGCCGGGCGTTGCAGATGCTGGCGAGTGGCGTACGTGACGACGGCTTCAGCTCGGCGTGTCTGACGCCGCGCCGCGACCTGAAGCCGTCGCTCAGGTGTTCTGCTTGATCCGGTTGGTCAGCTCGGCGATCTGGTTGTAGAGCGAGCGACGCTCGGCCATCTGTTGGCGGATCTTGCGGTCGGCGTGCATCACCGTGGTGTGGTCCCGGCCGCCGAACGCCTGCCCGATGCGGGGCAGCGACAGGTCGGTCAGCTCCCGGCACAGGTACATGGCGACCTGGCGGGCGTTGACCAGCACCCGAGAGCGGGAGTGGCCGCGCAGGTCCTCCAGGCTCACGCCGAAATAGTCGGCGGTGGAGACCATGATCTGGTCGGCGGTGATCTCCGGGCCGGTGCCGTCCGGGATGAAGTCCCGCAGCACCTCCTCGGCCAGCGACAGCTCGACGTTCGACCGGGTGAGGCTGGCGAAGGCGGTGACCCGGATCAGCGCTCCCTCCAGTTCACGGATCGAGTTCGACACCCGGGAGGCGATGAACTCCAGCACGTCCGGCGGGGCGAAGAGCCGCTCCTGGGCGGCCTTCTTCTGCAGGATGGCGATTCGGGTCTCCAGGTCCGGCGGCTGGATGTCGGCGAGCAGGCCCCACTCGAAGCGGGTCCGCAACCGGTCCTCCAGCGTCGCCAGCTGCTTCGGTGACCGGTCGGAGGTGATCACGATCTGCTTGTTGGCGTTGTGCAGCGTGTTGAAGGTGTGGAAGAACTCCTCCTGCGTCCGCTCGCGGTTCTCCAGGAACTGGATGTCGTCGATCAGCAGGATGTCGACGTCGCGGTAGCGGCGCTGGAAGGCGCTGGTCTTGTCGTCGCGCAGCGAGTTGATGAAGTCGTTGGTGAACTCCTCGGTCGAGACGTACCGGACCGAGCGGGCGTTGCCCAGGGTTGTTGCGTAGTGCCCGATGGCGTGCAGCAGGTGGGTCTTGCCCAGCCCGGAACTGCCGTAGATGAAGAGCGGGTTGTACGCCTTCGCCGGCGACTCGGCCACCGCGACGCTCGCCGCGTGCGCGAACCGGTTGGACGAGCCGATGACGAACGTCTCGAACATGTACTTCGGGTTCAGTCGGTTGCCACCGCTCTCCGCGCCGCCGGGGCGCCGGTCGGCCGTGCCGCCGTGGCGGTGGTCCACCGACTGCCGGCCCGGGCCGCTGTCCGTTCCCCCGTCGCGAACCAGACCGCGCGTGTCGCGTGGCGATCGGGCGTTGCCCCGGTACGCCGGCTCGAACCCTCGCCCGTCGACGCCGGGTGAGGGCGGCGCGGGGCGCTCGTCGAAGCCCCGCCGTTCCGGTGTCGGGTGGTTGACCCGCATCGGCTCGGCGAAGCCCGCGCTGAACAGGGTGTCCTGCCCGCCGTCGCGACTCGCCGGGATCCGGGGCAGGTGATGTCCGTCCTGGTCGGCCGGCTGCCCCGGCGGCGCGGGCACCTCGTCGTACGCCTCCGGGTAGCCCGGCCCGGGGTGGGACACCTCCGGAAACCCGGCCGCCGGGTCGGGGAAGGGCGCCGGCCCGGCGGTGAGGTCGGCGCCGGGTGCCTCCGGCTCGGCCTCGGGGGCGCTCCGGTAGACGGTGCCGGCGGGCTGGCCGGAGGTGCCCTCGGCGACGCGGACGGTGACCGCGACCTGGATGGGACGGCCCAGCCGCCGGGTCAGCGCCTCGGTGATCGCCGGCCGCAGCCGCGACTCGATCACGTCCCGGGTGAAGGCGTCGGGGACGGAGAGCAGGGCGGTGTCCTCGACGATCGCCCGCAGCCGGGTCAGCCGCAGGTACGCGCGCTGCTGCGCGGAGATGATCTCGTCGGCGAGTTCGTCCGTCGCCGCGGTCCACACCGCGGCAAGGTCGGTCGTACCGGCCACCGTCGTGCCACCCCCTCGCCTCTGCTCCCGGCCGCCGCTGTGGTCCAGTCGGCCGTTCCGGGCCCGCCACCGCGTTCGAGCGGGTGGTTCCTCACCCCACCGGGCGACTCACCGACCGGCATCCACAAGTTATCCACAGCCTGTGTGTACCGACGATTGTGCCGCCCGCCGGACGCGAGTCGGACCGTGGCCCCCCTTGTGTCGAGGGACGTTGAAGCGGGTTCACCGTGCCGAACGATTCACTGCCCCGTCCGGTCTTGCCCGTCAGCGACAACCGGGCCCCGACGCTGACCGCAATCGCGCACGGTAACAGCGACGAAGGGGCATCATCAACCGCCGTCGTCACACGGCGGTTGTCGGCATCAGTGAAAAACGCCGGTTCGGTCGCCTCGTCACTCCTGCTCGCGCCGCTGATGGGAGGTTTGACGGTCATTGCCCCCCTGCGTAGCCTAGGGAGGCTGCTCTGTCGCCCTCTGCTAGGGTGATGGGTGCTTGCTGCCCGCGGTCGGATCCCCGCACCGCCGAGGTCCACGTCGCCGGGCAGCACCGATCGGAGGCCACCCGCCGAGGTGGCCTGGACCATCACACGACCCCGGCGATCCCGCGCCGTGGACGTACGAAAACGGAGAGCCTGACGTGAGCAAGCGCACCTACCAGCCGAACAACCGCCGGCGCGCGAAGACCCACGGCTTCCGGCTGCGCATGCGCACCCGGGCCGGCCGCGCCATCATCTCGACCCGCCGCAGCAAGGGCCGCGCCCGCCTGTCGGCCTGAGCCGACCGGGCCCGTACCGGGGGACGTGGGCAGTCGTGCTGGCGGCCGCACAGCGACTGCGGCGTAGCACCGACTTCGCCGCAGCGGTCCGGGGTGGCCGGCGCGCCGGCCGTGGCGCGGTCGTCGTACACCTGACTCTGCCGACCCCCGAAACCGCCACGACAACCTCGCCGGAGCCGGCGCGGGACGCGGGCGCGGAGTCAATCTCCGTGCCGACCCGCGCCGGCTTCGTCGTGTCCAAGGCGGTGGGCCCCGCCGTGGTCCGCAACAGGGTCCGACGCCGGCTGCGGCACCTGGTCCGCGAACGGCTGGCGGCGCTGCCCTCGGGGAGCACCCTGGTGGTACGCGCGCTGCCCGCCGCGGCCGAGGTGTCGTACTCGCGGCTGGGGGCCGACCTCGACGCGGCGATCGTCGCCGCGCGGGCGCCCCGGGAGCGGCGGTCGCGGTGAGCAGCGGATCCGCCGAACCGCGGGCGACCAGCCTGGGTGCCCGGGTGCTGAGCGGCCCCATCGTCGCGTACCGTCGTTGGATAAGCCCGGCGCTGCCGGCTCGCTGTCGGTTCTACCCGTCGTGCAGTGCGTACGCCCTTGAGGCGGTGGCCCGGCACGGCGCGCTCCGGGGAGCCGGCCTGGCGGTCCGGCGGTTGTTGCGCTGCCATCCTTTCCACCCAGGTGGACATGACCCGGTGCCGGAGCCGGGCGGCCGCCGCCGTGCCGATGTGACTGGAGCCTGAGTGTTTAGTCTCGACTGGATCTACTACGCGATCTCGTGGATCCTGCTGACCTGGCATTCGGCCTGGGACGCCATCGGGGTGCCGGTCGGTGCGGTGATCGGCACGAACTGGGCCTGGATTCTCGCCATCGTCTTCCTGGTGGTCACCGTCCGGGTGATCCTGTTCCCGGTCTTCGTCAAGCAGATCAAGTCGCAGCGAGCCATGCAGGCGCTCCAGCCGAAGGTCAAGGAGCTGCAGGAGAAGCACAAGGGTGACCGGGAGACGCTCCAGAAGGAGATGATGGAGCTCTACCGGAAGGAAAAGGCCAACCCACTGATGGGCTGCCTTCCGATGTTCCTCCAGATCCCGGTCTTCCTCGGTCTCTTCCACGTGCTGCGCCGGCTCGACCCGGCCAAGTCCAACAAAACCCTCTACGGCTGGACTGTCGACCAGTTCGACAGCGCGGCGACCGCCAAGATTTTCACCGCCCCGATCGCCGGCAAGTTCGGCTCCACCGCGGAGGAACTGGCCCGGCTCGGCGCCAACGGCACCACCGTCAAGATCATCGCTGGCATCCTGGTACTGGTCATGATGGGTACCACCTACCTCACCAGCCGTCAGATGATCCTCAAGACCGGCTGGGCGGAGGACCCGCAGCAGCGGATGATCCAGCGACTGATGCTCTACGGCATCCCCCTGTCGCTGCTGATCTCCGGCGCGATCTTCCCGATCGGTGTGATCATCTACTGGGTCACCAACAACCTCTTCACCCTCGGCCAGCAGCAGTGGGTGCTGCGGAAGTTCCCGCCTCTGGTCACCAACGCCAAGCCCGGCGCCACCGCCGCCCGCAACGCGGTGCAGCCGGCCAAGACCGGTGGTTTCCTCAGCCGGAACAAGCCGGCCCCGCAGGCCCCGGCCGCGCCGACCACGCCGAAGGTCGCCGGGCCGAAGCCGGGAGCCAAGCCGGCCAACCCGAAGAAGGGCGGCCGGCCGGCCAAGCGGCAGGGCTGACCCACCGGGCCGCCGTCGGGAAACCCGAACGCCGGCCCTCCGGCAACCGCGCAGCCGCCGTACGGCCGGCGCCGGGCCGGAACCGCCGCGCGCCGCGCGGTCACGGGCGAAACCGCCCGTACAGACGTGCCCGTGGCACCGGACTTCGCCCGCCGGTTGCCCACGGGAAACCAGCGGACCCGACGGTCCGGCCGAGCGAGTACGGAGATGAGACCGTGACCGACACCAGCATTCCCAGCGCGGAACAGTCCGTGGACGAGGAGACCGTGCCGACCACCGCCCCCGGCGACGGCGAGCCCACCGAGGCGGGCACGCCGAAGAGAGCCGCCAACGAGAGCGAGTTGTTCGCGCAGAGCGAGATCGCCGCAGATTACATCGAGGGCCTGCTCGACATCCTCGACTACGACGGCGACATCGACGAGCTGGTCTCGGGTGGCCGTCCCGTCGTCGAGGTGGTCGGCGGCCGGCTGCAGAACCTGGTCGGCCAGCGCGGTGCCACCCTGGAAGCCCTCCAGGAGCTGGCCCGACTCGCGGTGTTCCGGCAGACCGGCACCCCCAGCCGGCTGCTGCTCGACGTCGGAGGCTATCGCGCCACCCGACGCAAGGAGCTCGCCGCGGTGGCCCGTAACGCGGTCGAGAAGGTCAAGGAGCACGGCGAGGCGGTCCGTCTGGAGCCGATGTCTGCCTTCGAGCGCAAGTGCGTGCACGACGTGGTCAACGCCATGAGCGGCGTGGAGAGCGAGTCCGAGGGCGTCGAGCCCAACCGGCGCATCATCGTTCGGCCGGCGGACTGACCGGAGTGACCCACGACGACGCCACGGCCGGTGCCGTGTCCGGCCCGGGCGGTACCCCGCCCGGGCCGTCGGCCGTCCGCCCCCTGCCCTCGCCGACCGACGCCGTCCTCCCGGCGGAGCTGGCCCCCGCCGCCGGGACGCTCTTCCGTGACCGGCTCGACCTGGCCGCCGCGTACGCCGAGCTGCTCGCCACCGACGGCGTGATCCGTGGCCTGATCGGGCCCCGCGAGGCACCCCGGATCTGGGACCGACACCTGCTCAACTGCGCGGCGGTGGCCGAGCGTATCCCCGAGGGCGCTACCGTCGTCGACGTCGGGTCGGGAGCCGGGCTGCCCGGTGTGGTGCTGGCCATCGCTCGCCCCGATCTCCAGGTGACCCTGGTCGAACCGCTCGCTCGGCGTACCTCCTTCCTGGTCGAGGCGGTCCAGCAGCTGGGCCTGGCGAAGATGGTGCGGGTGTTCCGGGGGCGGGCCGACGAGGCGGCCTCGGCCGGCTCCGGGCTCGGTCCGCTGAGCGCCGACATCGTGACGGCACGGGCGGTCGCGCCGCTTGACCGCCTTGCCGGCTGGTGCCTGCCGTTGACGGTTCCGGGTGGCCGGCTGCTGGCCCTGAAGGGGTCGTCCGCCGCCGACGAGATCGCCGAGCACGCCGCCACGGTCGCCCGGCTCGGCGGCGGTGAGCCCGAGGTGCACCTCTGCGGGGTCGGGGTGATTGATCCGCCGACCACCGTTGTGGAAATTGTCCGCGAGCGGGTCGTCCGTCCGCCCGCGACGAAGAAGGCCCCCAAGCGATCCCGGGGTGGCCGTAAGCGGGCCGGCTGAGGCCGTCCGGCAGAGCCGCTCGTCGAGCCGGCGCGGACCGTGTGGACTTCCTTGCTGAACCGCATCGGGTAACAGCGCCAGGTTCCGCGACCCACGCCCGGGTGCCCCGCGCCGCACGTCGTGTCGGCCACCGGTTGGTCGGACTCGGCGGCGGAACTGGTTCCCTGTCCGTGCGTGGCGGTGTCGACCGCTCGCAGAACGGAGATGGACCCGCCGCGCCCGTCCCCCGTAGGCTGACCGCGCGTCGATAGTGTGGAGCGGGCGGGTGCCGGGGCGCACCGAATCCCGACCACTCCCGCCGGGTCGTACGCTCGGCGGTGCGAGCGCGCGTGCGGCCAGTAGACGGGGTGCGGACCGACCATTCGGGGCGGGGCAGGGATGACAGGTGCATGACGACGGCAGGTACGACGATCCACGGGTGAACGACCCTGAGGGCTTTCCTCCTGGCGTGGACCCTGTTTCACGTGAAACCGACCAGCAGGCATGGCCTACCGGCGGCCAGCCTGGCGTCGTTCGTCCACCGGATCGGGATGCCGCCACCCGCGGTGACCTGCCCGCGGTCGGCGCGGCGCGACCCTCGCCCGAGTCGTACGTGCCGCCACCGCCCATTACGGACGGTTCCGGTCGGCCCGGGAACGCGTCGACCGGACGAGCGGCCCCGGTGCGCCGTAATGCCGGTGTGCCCGTCCGGTTCGAGACACCCGTCGGCGGAAACGTGCCGCCGGCCGTACCGCAGCAGCCGCACTCCGGCATCGAGCCGGAGCGGACGCCCGTCACCGTCGACACGCCGGGCCCGCCCACCGGGGCCGTCGCCGACACCGCGACCGCTGCCGCGTACGTTTCACGTGAAACCCCGACGCGCGAAGAGGATGACCCACCGTTGGCTATGGAGGCGATGCGCGCCGTGCAGATCCTTAACCCGAGCGGCGAGGTGACCATGCCTCGTCCTGACCGGACGCGGGTGATGTGCGTCGCGAACCAGAAGGGTGGCGTGGGTAAGACCACGACCACGGTCAACCTGGCGGTGGCTCTGGCCCTGCACGGCAATCGGGTCCTGGTGGTCGACCTCGACCCGCAGGGCAACGCGTCGACCGGGTTGAACGTCCCGCACCACACCGGTGTGCCGGACGTCTACGACTGCCTCATCAACAGCCTGCCGCTCGAGGAGGTCGCCCAGGAGGTGGAGGGCATCCCCAACCTCTACTGCGTGCCGGCGACCATCGACCTCGCCGGTGCCGAGATCGAGTTGGTTTCGGTCGTCGCTCGGGAGTCCCGGTTGGCTCGGGCCATCGCCGCCTACCCGGGGCACTTCGACTACGTCTTCATCGACTGCCCGCCGTCGCTCGGCCTGCTCACGGTCAACGCCCTGGTGGCGGCGCAGGAGGTGCTGATTCCCATCCAGTGCGAGTACTACGCCCTGGAAGGGCTGAACCAGCTCATCAACAACATCAACCTGGTCCGTCAGCACCTGAACCCGAAGCTGGAGGTCTCCACGATCCTGCTAACGATGTACGACCGCCGCACCCGGCTGGCCGACGCCGTGGAGCAGGACGTCCGGAACCACTTCGGCGACAAGGTGCTCCAGGCTGTCATCCCGCGCAACGTCCGCGTCTCCGAGGCACCCAGCTATGGCCAGTCGGTGATGACCTACGATCCGGGTTCGCGGGGCGCCACGAGCTACTTCGAGGCGGCCCAGGAGATCGCCGAACGTGGCGTCAAGGAGCCGGTGAGCCGGAATGCGTAGTGCGGACAAGTCGCTGGGAGGCGTCGCATGAAGAACCGACCCCGTGGCGGTCTGGGTCGAGGACTCGGGGCGCTGATCCCGACCGGGCCGGCGCCGGCTGCCCCCGGGGCCGTCGCCACGGCCCCCGAGCCGGAACAGGGCGTCACCGCGCCGGAGGCACCCGCCGAAGCGCCCACCTTCCCGGTGTCCGCCCCGGCCATCCAGCCCGAGTCGCAGCTGAGCCCGGTGCCGGGTGCCCGTTTCGCCGAGATTCCGGTCGACGCGATCGTGCCCAACCCGAAGCAGCCGCGGCAGGTCTTCGACGAGGAGGCCCTGGAGGAGTTGAAGACGTCGATCCAGGAAGTCGGTTTCCTCCAGCCGATCGTGGTTCGGGACCTCGGCGGTGACAAGTACGAACTCGTCATGGGCGAGCGCCGATGGCGGGCGGCCCAGGCGGTGGGCCGGGAGAACATCCCGGCGATCGTCCGCGACACCAAGGACGACGCGATGCTCCGGGACGCGCTCCTGGAGAACATCCACCGTGCCAACCTCAACCCGCTTGAGGAGGCGGCTGCGTATCAGCAGCTGCTGGACGAGTTCGGTGCCACCCACGAGGAGTTGGCCCGGCGGATCGGCCGGAGCCGGCCGCAGATCTCGAACACCATCCGCCTGCTGAACCTGCCGCCTCAGGTGCAGCGGAGGGTCGCCGCTGGGGTGCTCTCCGCCGGCCACGCCCGGGCCCTGCTGAGCCTCGACGAGCCGGAGGCACAGGAACAGCTGGCCCTCCGGATCGTCGCCGAGGGGCTCTCCGTTCGTGCGACCGAGGAGATCGTGGCGGTCGCGCTCTCCGACGGGGCGACGAAGGCCCCGGCGGCGAAGCGACGGCCCAAGCCGGTCGCACCTGCGCTCACCGACCTGGCCGACCGCCTCTCCGACCGGTTCGATACCCGGGTGAAGGTGGACATCGGTCGGAGCAAGGGAAAGATCACCATTGAGTTCGCCACGGTCGACGACCTGGAGCGGATCGTCGGAATCATCGGCGTGGGCCAGGAGGCGGAGCCCGAAGAGGACTGACCGCCACGCGACAGCCCGATCGGCCGTGCCTTCCAAGCGGAAGACCCGGCCGATCTCCTTGCCCGGCGACAGTCCTCCGGAAGGTCCGGTGCTGTTGGGTCAGGGAGACGCTGCGGGACACGCCGTTGCGGGCGCTCGCGCCGCTGCGCCACGAGGAGGTTGGCACCGGTACGCCCTCCCGCGTGACTCCTGCGGCTGCGAAACGATGGCCGGCGGCCGGGCGTCGACGGCCAGTACAGGAGACCGGCCGTCGCGACGGCCGCCGATCAGGGCTCGGCTTCGAGGAAATCGGAGAGCCGCCGGGCGAGGTGTGGAAGTTCCCTGCTCGCCTCGATCCCGAACAGGAGAGTGGCGGACCAGGGCGCGAACGCCGGCGCGGTGTCCGCTGCCCGCAGGGTGACACCGAGCGAGACACGCCCAACTCCGTCGTGCGCCGCCTCAAGGGTGAGCTGTCTTCGAGCGGAGGTCCACTGCCGTACACCCTCCCAGCCGCGCCGATCGGCGGCCAGTGTCCCGAAGAACGCGGACAGCCTGGCCGTGTGCGGGCTGACGAAGATCCCGTCGAGCTCGACCACGGCCGCCGCTGTCATGCCGTCGCCGCGCAGCTCGGTGGGCAGGGCGAGAACATAGCCGTCGCCGTAGGGATCCTCCGGCGGGTACAGCACCCAACGCGAACCGTTACCCGACTGGAGGACGAAAGGTTCGCTCATCGCGGCCAGCGTAGGCCCCGCTGACCACCGTTGTCGCGCGCACTGTGGCCGAGCGTGGCTCCTCGGTCCGGGTTGCTGTCGAGTGCCGGGCGACCCGACGCTTGGGTGGTGTACGACTCGTCCTGCCCGTGCAGCCCTTCACTGGCGGAGTGCGCCCGTCTCGCCACGGGCCGCGCGGTCATTGTCGCGACTCGTTTCACGTGAAACGCCGCCCGGAGCGCCTGCCGACCGTCACCTCGTTCCACGTGAAACGCAAGACCCTGCCACCTCGGGGTGTCCCCGGACGCGTGGCTTCTGGGGTGAGTCGGCAGCGGAGCGAGCGAGCAGCTGATCCCATGCCCTCTTGGTGGTCGTCTGGCCCCGGCCCCTCCGGGACAGGGATCGCTGGTTCGCCCGGTAACCGCCGGCAATCCTCGACCGATCAGCAGCGGTTCGGTCGTCCGGATCGTTGAAGGGTAGGGGCCGCCCTGCTCTGCGGCGAGCTGTGGATGAGCCACAAGTTATCCACAGCGGTTTTCCACAGGCTGCCTCCGTTTCACGTGAAACACGCTTGCGGCAGCGCTCTGACCTGTGGATGACGGGGTGTACTGGTGATCTCATCAGCCTGTGGACAACCCTCTCCGGTGGCCGCTGGTGCTCCGCGTCGCGCAACGGGACAACCGTGGTGAACAGCGCCGGTCGGGGTAGGGACAGCGGTGGTGGACTCGACTAGGGTCAGCGTCGTGCCCGACACCCCTCCCGCACTTCCGGACTTTACCCAGTGGCCCTCGTTTCCCTTCGAGGGTGACCTCCGCGTCAAGCGGCTCGACGATCCGGTGCCGGTCGAGCCGCCCCGCAAGGGCGAGGGTCATCGGGAATGCACCGCATGCAACGCACCCGACGATGCCTACATCTGGGTGGGTGAGCGGTGGCGGGTCCGTGCCATGGACCGACCCACCGGCCTCCCGATGGTGCTGATCCTGGAGTCCCGCACCCATCTCGACCTCGGCGATCTGCCCAACCTGCTCGCCGCCGAACTGGGGGTGATGACGGTCCGCCTGGAACGCGCCATCCGTTCGCTGGACGGTGTCGGACGCGTACACGTGAACCGGTGGGGGGACGGTTCGGCGCACCTGCACCTGTGGTTCCTGGCGCGGCCGTACGGCCGGCTCCAGCTGCGCGGCACCTTCCTCTCGCTGTGGGATTCGATCCTGCCGCCGATCTCCGAGTCGCAGTGGCGGGAGAATCTGGCCATGGTGGCTGCCTGGCTCGCCGAGTTCGGTGGGCGCCCACTCGCCGAGCCGCCGCGAATCCAATGGCAGGCACCCTCCAGCCTCGCCGAGTCGGCTGGCAGGGAGGAGTTCGAGGAATCCGTGTCGGTGATCGAATCTGAGGAGGAGACACCCGTGACGGTGGACGTGACCGATGGCAGTGGAGACGCAGGGGAGCCGGGATCTGTTGGCGTCACCCCGACCGTCGGCGAACCGACTCTCACCGACGCGCGGGTCGGTAACGTCGACCCTCGGCTCCCGGCTACAAGCGACGACCCGGACCGGCGTTAACCGGGTCCGGCGGAAGCGACGGCACCGATCCGGCTACCGCGGGTCCGGCGACAGCGGCGACCGGCGATCCGCCGACTAGAGCGGCGACCGGCGCCGACTGACAGCGGCCGTGTCACGAGCCACACGAACCACGCAGTTTCCGCCGGGGACGAAGGACCGGTGTGGAGGTGACCGGCGGCATCCGAGCAGGGGCGGCCACCCGGGAACAGCAAGGCCGCATTCGCTACGTCCCCGGCATGTCAGCTGGCGTCCGCACGGGTCTTGCCGGCCCCCGCCCTACTACCC
>NZ_SMKN01000179.1 GCF_004348675.1 Micromonospora sp. KC606 | reverse complement strand
GGGCCGGGGCGGTGGTGGCGGTCGTGGTGGTCATTTGACGGTTTCCTTCGTCGATGAGCCGGCGGTGAGAGTGAGGAAGAGCTGTTCCAGGCCGCCACTGCCGGCGGGCCGCAGCTCGGTGAGGACAAGCCCGGCGTCCGCCGCGGCCTGACCGACCGCGCCGGGTTCGGCCTGGACCAGGAAGCCGCCGTCGGTGCCGGCGGTGGCGGGCAGGGCGGCCCGGTCCAGGGTCAGCCGCAACGCGTGCGGGTCGCGGGCACGGACCAGGGTGCCGACGCCGGCCAGCAGTTGGTCCTTGTCGTCGTCGGCGACAACCCGGCCGCCGCCGATCACGACGAGCCGGTCGGCCACCGCCTCCACCTCGCGCAGCAGATGGCTGGAGAGCAGCACGGTGCCGCCCCGGTCGGCGAAGTCGCGCAGCAGGCCCCGCATCCAGAAGATCCCTTCCGGGTCGAGGCCGTTGGCCGGCTCGTCGAGGATGAGCACCCGGGGGTCGCCCAGCAGCGCCAGTGCCAGGCCGAGCCGCTGCCGCATTCCCAGCGAGTACGCCCCGACCCGGCGCTTCGCCGCCGCCTCGTTCAGCCCGACCAGGTCGAGTTTCGCGGCCACCTGCCGGCGGTCCACGCCCATGGTCCGCGCGGCCAGGGTCAGCGCCTCCCGGCCGGTCCGCCCGGCGTGCTGCGCCGAGGCGTCCAGCAGCACCCCGACCTCCCGCCCCGGGTTCGGCAGCCGGCGATAGGGCATCCCGGAGACGGTGGCGCCACCGGAGGTGGGTGGGGTGAGCCCGCAGATCATCCGCATGGTGGTGGACTTGCCGGCGCCGTTGGGACCGAGGAATCCGGTGACGGTGCCCGGTTCGCAGCGGAACGACACGTCGTCCACGGCGGCCTGCGGGCCGTACCGTTTGGTGAGGTGGTCAACTTCGATCATGGCGTCGAGCCTGCCGGGGCCACCCGGCTGTGCGCTGCGGCCGGCGGTCGAGAACCTGCCATACCTCGGTCTACCGGCAACCGTCGACTTTGGTAGCTGTCGGCGTGCGCAGGCGGCTTCCTAACATGGGCGGGTGAGCGCCGCCGTCGTACCCGAACACCCCTGGCTGCTGCCGGGTGCCCTGACCCGCCCGCCGACGGTGGTGCGGCGCACGGCCCGGGACTGGGTGGTCGACAGCCTCTGCTTCCTGATCGCCCTCGCCGGGGCGTTGCTCTCCTTCGGCGACGCGGTAAGCCCGGATCCGGAGCTGGCACTCAACGCCGGGCCGGGCTGGCTGGTCGGGGTCGACCTGGTGGTCGGGGTGTGGGTGAGCGCCGCCCTCTGGTTGCGCCGCCGCTGGCCGGTGGCGTTGGCGGTGGCCACGGCGCCGTTGGCGCTCTTCTCGTCCAGCGCCGGCCTCGGGATGGCGATCATCCTGTTCACCGTGCTGGTGCACCGGCCCCTGCCGACGGGTGCCGCCCTGGTCGCCTGGCACCTGGCCACCGTGCCGGTCTACCTCGCGGTCCGGCCGGACCCGGAACTGCCGTTCTGGGCCGCCGTCGCCTGGACGGTGCTGATCGTGGGTGTGGTGGTGGCCTGGGCGCTGTTCGTCCGGGCCCGCCGCCAACTGGTCCTGTCGCTGCGTGACCGGGCCGACCGGGCCGAGGCCGAGCAGCAGCTCCGGGTGGCCCAGGCGCGGCACCTGGAGCGCACCCGCATCGCCCGGGAGATGCACGACGTGCTGGCGCACCGGATCTCACTGCTCAGCCTGCACGCCGGGGCGCTGGAGTTCCGCCCCGACGCACCCCCGGAGGAGGTCGCCCGGGCGGCCGGGGTGATCCGGGCCAGCGCGCACGCCGCCCTGCAGGACCTGCGCGAGGTGATCGGCGTGCTGCGCGCCGAGTCCGGCGGCGACGAGACCCCGGAACGGCCGCAACCCACCCTCGGTGACGTGCCGGCACTGGTCACCGAGTCCCGGGCGGCCGGGGTACGCGTCGGCGTGGTCGACGAGGTCGACCAGGCGGCGGCGGTGCCGGCGGCGGTCGGGCGCAGCGCGTACCGGATCGTGCAGGAGGGGCTGACCAACGCGCGCAAGCATGCGCCGGGGGCGCGGGTCACCGTGCGGCTGGCCGGCGGGCCCGGCGACGGGCTGGCCGTGGAGATCCGTAACCCGTGGCCGGTCGGCGAGGCCGTCGGTCCGGCGATCCCGGGCGCCGGGACGGGGCTGGTGGGGGTCGCCGAGCGGGTCAGCCTGGCCGGGGGCAGGCTTGAGCACGGGCGGGACGCCACCGGCGACTTCCGGCTCGCCGCCTGGCTGCCCTGGGCGGTGTCGTGAGCGCGGGGGTGGCGGCCCCGGTCCGGGTCCTCGTCGTCGACGACGATCCGCTGGTCCGGGCAGGGCTGTCGATGATCCTCGGCGGGGTGCCGGAGGTCCGGGTGGTCGGCGAGGCCGCCGACGGCGCCGAGGTGCCGGCCGCCGTCGAGGCGTACGCGCCGGACGTGGTGCTGATGGACATCCGCATGCCACGGGTCGACGGGCTGACCGCCACCGAGGCGCTGCGTGCGTTGCCGCATCCGCCCGAGGTACTGGTGCTGACCACGTTCGACGCCGACGAGCAGGTGCTGCGGGCGCTGCGCGCCGGCGCCGGCGGGTTTCTGCTCAAGGACACCCCGCCGGCGGAGATCGTCCGCGCGGTGCTGCGGGTGGCGGCGGGGGAGGCCACGCTCTCGCCGACGGTGACCCGCCAGCTGATCGCCCAGGTGACCGCCGACCCGGCGCGGTCCGGCGGCGATCCCCGGCGGCAGCGTGCGCTGCGCGCACTCACCGGCTTGACCGAGCGGGAACGACAGGTCGCGCTCGCCCTCGGCCAGGGGCGGACCAACGCCGAGATCTCGGCGGAGCTGTTCATGAGCGTGGCGACGGTGAAGGCGTACGTGTCCCGGCTGCTGGCCAAGCTCGAACTCAACAACCGGGTGCAGGTGGCGCTGCTGGTGCACGACGCCGGCCTGGTCTGACGGGTACTGCGGCGACCTGTCACCGGCCTGGTCTGACGGGAACTGCGGTGGCTCGTCGCCGGTGCGCCCTGACCGCGCCCGCGCCCGCTGGCCGGCGGGTGCGGGTACCGGCCGGTGTGATTGAACTTCTGCCCCGTGCCGGCCGTACCACTGGCCGAGGATGCGCTGCGGCGGACAGCCGCAGTCGCTGGCGAGCTGCGGGAGGCCTGCCGTGCGAGTTGGTGAGCAGTCGACGGACCCCATCGATCTGGTTCTGGGCGAGGTGCCGGTGCCGGCGCCGCTGACGCCGGAGGATGTCCGGCTCGCGGTGCGGGCGGTGGTGGTACACGCCGCCGAGGAGTGGCCCAGCGGGGCGCTGTGCCGTAACGACGGCGCGTCGTACCCGTGCCGGCTGCACCGGTGGGGCCGGCGGGTACTGGAGAACCACGGTCTCAACGAACGTCAGATCGACGCCCTGATCCGGCACGGGAACCCGTTCGTGCACGTGCCGTTCCCGTTCACCTACGGCACCCCGGCGCAGCCGCGTCCGGGCGGGGTGACACCACCCCGAACCGCGGCGCCCGGGCAGCCGGGCAGCGTGCAGCCGGCCCGACCAGTGCCCGCCTATCCGACGCGCGGCCAGACCGGCCGGCCCGCCGTCCAGGGCATGCGGCCGGCTGTCCAGGGCATGCGGCCGGCTGTCCAGGGCATGCGGCCCGCCCTTCGGCCCGGCGTGCCCGGCCGGCCGGTGGTGCCCCCCGCCACCGCGCCTCGCTGGCCCCGGGCGAGCTGAGCGGAGGCACGACCGCCAACGTCGCCGGGCGCCGACGACGCCGGCCCGGCCGGGTGGGGAACCCGGTCCGGGCCGGCGTCGGTGTCTCGGCCCGATCAGTCGGCGGAGCCGACCCCGCAGTCCGGGGCCGACCAGCTCGTCGTGTTGCTCGTCCCGTCCTGGTTGTTCTCCCGCCGTGAGTCCAGGTGCACGTGGCTGCCGTGGGCGGGGTAGCCCGGCCCGAAGATCCCGCTGAACCCGTGGCTGCGGGCGGCCTGGGCGATGTCGCACAGCGAACTCGTCCGGGAGATCACGTCGGCGGCGTTGCCGTAGAGGTGCTGGCTGTCAGCCGCCCCGCCGACCTGCCGGTTGCAGGCGTTGCTGCGGAAGCCGCTGATGACGTAGAGCGGTCGGTCGCCGAGCCGGTGGCGCAGCGCCTCGAGCTTCCACATCGTGCGCAGCGCGTTGGCCCGGGTCTCCGCGGCCGACAGCGGGCCGCCGCTCCACCCGCCCCGGCCGCAGCCGTCGTCCATCTCGCTGAAGCTGAAGTGCGCGGGCGTGCAGTCGTCGTCCTGCAACTGGTACAGCTCGCGGAAGGTCTGCGGGCCGGCGATCCCGTCTACGCGCAGCCCGTACGCGGCCTGGAACCGGCGGACCGCCGCGGCGGTCTCCGGTCCGTACTGGCCGTCGACCCGGACAATGCCGCCGTAGGCGGGCCAGCCCGCGACCCGGATCTGGAGCTGGCGGACGTCCTCGCCGGAGCGTCCCTGAAAGAGGGTGCGGTTCCAGGTGTAGCAGGCGTCGGCGTGGGCGGCCGGCGGGGCGACCACCGCGCCGGTCGCGGCCCCTGGCAGCGCCAGGGCCAATGCCACGAGGGCTCGCTTGAACGTGTGTGCGCGCACGGGTGTCCTCCGATGGGAGAGCGATTGGGGTGACTGGGCAGGCATCGACCAGGACGCCCTGTCCTCTCCACCTTGGCAGCTCTTCTGCCGGTTCGCGGCGGTTGGTGAGAATTGTTCAGACGAACACGGTTATCTGGGGAATGGCTGTGGATTGAGGCAAATTACGAACTGCCCGATCCCACCCTCGGCGGAACAGTTGGGAACGCCCGGCACGGACCGGACCGAAACACGTGAAAGATCCGAACGGTGACGCCGGGTGACTGCCGGCCGGCCGACCGGAGCCGGTAACGTCTGCCCTGGTCCAGCGACGGGGGAGGTGGACGTGGCGCGCGGTGGCGTGTTCTGCGTCGAGGGGCAGTGGCACCGCGACCTGAACGAGCGCGGTTCCGTCCTGCCCACCCTGGAACTGCTGGAACGGCTCGGCCGGATCCGCTTCATCCACAAGGACGCCGCCACCCGCGACGAGCTCTTCTACTTTCTGGACCGCTGGCTGCTCAAGCAGTACGCCGACTATCGGGTCGGCTTCTTCGCCATGCACGGGGAACCGAGTCGGCTCTGCCTGACCGACTGGGACTCGGTGGCCCTCGCCGACGTCGCGGCGCGGATGGCCGGGCGGTGCGAGGGGCGACGGCTCTACTTCGGCAGCTGCTCGGTGCTGCGCGCCTCCGACGCCGCCCTGCGCGCGTTCCTGGACGTCACCGGAGCGGCGTTGGTCTGCGGGTTCACCCGCGAGGTCGATTGGGTGGAATCGGCGGCGTTCGAGACGGTGCTGCTCGACGTGCTCGCCAACGGCCAGCGGCACAACGCCGCCGAGCTGCGGATGGGCTCGGCGCACTGGGCGCCGCTGGCGGCGTACCTCGGCTTCCGGGTGATCTACGCCAACGGGCGGGCCTGGCGGCCGACGGTCCGACCACGGGTGCCCACCCAGACCGCGCCGGGCCGCGTCGCTGGGCGGGCCCGCTGAGCCGGCCCGCGCGGCGTGCCCGTCGCCGGGCTGCGGCGGGGCACGACGGCCGGTGGGCCGGCACCCGGGTGGCCTGGTAGAACCATGGCATGCCACGCAGCATCGCGCGCAACACCCGGGTCGACCGCGACGCCCTGGTCGAGTTTCTCCGTCCGCGGCACCGTGTCGTGCTGACCACCACCCGATCCGACGGCCGCCCGCAGTCCTCCCCGGTGGCCGGCGGCGTCGACGCCGAGGGCCGCCTGGTGATCTCCACCTATCCGGAGCGGGCGAAGGCCCGCAACATCCGCCGCGACCCCAGGGTCTCCGTCTGCGTCCTCTCCGACGACTGGGACGGCCCCTGGGTGCAGGTCGACGGCACCGCCGAGGTGCTCGACCTGCCGGAGGCGCTGGAACCGCTGGTGGAGTACTTCCGCAGCATCTCCGGTGAGCACCCGAACTGGGACGAGTACCGGCAGGCCATGGCGACGCAGGGCAAGTCGCTGATCCGGGTGACGATCGACAGGTGGGGGCCGATCGCGACCGGCGGCTTCCCGGCCCGGCTCGCCGACTGAGCGCGGCTCAGTACGCGGCGGTGAAACGCATGTTCTCGAAGCGCGGGGCCTCGATCTCGTCGACGACCGCCACCGCCAGATCCTCGTAGGTCAGCACCGAGCGCCCCTGGTCGTCGAGGACCGGGTGCTCGGTGCCGGTCCGGTACCGCCCGGTCCGCTCGCCCGGGTGGAACTCCAGCGGCGGCGGGGAGATGTAGGTCCAGGTCACTCCGTCGGCCGAGGAGCGGTACCAGGCCAGCGCGTCGGCCTGGCCCAGCGCCGCGTCCCGATACTCCTCGGGGAAGTCCGGCTCGTCCAGAAACGAAGTGTCCCGCGAGGTCAGCAGGGTCGCTCCGCCGCCGACATGGATCACCCGGGGCGGATTCGGCACCTCTCGCAGGACGGTGATCAACGTCTGCGCCGCGTCCCGCCACAGCGCCCGCTGGCCGCCGCCGACCGCCACCACGATCACGTCGGTCTCGGCGGCTAGTTCCCGCACGCTGCGGGCCGAGGTGACGTCCCCGGTCACCACACGCGCACCGGCGGGCAGCCAGGTGACCGACTCCGGGCGGCGGACCGCCGCCGTGACCCGGTGCCCCCGGGCCATCGCCTCGGCGACGATCCGTGAGCCGGCGGTGCCCCCGGCGCCGTACACCACGATGTTGCTCATGACGGCACTCCGCTGCGCTCCGTGCCGCCATGAGGCACTACCGCGCTGAGCCTGATGATTCGCTCGCTGTGCTCGCTCATGACGTCCAGGCTATGGAGCGCCCCGGCCGCCCGTCGGTGGAACGGCCCAGGCGGTGCCCCGGATCCCCATCCGGCTCAGTCGACCAGGGCGGCGTAGACGAGTTGCCGCAGCTGCGAGCGCAGCGGGTAGGTACTCGACGGCATCAACTGGGTGAAGAACAGCGCGGTGATCTCCTCGACCGGGTCGACCCAGAACGCCGTGCTGGCCAGGCCGCCCCAGTAGTACTCGCCGACGCTGCTCGGCACCCGCGCCGGCACCGGATCGGTCACGACGGCGAAGCCCAGGCCGAAGCCGATGCCGTCCAGCACCGTCTCGGCGAACCCCTGAGGCTCGAACGACGCCAGGTCGCCCCCGCCGGGCAGGTGGTTGCGGGTCATGTAGCGAACCGTGCGGGGGGCGAGCAGGCGTACGTCGTCCAACTCGCCGCCGCGCAGCAGCAGTTGGGTGAACCGGTGGTAGTCGGCGGCGGTGGAGACCAGCCCGCCGCCCCCGGACAGACACTCCGGGCGCTGCAGCGCGGCGGCGCCGAACCGGTCGGCGCGGATCGCCCGGCCGGTCGCCGGGTGCGGCGTGTAGAGCGCGGCGAGGCGCTTGGCGTCCGGCTCGTCGACCCAGAACCGGGTGTCGGTCATGCCCAGCGGGCCGAGTATCCGTTCGGCGAGGAACTCGTCAAGACGCTGCCCGGAGATCACCTCGACCAGCCGGCCCAGCACGTCGGTGGAGACGCCGTAGTTCCAGCCGGTGCCGGGCTGGAACATCAGCGGCAGCTTCGCCATCCCGGCGGTGGCCCCGGCGAGATCCAGGCCCGGTGGCACGCCGAGGTCGTACCCGGCGGCGCGGTAGAGGGCGTCGACCACCGAGGTCTGGGCGAAGCCGTACGTCAGGCCGGAGGTGTGGGTGAGCAGGTGCCAGACCCGGACCGGTTCGACCGCCGGCACGGTGTACGCCCTGAGCGCCGACCCCTTGTCGAAGACCCGGACGTCGGCGAACTCCGGCAGCCAGCGGCTGATCGGGTCGTTCAGCTCGAACCGGCCCTCCTCCCACAGCATCATCGCCGCGACCGAGGTGATCGGCTTGGTCATCGAGTAGATCCGCCAGATCGTGTCCGGCTCGACGGGCACGCCTGTCTCGACGTCGCGCAGCCCGTACGTCGCGGAGTGCGCGACCTCGCCGCGCCGGGTGACGACGACCTGCCAGCCGGCCAGCAGCCCCTCGTCGACGTAGCGGCCGAAGTGTCGGTCGATCCGCGCGAGCCGCGCAGGGTCGAAGCCGATCTGGTCCGGGTCGGTGCTGCGTGCCACGCTCACGCCCGCGAACGTACTAGCCGGTACTGCGGCGGCGGAAGAGTCGGCCGTCACTGTCGGGCCCGGCCGTTACGGTGGGTCGATGCCGGAGACCATCGAGGACGCCACCTTCCGCGACGACGACTGGTACGCCGAGGCACTGGTCGACCGGCACTTCGTACGGTGTTCCTTCCATCGGGTGGATCTCACCGAGGCGACCAGCCGGGGCGTCACCTTCACCGGGTGTTCGTTCGGCAACGTGGCCTTCAACGCCTCCCGGCATGTCGACTCGGCCTTCATCCGGTGCGTGTTCCGGCGGTGCAACCTCTTCGAGGCCGAGTTCGTCGGGTGCAAGCTGGTCGGCAGCAGCTTCCAGGAGTGCGACCTGCGCCCGCTGCGGGTGACGGGCGGGGACTGGTCCTTCGTCGGGCTGTCCGGCGCCGACCTGCGCGGGGTGACCGTCACCGGCGTACGGATGCGGGAGGCGGACCTGACCGGGGCCGACCTGACCGACGCGACACTGACCGACGTCGACCTCTCCGGCGCGCAACTGCACGCCGCCCGGCTGGTCCGGGCGGACCTGCGGGGCAGCGACCTGACCGCGATGGATCCGACGTCCGTGCAGCGGGCCGGCGCTCTGATCGACGCGGAGCAGGCAATCGTGCTGGCGCAGGCGTTGGGTTTCGAGATTCGCTGACCGGACGGGTCGGTTCGGCCGTCGGGCCACCGGCGTCCGCGTCCGCCTGATCGTTTTCGGCCTGTCGCTCCGGCCACTGAAACCATACCGTCCACTATGGAGTTTAATGACCGGTGCGACGGTGAGGGAGGCGGTCCCCGCACCGTGACCGCCCGGACACGGAAGCGCTAGGATCCCTACTCGGCCGAGCGGGTCGATTCGGGCATCGTTAGGACAGTTTTCCTTACCGCCGTTTGGTAACGAACTGGAAACGCTGATGAGTCGGGCTATGGCGTAAGCGGTCGTGCGGATGAACGTGACGGGGCTCACGTCGATCCGCGATCATGGTCGGGCCGGCGCGGTGTGCGGAACGGAGAAACAGTGGCGGACGACCAGGTGAGACGGATCGGACCGGGCCCGTCCGGCGGCGCGGCCACTCGGCTCGCCCGGCACCGGCAACGCCGACGCCGCCGGACCGTCGCGTCGCTGGCCGCCCTGACCTGCCTGGTGCTGGTGGCGTCGTACCTGAACCTCGACGCGGACCCGGTGCCTCCGGCCGACGACCGGGCGCAGCCGCCCGGCGCGCCGACGGTGGCCGGCCGTCCCACCGGCCTGCCAGCGGAGATCACCGAGGCCGGGGTCGTCTCACCGGGGCTGCGGCCCCGGCAACGCACCCCGTCGCCGGCCCCGTCCGTGCCCCCGACGTCGCCGCCGGCCACGAAGCCCGCGCCGAACGGATCGGTGCTCACCGTCGCCGAGGTCGAGGTTCCGGCCACAGTGGACCTCACCGCCCTCGGCAGCCGCGACTGGGTGCACTGGGGACTGCGCGGCGCCGACTCCGAGGTCCGCAAGCGCGACGGGTCGCTCGAGATCCGCGACGAGGGTGGCCGGGGCACGCGGGGCGGCATCGACAGCAACCCGGAGTCGTTTCGCTGGCGCGACGGCACGCCCGTCGGGTCCGTCGGTGCAACCATGACCGGCGTCTACACCTGCGGTGTCGGCAACGGCTTCAGCCTCGCCGTGGCCGGCAGCGGCGAACTGCGCACCGTCCACCTCTTCGCCGGCGTATGGATGGCCCGGGGCCGGCTCGACGTCCGGCTCTCCACCGGCGGCCCGACCCGGACGGTGCGCCTGGAGGATCCGCACACCAGTCACACCGCCCAGTGGGTCGTGCGGTTCCGGGTGCCCAGGGGCGAGAAGCTGCTGATGTCCTGGGTCGTCGAGCGGACCTTCAACTCCGACTGCGGCAACGTCGGCCTCCAGGCGGTCGCGCTGCGCTGAGTTCGATCCGTGTCGGGGCGCTGAGCGGCGGCCCACGGGGGTCGGCATAATGATCCACAGTGGTCCGCACGGGAGCGGGCCGACGACACGGGGGAGAGCGAGCATGCCCGCCTTCGCGCTGGCCCACCTGCGCACGCCGCAGCTCAACGACGACGTCCTCGAGTACATCGACCGCATTCAGGCCACTCTCGACCCGTACCAGGGGAAGTTCCGGGTGCACGGGGCCGAGGTGGAGGTGCTGGAGGGCGACTGGCCGGGGACCGTGGTAATCGTGGAGTTCCCGGACGTCGAGCGGGCCCGGGCCTGGTACGCCTCGCCGGAGTACCAGGAGATCCTGCCCCTGCGGGCCCGGCACATCGAGGGCTCCACCCTCATCGTGGAGGGCGTCGGCCCGGACTACGACCCGCGCCGCACCGCTGCCCGGCTGCGCGAGGCCGCCGCCGGCTGACAACGCACCTGCGGGCGCTGCCCGGCGGTGTCCGCCGGGCAGATCGACGTCGCGAGAAGGTGTCCACCCCCGTGCCATTCGGGCGGTCCAGCGGGTGCCGTACGCCCGGTTCGTTCTCGCGCCGCTGGCCGACGGTTGCCCTGCTCGACGTGGATCCGGTCCATGGCCGCAGGGTACCCGCGATCGGGGCGCTGACGAGCGGAAACGTGGAATCGGCGGCCTTGCTCCCACCGACGTCGCTCTATTTGACGGACGGCCCGACAGCGGGCACGGTGGGGGTAGGGGCGCGAGCGGTGTGCCCCGATTCGCCGGGCGACGGCCTTCGCCGTCCGACGCGCGCAGGTTCGATCGTCGTGCGCGCCGCCCAATCCGAAACCCACGAGGAGTTCCCTCATGCTCACCATGACCGACAACGCTGTGCTGGTCATCCGTGACCTCGCCGCCCAGCAGGACGTCCTGACCGACGGCGGGCTGCGCATCGCCGCCGACGCCGAGGCCGGCTCGCTCACCGTCGAACTGGTGCCCGAGCCAGCCCAGGGCGATCAGGTCGTCGACAACCAGGGGGCGCGGATCTTCCTCGACGCGGACGCCGCCGAGCTGCTCGACGACACCTCCGTCGACGCCTCCGTCGACGACGAGGGCGTGGTGCAGTTCGGCTTCACCGAGAAGGAGTGATCTAGCCGGCCCGGCGGATCTCCCCGCCCCGGTACGGCCGGCCAGGCCGCCCGCGCTCCTCGGCGGCGGGCCTCCGGCCGTACCGCCGTTCGCCCGCCGGCCGGGTCAGCGCCGCCAGCACGTACGCCAGGTGGTGCGAGGTGCTCCACGCCGTCCAGTTGGCCGGTGAGCCGGCCCCGGCCACCCGGCGGGCCCGCCGTAGCAGCTCGTGGTCGCCCCAGGAGAAGCCCGCCCCGTTCGCCGGCCAGTGCGGGGCGGACACCAGCGTGC
>NZ_SMKN01000178.1 GCF_004348675.1 Micromonospora sp. KC606 | reverse complement strand
CCCATCGACCCCGGATGTGCCGATGGTGCGGTGTCCACCCGCCGGGACACCCCTGCCCGGCGCAAACGGACATGATCAGCCGGCCAGCCGGCCAGTCGGCCAGTCGGCAGCCGGGCCGGGCGGTCGATCGGGCAGCCGGGCCGGGCGGTCAGTCGGCCAGCCGGCGGTCAGTCGGGCCGGGTGTCGTCGAGCAGGCCGAGGCGGTGGGCCACGGCGGCGGCCTCCACACGGTTGCTGACGCCCAGCTTCGCGATGATCCGGGAGACGTGCACGCTCGCCGTCTTCGGCGAGATGAACAGCCGCTCGGCGATCCGGCTGTTGCTGTGCCCCTCCGCCACCAGCCGCAGCACCTCCCGTTCCCGGGCGGTGAGCAGCTCCGTGCCGGCGCGGGCGCCCCGCAGCCCCACCCGCCGGGCCAGGGTGACCGCCTGCTCGCCCAGCGGGGTCGCGCCGAGCCGCCCGGCGATCACCACGACCTCCTCCACCGCCCCGGCGACCTCGTCCCGCTCCCCCGACGACGCGGCCGCCTCGGCCAACCCCAGCAGCGCCCGGCCCAGGGCGTACGGCTGGCCATCGGCCCGCCAGGCCCGCACCGCCTCCCGCCAGGCCGGCAACGCCCGGTCCCCGACCGCCAGCAACGCCGTGACCTTGGCGGCGTGCGCCCGTTCGGCCGGATAACGGGCGGGCAGGCCGGCGGCGATCCCGGCCACGGCGTCGGCCAACTCCCGGTCGGCGAAGCGGGCCGCGGTGCGGGCGGCGGCGCTGAGCACCGGCCAGCCCTCACGCGGCAGGTGCGGCAGCCGGTCGTCGGCGAGCGCGGCGCGGGCCGCCCGGGCGGCCTCGACCTTGTCGTCGGCGGCGAGCGCCGCCTCGACGTGCAGCTCGTGCAGCGGCAGCCGGTGGTTCGGCCACAGGTACGGCCGGGCCAGGAACCCCAGCGCCCGGCCGACCAGTTCGTCGGCGCGGGGGTGGGCGCGGGCCAGCCACAGCCTGGCGCGCAGCTGGAGCCAGTGCAGCCCGGACACGCCGGGCGGGTCGATCCGGGCCGCTTCGCCGCAGGCCGCCTCCGCCTCGTCCCAACGACCCAGGGCGAGCAGCGCCTCGGCCTGGTTGGACAGCAGGTACGCCCCGCCCGAGCGGCTGATCCCGACCCGGCGGGCCTCGACCACCCCGGCGGCGGCGGCCTCGGCCGACTCGGCGTACCGGCCCAGCTCGAAGAGCACGTCGGAGAGGTGCACCAGCGCGCTGACCAGCGCGGGGGCGTTGTCGTCGGCCCGGGCCAGGGCCTCCGCCCGGCGCAACTCGGCCAGCCCGAGGTCGGGCCCCTTGTCGGCCCGGCAGAGCAGGGCGATCCGCGCGGGCAGCAGGGCGCGGTCCGCGCCGAGCGCCTCGGTGAGCGTGCCCACCTCGGCGGCGACCGTGGCGGCCAACTCCGGCTCGACCTTGGCCAGGTGGGCCGCGACGTCGGCGAGCAGCCGGACCCGCTCCGGGCCGTCCGGCACCCCGGCCGCCAGCCGGTACGCCTCGCGCAGCTCGGCGCCGCCGTCGCTCTTGCCGAGCAGGGCCAGCAGCCGGCCCCGCCGGTCGAGCAGCCGGGCGGCGCGCAGCGGCTCGACCTCGCGGTCGACCTCGGCCAGCGCGGCCCGCGTCAGGGTGACCGCGCGGCCGTAGTCGCCGGCCGTGGTGGCGGCGTCGAGGGTCGCCTCCAGCACCGCCAGGTGGTCCATGCCGAGGCGGTCGGCGGCGTCGGGCACCAGCTCCCACAGCTCCAGCACCCGTTCCAGCAGCCGGCTCTGCTCCGCGTACGCGTACCGGTCGGCGGCGGCGCAGGCGGCCGCCCGGGCGGCGAGCAGTGCCCGGGGGTGGTCGTGGGCGGCGTACCAGTGGTGGGCGGTCTCGGCCGGGGCGCGCCCGGCGGGAACCAGGTGCGGGTGCGCCTCGATGGCGGCGGCGTACCGGGCGTGCAGCCGGGCGTGCTCGCCGGGCAGCAGCTCGTCGTGGACCGCCTCCCGGACCAGCGCGTGCCGGAACTCGTAGCCCTCGTCCGAGTCGGCGACGACCAGTTGGGCGGCGACGGCGGCGCGCAGCGCGTCCTCCAGCTCGGGCTCGGGCAGGCCGGCGACCTCGGCGAGGAGCTGGTGGGAGAAGCGGGTGCCCCCGGCTGCGGCGATGCGCAGCACCCGCTGTGCGGCGTCGGGAAGCCGATCGACCCGGGCGAGCAGCAGGTCGCGCAGGGTCTCCGGCAGGGTGGCGCAGCCCACCGGGTCGCCAGCCGCTGCCAGTTCCTCGATGAAGAACGGGTTGCCCTGGGTGCGGGTGTGCACGTCGTCGACGGCCCGGGCGGGCGGCTCGGCCCCGAGCAGGTCGGTGAGGATCGCCGCGGTGCCGTCCCGGTCGAGGCGGCCCAGTTCGATCCGTTCGACGCCGCGAGCCCGGTCCAACTCGGCGAGGAACGGCCGCAGCGGGTGGCCCCGGTGCAGCTCGTCGGTGCGGTACGTGCAGACCAGGAGCACCCGGGCGGTGCGGGCGGCGCGGACGAGGAAGCCGATCAGGTCGCGGGTGGAGCGGTCGGCCCAGTGCAGGTCCTCGATCACCAGCACCAGCGGCTGGACGGTGGCCAGCCGGTGGAACAGCTCCCCCACCAGGTCGAACAGGTAGCCCCGAGGGGCGTCGGAGAGCGCCGGAGCGGGCGGCGCGGCGATCGCGGCGGAGGTCCGGGCCAGCTCCGGCAGCAGGCGGGCGAACTCCGGCTCGTACCCCTCGAAGACCGCCGGGCCGTCGCGGCGCAGCACCTCGCGCAGCGCTGCGGCGAACGGCGCGAAGGGCAGCCCGGCCTCGCCCAGCTCCAGGCACTGGCCGACGAGGAGCCGGTTCCCGCCGGCGGTGACCAGGGCTCCGAACTCGTCCAGCAGGCGGGTCTTGCCGACCCCGGCCTCACCGCCGACGAGAACGGTGCTGGGCTCGCCGGCCCGCGCCCGGGCGAAGGCGGCGCGCAGTGCCCCGAGTTCGTCCTGACGGCCGACGAGGACGGTGCTGGCGGCGCTTAGGGTCACGGCTCCGAGGATGCCATGGGCTCCGCCGGCACCGTGCCCACCCACGGGCCCGGCCGGTCCGGGCCCGCCGGTTGGTCCCGGGTCGACGGCCGGTTCGACGGAGTGGCCCGGGACAACCGGCGCGGGTGCGGGTGCGGACACTGGGGTCACCGGCGGTCGGCGTCGGTACGACCCGGGCGCTGCCACCGATCACGCCAGCGGCCGTGCCGGCGCGGCAGGGCCCGGGCGAGGCGGGCCGCCGCGGCGTCGGCCCGCAGCTCGGCGGCGTGGGCCCGGTGGAGGTGGAGGAGGAACTCTGCGTCGTTGCCGAACATGTCGGACTCCCTGGGACAGTCGTTCGTCTGCTGACCTCGACTCTTCGCCGGAAGGTGCCCCGAGGGCATGGGTGCGCCGCCTGATCTTCGCTCCCGCAGCCCTCCTTACCGGGTGGGGAAACGGCCACTGAGGCGACGTAAGGTACTCAGCCGGCCTGCGGATCATCCGGGCGTGCGGCGACCACTAGACTCGGCGGCATGGCGAAACCCCAGGAGAAGGTCTCGTTCGGCCAGCGGCTGAAGCAGATCGGGATGGTGTTCCGGTTCACCGCGAAGCAGGACCGGTGGTTCGCGCCACTGGTCGCCGCGGCGGTGCTGATCCCGCTCGCGCTCACCGTGGTCGCGGTGCTCCTCTGGGGCTGGCTCTGGTTGCCGCTGGGCATCCTGGTCACCCTGCTCGCCGTGCTGATCGTGCTCAACCTGCGGTCCAACGCGGCGATGATGAACGCCGCCGAGGGGCAACCCGGGGCCGCCGCCCAGATCATCGAGAACATGCGCGGCGACTGGCGGGTCACCCCCGCCGTCAGCTCCACCACCCAGATGGACATGGTCCACCTGGTGATCGGCCGTCCCGGGGTGATCCTGCTCGCCGAGGGCAACCCGCAGCGGGTGCGCGGCCTGCTCGGGCAGGAGAGGCGCCGGCTGGCCAAGGTGATCGGCAACGCCCCGCTGCACGACTACGTGATCGGCCAGGGCGAGGACGAACTGCCGATCCGCAAGCTACGGATGACGCTGATGCGGCTGCCGCGCGCCCTCAGCGGCAAGGACGTCAACTCGCTCGACAAGCGGCTCAAGGCGCTCACCGCCCGGCCGCAGATGCCCAAGGGCGCGATCCCGAAGAACATGCGGCCGCCGCGCGGCGCGTACCGCCAGTCGCGAGGCCGCTGACCCGAGGTCGTACGCCGGCGAGCCGGGCCCGTTCGGGCCCGGCTCGTCGCGTTTGCGCGCCCGGCACGGGTGGACCGGCCGCCGGCACGGGCGAGCCGCTTGGGCGTCGGCGATCAGGCGGCGCGGGGGGCGTCGGCGATGACCGAGCCGGTGAGGCGGTCGTGCAGGCCACGGCGGTGCCCGTCCATCAGCAGTGCGGGCACGACCAGGGCGAGCAGCAGGCCGCGCAGCAGGGCCCGGATCAGCCCGACGCGGCCCCCGTCGACCCAGGACAGGCAGCGGATCCTGGTGATCCACATCCCGGGGGTCTGGGCGAAGAGCCCGAGGAAGAAGCCGTACTCGGCGACCAGCACCAGCACCGGGGCCCAGCCGTCCCGAAGGGGGTCGGCGAAGAAGTTCGACACCATCAGGCAGAGCACCCAGTCGATCACCAGCGCGCCGAAGCGACGCCCGAGGCTGGGCGGGGTGAAGGACGGGTCCGTGGCGGGTGGCGCCGGAACGGCGGCGGGGTTGCTCACAGCGATCAAGGGTACCCAGCGGCTGTCGGTCACCGACGGTCACCGAGGGGCGTCGGTCAGCCGTCCCGGGCCCGGACCGCCGCGGGTCGGAAAACGGGCTATTTGCGTCAAGAGGCGCTACACTGCCCCAACCGGTATCGTCCGAACGGCGGCCCGGTGGCGACTGAGCGGCTCAAATGACGCCTCGCCAGCGACGTAACACGGCGGAAACAGAGGAGACACGGCCGGGCAACCGCGCGGTCATACCGTCGCCAGAGCCCAGCCACCGGAGTGGACGTGCCAGGAGGACGTGTGTTTGCCAATCCCGAGGAACTCCTGCGATACCTCAAGAACGAGGACGTAAAGTTCGTCGACGTACGTTTTTGTGACCTGCCCGGCGTGATGCAGCACTTCAACCTGCCGGTGGAGTCCTTCGACGACAGTGTCTTCACCGACGGCCTCGCGTTCGACGGCTCGTCGATCCGCGGTTTCCAGGCGATCCACGAGTCGGACATGCTCCTGCTCCCGGACGTCGCCACCGCGTTCGTCGACCCGTTCCGGGCGCAGAAGACCCTCGCGCTGAACTTCTTCATCCACGACCCGTTCACCCGCGAGGCGTACTCCCGGGACCCGCGCAACGTGGCGAAGAAGGCCGAGGCGTACCTGGCGGCGAGCGGCATCGCCGACACCGCCTACTTCGGTGCCGAGGCCGAGTTCTACATCTTCGACTCGATCCGGCACGAGACCTCCGCCCACCAGTCGTTCTACTACATCGACTCGATCGAGGGCGCGTGGACCTCCGGCCGCGAGGAGGCCGGCGGCAACCGCGGCTACAAGACCGCGTACAAGGGCGGCTACTTCCCGGTGCCGCCGGTGGACCACTACGCCGACCTGCGCGACTCGATCGTGCGTCGCCTGGTCGACGGCGGTTTCACGGTGGAGCGCTCGCACCACGAGGTCGGCACCGCCGGCCAGTCGGAGATCAACTACAAGTTCTCCACCCTGCTGCACTCCGCCGACCAGCTCCAGCTCTTCAAGTACATCGTGAAGAACGAGGTCTGGGCCAACGGCAAGACCGCCACCTTCATGCCGAAGCCGCTCTTCGGCGACAACGGCTCCGGCATGCACACCCACCAGAGCCTGTGGCTGAACGGCGAGCCGCTGTTCTACGACGAGACCGGCTACGCCGGCCTGTCGGACACCGCCCGCTGGTACATCGGCGGCCTGCTGCACCACGCGCCGTCGCTGCTGGCCTTCACCAACCCGACGGTCAACTCGTACCGCCGGCTGGTGCCGGGCTTCGAGGCGCCGGTCAACCTGGTCTACTCGCAGCGTAACCGCTCCGCCTGCACCCGCATCCCGGTCACCGGCAGCAACCCGAAGGCCAAGCGGGTCGAGTTCCGGGTTCCGGACCCGTCCAGCAACCCGTACCTCGCCTTCTCGGCGATGATGATGGCCGGCCTGGACGGCATCAAGAACAAGATCGAGCCGCCGGCGCCGATCGACAAGGACCTGTACGACCTGCCGCCGGAGGAGTGGGGCGACGTCAAGCAGGTGCCGGGCTCGCTGCCGGAGGTGCTCGACGCGCTCGAGGCCGACCACGACTACCTGCTCGACGGCGGCGTCTTCACGCCGGACCTGATCTCCACCTGGGTCAGCTGGAAGCGGGCCAACGAGGTCGACCCGGTGCGTCTGCGCCCGACCCCGCACGAGTTCGCGATGTACTTCGACTGCTGAGCGGTCGTCGAGGCACGTTCCACCGGCCGGGCCGGCTCCGCGTACGCGGAGCCGGCCCGGCCGCTTCGTTTCGGGCTCCGACCCGGCCACGTCCTGCCGGCTCCGGCCCGGTGTGGTCGACACGTCTGCCGCAAGCGGCGGTGTCCTGGGGACGGGACAGCGCGATCTGCCGCAACCGTGTACGGCCGCCGGACGGCGCCGGCCCCAGGGTCAGTCGCTCAGCGCGTGAGCGCGGGTGGGTCCCCGACGTAGGGCCCTGGCGACCAGGGCCACCACCAGCGCCGTCATCAGGATCGCGCCGGGCGCCTTGGTGTACCGGGCCAGCGAGGTCCCGTCCGGCAGGGTGAGGAAGGCGGCGACGGCGCTGGGCAGCGTGAACCAGACGGTCCGGGATGCCGAGACGGCGAGGACCAGCAGCGGCCAGGTCGCGTACCAGGGGTGGAAGACGGGAGCGAGGGCCACCGTGGCGGCCAGCGCAGCACCCGCGCCGAGCAGGCCCACCCGGAGGCGGGCCACCGCGAACCGCCGGACCCGCGCTCGTACGTCGCCCCGCCGGCGCAGCGCCGACCAGGCCCGCCACCAGAGCACCGCCAGCAGCGCCGCCAGCAGCACCAGTCCCACCACCCGCGCCGCCGGCACCGCCCCCGGCTCCCGCCCGGCCAGCGCGCCGAGATAGTCGACGACGAAGCCGACCGCCGTCGGCGGCGAGGTCCACTGCTGCGAGTCGCCGCTGTGGGCCAACCCGCCGACCCACCCCAGACCCAGGCCGGACACGGCGGAGGCGGCCACGAGCGCGGCCACCATCCCGCCGGCCACCAAGCCGCCGTCGCGCAGCAACGCCCGGACGGTGTACCGGCCGCGCACCGCGACCAGCGCGGCGAACGGCAGCACCACGACCGCCGTCGCCTTCACCGCCACCGCCAGGCCGAGCAGCACCCCGGCTGCCAGCAACGGCCGCGCCCCGCCGGACGCGCGAACCAGCACCAGCAGGCCGAGCAGGAGCAGGCCGAGCATCACCGCGTCGTTGTGCGCGCCGGCGACCAGGTGCATCCCGACCAGCGGGCTGGCCAGCCCGAGCCAGACCGCCCGGCGGGTGGGCACCCCGCACGCCCGGGCCAGCCCCGGCAGGCAGAGCGCGGACAGCAGCACCCCGGCCAGGGCCAACAGCCGGAACAGGGCGACCGTGCCGGCCAGGCCCCCGCCGAGGGTGGCAGCCAACGCGGCGAGCAGCAGGAACAGCGGCCCGTACGGGGCAGGGGTGTCCCGCCACAACGGGGCGACGGAGTCGACCCACGGGCAGCCGGCCGCCGCCACGCCGACCACGTACGGGTCGTGCCCGGCGGCGTAGGCCCAGCCCTGGCAGGCGTACGAGTAGACGTCGCGGCTGGCCAGCGGCGGCGCGACCACCAGCGGCACCAGCCACAACCCGGCGGTGCGGTACGCCCACCGGGTCGACGGCGCGCCCCGCCGCAGCGCCCACCAGGCACCGACCATCAGCGCGGTGCCGAGCAGCCAGCAACCCAGCGCCGCCGGCCCACGCGGCATCCGCCACGGCTCGTGCGGCGGGACGGCCGGCAGTGCGCCGCCGAGCCACGCGGCGACCGTGACCAGCGCCGCGCCGGCGAACCCGGCCCAGCGGGCGGACCGGGCGCGGCCGTCGGGCGGCGGGCCGGGCTCGGTCACCGGCGGACCTCTCCTCAGTCGACGGGGGCCGGGCGGCGGGCCGCCCGAGCCGACCGTACCAACCGCACGGCGACCACGATCACCAACAGCGTCATCAGCGGCGCACCGGGAAACTTGGTGTACCGGGCCAGGCCGGTGCCGTCGGCCAGCACCAGGAACGACGAGACCAGCGCCACCAGGCTGAACCAACCGGTGCGGTGCGCGGTGGCGGCGAGCAAGGTCAGCGGCCACATCCAGTACCAGGGGTGGAAGAGCGGGGCCAGGGCGACGGTGGCGGCCAGCGCCAGCCCGGCGTGCCACAGCGGGTCCCGGGTGCGGGCCCGCCACCACAGCCACACCAGCAGCACCGCGAGCACCAGCACGCCGATCGCCCGGGTCACCGGCAGCGCGTCCACGTGCGCGCCGAAGAGCGCGGCGACGTACCCGACGGTCTGCCCGACCGCCGTGGACGGCGAGGTCCAGGCGACCACCAGGCTGCCCTGTTCCAGCCCGGAGATCCAGCCGAAGTTGAGGCCCGCGACCAGGGTCGCGCCGACCACCGTGACGAACGCTCCACCGACCACCGGGCTGCCGTCGCGCACCAACCCCTTGATCGAGTACGGTCCGGAGATCGCCGCCAGCGCGGCGAACGGCACCGCGACCAGCGCGGTGACCTTCACCCCGCCGGCGAGACCGAGCAGCACTCCCCCAGCCAGCAGCGGCCAGAAGCGGCCGGGACGGGACACCACCACGGCCAGCCCGGCGACCAGCAGACCCACCATCAGCGCGTCGTTGTGCGCGCCGGAGACCAGGTGCACCGCGACCAGCGGGCAGGCCAGCGCCAGCCAGAGCGCGCGGCCCGCCGGCACCCCGCAGCGGCGGGCCAGCACCGGCAGGAACGCGGCGGTCAGCCCGACGCCGACCACCGCGGCGAGCCGGAACAGCGCCATGCTGGCGTACAGCGACCCGGTTGTCTTGACGATCGCGCCGGAGAGCATGACGAACAGCGGCCCGTACGGCGCCGGGGTGTCCCGCCAGATGTAGGAGATGGTGTCCAGCCAGGGGCAGGGCAGCACCGAGACGCCGTGTTCGTACGGGCTGATCCCGGCCGCGTAGCTGGCGCCCTGGCAGGTGTACGCGTACACGTCGCGGCTGCCCAACGGCGGGGCGACCAGCAGTGGGATCAGCCAGAGTCCGGCGGTGACCAGCGCCCACCGGGCCGACGGCACCCGGTCGCGCAGCGTCCACCAGGCCCAGCCCATCAGCGCCGTGCCGAGCAGCCAGGCGGCGAGGATCAGTGGCCCGTGCCGGCCCTGCCAGATGCTGACCGGGGTGGGCCGCAGGTTCCCGTCGGGCAGCGCACCCCCCAGGTACGCGGCCACGGCGAGCAGGACGGAGCCGGCCAGTCCGACCCAGCGCAAGAGGTGGTGAGGCACATCGGACATGCTGCCAGTACCGTGGTCGCGGACCGGAGGTGGGCATGCGGCGCAGCCAGGTGGTGGCGGTTTCCGCCGTCTGCGCCACCGTGCTGGGCGGGGTGTGGCTGGCCCTGCCGCGGATGGGCTCGGACCTGTCCGCCCAGGTCGCCCGGTCGGACTTCTTCGCCACACACGGTCCCGCGCTGGTGGACCTGCGCTGGTACGCCGGCATCCACCCGCTCGGCTACAGCCTGGTGTCCCCCCCGGTGATGGCGGTGCTCGGCGTCCGGGTCACCGGCGCGCTCGCCCTGGTCGGGGCCGCCGCCGCCTTCGCCGCACTGCTGGTACGCACCGGAGTGCCCCGCCCGCTGCTCGGCAGCCTCGTCGGGGTGCTCACGATCGCCGGCAACCTGGTCTCCGGCCGGGTCACCTACGCCCTCGGGGTGGCGTTCGGCCTGGCCGCACTGCTCGCCCTGACCCTGCCGGCCCACGGTCCGCCCGCCGGTGGCGTGCCGCGCCGGGTGATCCGGCCGGTCCTGGTGCTGGCTTCGGCGTTGCTGGCCTCGGCGACCAGCCCGGTGGCCGGGCTGTTCGTCGGCATGGCCGGCGGGGCGCTGCTGCTCACCCGCCGGTACGCCGACGGCCTGTTACTCGGGGTGGCCGCCGCGCTGCCGCTGGGGGTGACCGGGCTGCTCTTCGGCGAGGGGGGTTGGATGAACATCAGCCGCACCGACACGGTCCGGGCGGTGGTGACCAGCCTGGTGGTAGCGGCGTTGGTGGCGTACCGGCCGGTGCGGGCGGGTGCCCTGCTGTCGGCGGCCGGGATTCTCGTGGCGGCCCTGGTGCACACTCCGGTCGGGTTGAACGCGACCCGGCTGGTGGTGATGTTCGCGCTGCCGGTGCTGGCCGCCGCGGCGCGGTGGGGCCGCAACCCGGCCCGGCCGGTGGTCCTGGCCGTGCTGCTGGCGGCGGTCTGCTGGTGGCAGCCGCCGGTGGTCGCCGCCGACCTGCGCGGTGCCGGCGACCCGACCACCGAGCGGGCCTTCTTCGACCCGCTCCGCGCCGAACTGGTTCGGCGAGGGCTCACCGGGCGCGTGGAGGTACCGCCGACCCGGGACTACTGGGAGGCCGCCCACCTCGGGGAGGTGCCGCTGGCGCGAGGGTGGCTGCGGCAGGCCGACATCGCCCGCAACCCGCTGTTCTTCAACACGGTGCCGGGGGCCGCCGGGACCGGGGTGCCGCTGACCGTCGACAGCTACCGGGCCTGGCTGGACGAGAACGCCGTGCAGTACGTCGCCGTGCCCGACGCCCCGCTGTCGTGGGTGGGTCGGGCCGAGGCGGAACTGGTCACGGTTGGGCTGCCGTATCTGACCGAGGTCTGGTCGGACGCCCGCTGGCGACTCTACGCGGTGGTCGACCCGACGCCGCTGGTCGCCGCACCCGGTGAACTGGTCCGGCAGGACGGCGCGTCGGTCACCCTTCGTACGACCGGAGCGGGCACGGTGCCACTGCGGGTCCGGCACAGCCGTTGGTTGTCCGCCTCCGGCGGGGCGACGGTCGCCGCCGACGGGGACTGGACGACGGTCACCGTGCCACGTGCGGGGACGTACACCCTGCGTGGTTGACCGCCCGCCGGACCGCGCCGGCCGGATGCCCCTGTCGACACTGACCGCACCCGCCCGGACCGACCGGCACCAGCAGGGCCCAACCGCACCGGTTGCCGCCGAAGGGGCGAGCACCGGTCGAGCCCACTATGGCACTTGAGTACGAATACGGGTCAGCAGCCCACCCGCCACCGTCGACGCCATCTCCTTACGAACGACGCCGAGCCCGGCAGGCACACCACGACCGGGGCGGCCCACCACCGGGGAGGGCGGCCGGTCGGGCGGTGCCGGGCTGTCGCCGACCGTGCACCTCCCGGTAGCGTCCCGGCCGCCACGGCACCCCCGGCGATGACTCACCTACGTACTCAGGTGCTGCAG
>NZ_SMKN01000177.1 GCF_004348675.1 Micromonospora sp. KC606 | reverse complement strand
CCGCAGCGGCTCCAGACCGGCCCGCAGCCCCGCCCCCACCCGGGACACCTGGACGGCCCAGTCACCGGCCCGCAGCAGCTCCAGGGAGGCGTTGGCGACCGCGCAGGCGAGCGGGTTTCCCATGAAGGTGGGTCCGTGGGCCAACACGCCGGCCGCGGAGATGCCCCGGGCGATCTCCGGCGTGCAGAGCACCGCGGCCAGGGTCAGGTAGCCGCCGGTGAGCGCCTTGCCCACGCAGAGCACGTCCGGGCTCACCCCGGCGTGTTCCGCAGCGAACATCGCGCCGGTGCGACCGAAGCCGGTAGCGATCTCGTCGAAGACCAGCAGCACCCCGTGAGCGCTGGTCACCTCGCGCAGCGCCCGCAGGTAGCCCGGATGGTGGAAGCGCATCCCGCCCGCGCCCTGCACCACCGGCTCGACGATCACCGCGGCCAACTCGTGGGCGTGCCGTCGCACCGCGTCGGTCAACGCCGCCAGGTACGCCGGGTCGGGCCCGTCGTCGAAACCGCCGGGCGGGGCCGGGGCGAAGACCTGCCGGGGCAGCACGTCGCCCCAGAGGTGGTGCATGCCCCCCACCGGGTCGCAGACACTCATGGGGTGGAACGTGTCGCCGTGGTACCCGCCCCGCCAGGTGCCCAGTCGGCGGCGCTCCGGTCGACCGGTGGCCCGCTGGTACTGCAGGCACATCTTGACCGCCACCTCGACGCCGACCGACCCGCTGTCGGCCAGGAAGACGTGCTCCAGGTCGCCCGGGGCCAGCTCGACGAGAGCACGCGCCAGCCGGACGGCGGGCTCGTGGGTGAGCCCGCCGAACATCACGTGGCTCATCCGGCCGAGCTGGTCCACCACGGCCGCGTCGAGCACCGGATGCCGGTAGCCGTGGATCGCCGCCCACCAGGACGACATTCCGTCGACCAGTTCCCGGCCGTCGGCCAGCCGCAGGCGTACGCCCTGCGCGCTGCGCACCACGTACGGCGGCGCGGCTGGCGGCAGCGCCGCGTACGGGTGCCAGACGTGCGCCCGGTCGGCGGCCAGGATCTCCTCGGGCGTCACGCGTACTCCTTCGCACCCTCGACGGCCGCCGGCCGGAGCCGCCGCCTCACCCGACCGTGGCGCCGGCAGCGGCCGACGCGCGCGCCGCGGCCCTGACCAGTGCCGGACCCCGGTAGATGAAGCCGGTGTAGAGCTGCACCAGGTCGGCGCCGGCGTCGAACATCCGGGCCGCGTCGTCCGGGTCGAGGATGCCGCCCACCCCGATGACCGGCAGCCGCCCGCCGGTCTCGGCGTGCACGAAGGCGACCACCTTCCGGGCCCGGCCGGTCAGCGGCCGGCCGGAGAGCCCGCCGGTCTCGGTGCCGCGTTCCCGGTCGGCGGGGGCGAGGCCGTCGCGGGACAGCGTGGTGTTGGTGGCGATCACCCCGGCAGCGCCCCGGGCCAGGCAGACCTCCAGCAGCTCGGCGATGGCCGGCTCGGTGAGATCCGGGGCGATCTTCACCAGCACCGGCTTCTCCCCCACCAGGGCGGCCAGCAGGGCGTCGAGGTGGGCCTTGTCCTGAAGGCTGCGCAGGCCGGGGGTGTTCGGCGAGGAGACGTTGACCGCGAAGTAGTCGCCGTGCGCGCGCAGCGCCCGGTACGAGGTGAGGTAGTCCTCGACCGCCTCCTCCAGCGGGGTCACCTTGGACTTGCCCAGCGAGATGCCCAGCGGCACCCCGAGCGGGCGGGGCAGCGCCGCCAGGCGGTCCGCCAGGGCCTGGGCGCCGGCGTTGTTGAAGCCCATCCGGTTGATCACGGCCTCGCTGTCGCGCAGCCTGAACAGCCGGGGCCGGGGGTTGCCCGGCTGGTTGTGCGCGGTGACCGTGCCGACCTCGACGAACCCGAAGCCGAGCGCCGGCCAGGCCGGCAGCGCGACGCCGTTCTTGTCCATCCCGGCGGCCAACCCGACCGGGTTCGGGAAGTCCACCCCGAACACGGTCCGCGGCGCCCGCGCGAGGTAGCGGGCCCGCAGCGCGGCGAGCGCGGCCGGCCGCCGGGACAGCCCGGCCAGCCGCCGCAGTGTCCACTCGTGCGCCGCCTCGGCGTCGCCGCCCCCGATCCGGAACAACAGGGGCCGAAGTGTCCGCGCGAACATCACTCGCCGGCTCGCAGGGCGGCGTGCAGCTCCTGTAGCGGGCGGACCTGCATGTCGCCGCGGATGCGCGCCTCGATGCCCATCACCGCCGCCGCGGCGCCGGGAACCGTGGTGATGCAGGGGATGTCCGCCGTCACCGCCGCGCTGCGGATCTCGTACCCGTCGGACCGGGCGCTCGCGCCGGAACCCTGCGGGGTGTTCACCACCAGCGCCACGGCCCCGCCGATGATCATCGACACCGCGTCGTCACCCTCGCCGGACTCGTAGTGCTTGCGGATCTGCTCGCAGGCGACGCCGTGCCGGCGCAGCACCTCCGCCGTGCCGGTGGTGGCCACGATCTCGAAACCCAGGTCGGCCAGGCGCTTGATCGGGAAGATCATCCCGCGCTTGTCCCGGTTGGCCACCGAGACGAAGATCCGGCCGGCGGTGGGCAGCGACCCGTAGGCGGCGGCCTGCGACTTGGCGAAGGCGTGCCCGAAGCCGGTGTCGATACCCATCACCTCACCGGTGGACTTCATCTCCGGACCGAGCAGCGAGTCCACGCCCTTGCCCGACGGGGTGCGGAACCGCTTGAACGGCAGCACCGCCTCCTTCACCGCGATCGGGGCGTCGACCGGCATGGCGCCGCCGTCCCCGGTGGGCGGAAGCATCCCCTCGGCCCGCAGCTCGGCGACGGTGGCGCCGAGCGCGATCCGGGCCGCCGCCTTGGCCAGCGGCACCGCCGTGGCCTTGGAGACGAACGGGACGGTACGGGAGGCGCGTGGGTTGGCCTCCAGCACGTACAGCATGTCGTCCTTGAGGGCGTACTGGACGTTGAGCAGACCCCGCACGCCGACCCCGCGGGCGATCGCCTCGGTGTAGCGGCGCACCTGCGCCAGGTGCGAGCCGGCCAGGGTGATCGGCGGCAGCACGCAGGAGGAGTCCCCGGAGTGGATGCCGGCCTCCTCGATGTGCTCCATCACGCCGCCCAGGTAGACCTCGCCGTCGGCGTCGCAGAGCGCGTCCACGTCGATCTCGATGGCGTCGTCGAGGAACCGGTCGACCAGCACCGGGTGGTCCGGGGAGATGTCGGTGGCCCGGCCGATGTAGTCGCGCAGCGTGGCATCGTCGTAGACGATCTCCATGCCCCGCCCGCCGAGCACGTACGACGGCCGCACCAGCACCGGGTACCCGATCTCGTCGGCGATCGCCTTCGCCTCGTCGTACGAGGTGGCCGTGCCGTGCGCCGGGGCGCGCAGCCCGGCCCGGGCCAGCACCGCGCCGAACGCGCCCCGCTCCTCGGCCAGGTGGATCGACTCCGGGGAGGTGCCGACCACCGGCACGCCGGCGTCCTTGAGCCGCTGTGCCAGGCCCAACGGGGTCTGCCCGCCCAACTGGACGATCACCCCCACCACGCCCGGCCCGCCGGCCGCCTTCCCGGAGGAGTCCTCGGCGTGCCAGACCTCCAGCACGTCCTCGAAGGTGAGCGGCTCGAAGTAGAGCCGGTCGGCGGTGTCGTAGTCGGTCGAGACCGTCTCCGGATTGCAGTTGACCATCACGGTCTCGAAGCCGGCACCGTCGACGCCGGACGCGGCGACTCCACCGGTGGGCGCGGCACGCAGCGCCTGGACCGCGTGCACGCAGGAGTAGTCGAACTCGATGCCCTGGCCGATCCGGTTCGGCCCGGACCCCAGGATGATCACCTTCGGCCGGGCCGAGGGCGCCACCTCGGTCTCCGAGTCGTACGTCGAGTAGTGGTACGGAGTGGTCGCCTCGAACTCGGCGGCGCAGGTGTCCACCGTCTTGTAGACCGGACGCACGCCCAGGCGGTGCCGCAGGCTGCGCACCCCGTCCTCGGCGGCCAACTCCGGGCGGAGCGCGGCGAGCTGCCGGTCGGACAGACCGGCCCGCTTGGCCCGACGCAGCAGGTCGGCGTCGAGCACCGGGGCGTCCACGATCTCCGCACGCAGCTCGACCAGCGCGGCGATCTGGTCCAGGAACCACGGGTCCATCCCGCCGGAAGCCTCGGCCACCTCGGCGACGGAGGCACCCAGGCGCAGCGCGCGCTCGACGGTGTAGAGCCGCCCGTCGTGCGGCACCCGCAGCGCGGCGAGGGTGGTCTCCTTCGTCACGCCGGCCGGGTCGACGCCCGTCGCGGCAGCGACGACCGAATCCGGCACGGTCCAGAATCCCGCCGCCTTCGTCTCCATCGAACGCATCGCCTTGTTGAGCGCCTCGGTGAAGTTGCGCCCGAGGCTCATCGCCTCGCCGACCGACTTCATCGTGGTGGTCAGCTCCGGGTCCGCTCCGGGGAACTTCTCGAACGCGAACCGCGGAATCTTCACCACCACGTAGTCCAGTGTCGGCTCGAACGCCGCCGGGGTCTTGCGGGTGATGTCGTTCGGGATCTCGTCCAGGGTGTAGCCGATGGCCAGCTTCGCGGCGATCTTGGCGATCGGGAAGCCGGTGGCCTTCGAGGCCAGCGCCGAGGAGCGGGACACCCGCGGGTTCATCTCGATCACGACGATCCGGCCGTCGTCCGGGTTGACCGCGAACTGGATGTTGCAGCCGCCGGTGTCCACCCCGACCTCGCGCAGCACCGCGATGCCCAGATCCCGCAGGCGCTGGTACTCCCGGTCGGTCAGCGTCATGGCCGGGGCCACGGTGACGCTGTCGCCGGTGTGCACGCCCATCGGGTCGACGTTCTCGATCGAGCAGACCACCACCACGTTGTCGTGGCGGTCGCGCATCAGTTCGAGCTCGTACTCCTTCCAGCCGAGCACGCTCTCCTCGATGAGCACCTCGTGCACGGGGCTGGCCGCCAGGCCGGCGCCGGCGATCCGCGCCAGGTCCTCGTCGGTGTGCGCCATCCCGGAGCCGAGGCCGCCCATGGTGAACGACGGCCGGATGACCACCGGCAGGCCCAGCTCGGCCACGGTGGCCTCGACCTCGGCCATCGAGTGGCAGACCCGGGAGCGGGGCACGAGCGCGGTCGGGTCCTCGACGCCGATGCGGGCGCCGGCCTTGGCGACGATGTCCTTGAACAGCTGCCGATCCTCGCCGCGGTGGATCGCCTCGATGTTCGCGCCGATCAGCTCCACGCCGTACTTGTCGAGCACGCCCGCCTCGTGCAGGGCGACCGCCGTGTTCAGCGCCGTCTGCCCGCCCAGGGTGGGCAGCAGGGCGTCGGGGCGTTCCCGGGCGATGACCAGCTCGACGAACTCGCGGGTGATCGGCTCGACGTAGGTGGCGTCGGCGAACTCCGGGTCGGTCATGATGGTGGCCGGGTTGGAGTTGACCAGGCTGACCCGGATCCCCTCGCTGCGCAACACCCGGCATGCCTGGGTGCCGGAGTAGTCGAACTCGCAGGCCTGGCCGATGACGATCGGCCCGGAGCCGATCACCAGAATGTGTTTGAGGTCGGTGCGCTTAGGCATTCTTTCCGCCTTCGATGAGCTCGGCGAAGCGGTCGAAGAGGTAGTCCGCGTCGTGCGGGCCGGCCGCCGCCTCCGGGTGGTACTGGACGGTGAAGGCGGGCACGTCCCTGGCCCGCAGCCCCTCGACCACGTTGTCATTGAGGCAGACGTGCGAGACCTGGACGCCGCCGAACTCGGTCTCGATCACCTGGTCGGGCACCACCGCCCCGGCCTGCGCGCCCGGCACCTGCACGGCGAAGCCGTGGTTGTGGCTGGTCACCTCGACCTTGCCGGTGGCCCGGTCGAGCACCGGCTGGTTGATGCCCCGGTGGCCGTAGCCGAGCTTGTAGGTGCCGAAGCCGAGCGCCCGGCCGAGGATCTGACTGCCGAAACAGATGCCGAACAGCGGGACACGCCGGCCCAGCACCTGCCGGGCCAACGCGACCGGGCCGTCGGCGGTGGCCGGGTCGCCCGGACCGGGCGAGAAGAAGACCGCGTCGGCGCCCGTGGCGAGCAGGTCGTCGATGCTGGAGCCGGCCGGCAGCACGTGGGTGGTGACCCCGCGCGCGGCGAGCCGGCGCGGCACGTTGCGCTTGATGCCCAGGTCCAGGGCGGCGACGGTGAACCGGTGCGCGCCCTGCGCCGGCACCACGTACGGCTCGGCGGTGGTCACCTCGGCGGAGAGGTCCGCGCCGACCATCTGCGGCGACTGGCGGACCCGGGCCAGCAAAGCCCGCGGGTCGTCGTCGACGCTGGAGATGCCGACCCGCATCGCGCCCCGCTCGCGCAGGTGCCGGGTGAGCGCCCGGGTGTCCACGCCGCTGATGCCGACGACACCCTCGGCGGCGAGCCGGTCCTCCAGCCCGCCGGTGGCCCGCCAGTTGGAACGGATCCGGGCCGGGTCGCGCACCACGTACCCGGCGACCCAGATCCGGGACGACTCGTCGTCCTCGGTGTTGACGCCGGTGTTGCCGATGTGCGGCGCGGTCTGCACCACCACCTGACGGTGGTACGACGGGTCGGTCAGGGTCTCCTGGTAGCCGGTCATACCCGTGTTGAAGACCGCCTCGCCGAAGGTCTCGCCGGCGCTGCCGTACGCCTCGCCGTGGAACGTGCGCCCGTCCTCCAGCACGAGAATCGCGGTTCTACGCTTCGTCATGCTGCGCCTCCTTCGATCCGGACTGCGGGGCTCCGCTCCGCTGCACTCCTCGCTCGGATCATGTCTCCTTCGATCCGGACTGCGGGGCTCCGCTCCGCTGCACTCCTCGCTCGGATCACTTGACTGCCTTTCCGTCCAGGACCGTCGGCTCGCCACGCAGGAAGGTCGCCACGATGCGACCCGGCAGCGTCATGCGGGCGTACGGGGTGTTGCGACTGCGGCTGGCCAACTCCGCCGGCTCGACGACCCGGCGGGCGGCCGGGTCGACCAGGGTCAGGTTGGCCGGAACGCCGGGCGCCGGGTCGAGGCCGTGCCCGTCGAGCCCGGCGATCCGGGCCGGGGTGCGGGACATCCGCTCGGCGATCAGGTCCCACTCGGGGCCGAGCACGTCGAGGGCGATGGAGAGCGCGGTCTCCAGGCCGAGCATGCCCGGCCTCGCGTACGCCCACTCGCACTCCTTGTCCTCCACCGCGTGCGGGGCGTGGTCGGTGGCGACCACGTCGATGACACCCTCGGCCAGCGCGGCGCGCAGGGCGGCGACGTCGGTGGCGGTACGCAACGGCGGGTTGACCTTGTAGACCGGGTCGTAGGCTGCCACCGGGCTCCAGTTGTTCGCGAGGGCGGGGCTCGCAAGCTCACTCCTCCCACTCACGACCTCGTCGGTGAGCAGCAGGTGGTGCGGGGTGACCTCGGCGGTGACCCGGACCCCGCGAGCCTTGGCCTGGCGCAGCACCTCGACGCTGCCGGCGGTGGACACGTGGCAGACGTGCAGCCGGCTGCCCACGTGCTCGGCGAGCAGCACGTCCCGGGCGATGATCGCCTCCTCGGCGACCGCCGGCCAGCCGGTCAGGCCGAGCCGGGTGGAAACCTCGCCCTCGTGCATCTGCGCGCCCTCGGTGAGCCGGGGCTCCTCGGCGTGCTGGGCGATGATCCCGTCGAACGCCTTGACGTACTCCAGCGCCCGGCGCATCAACCGGGGGTCGGCCACGCAGTGCCCGTCGTCGGAGAAGATCCGCACCTGCGCGGCGGAGTCCGCCATCGCGCCCAGCTCGGCCAGCCGCTCGCCGGCCAGGCCGACGGTGACCGCCCCGATCGGCTGCACGTCGACCAGCCCGGCCTCCCGGCCGAGCCGCCACACCTGCTCGACCACCCCGGCGGTGTCGGCGACCGGGGAGGTGTTCGCCATCGCGCAGACGGCGGTGTAACCGCCGAGCGCCGCCGCGCGGGAGCCCGACTCGACGGTCTCGGCGTCCTCCCGGCCCGGCTCGCGCAGGTGGGTGTGCAGGTCGACCAGGCCGGGCAGGGCGACCAGCCCGGTCGCGTCGAGCACGGTGGCGTCCGGTGCGGTGAGGCCGCTGCCGGTCTGCGCGACGACGCCGTCGCGGACCAGCAGGTCGGTCGGCGCGGCGCCGACTACACTCACGCCCTTGATCAGGTACGAGGTCACAGGTTGTTCCCTCCGAGCAGCAGGTAGAGGACGGCCATCCGCACGGAGACCCCGTTGGCGACCTGTTCGACGATGGTGGAGCGGGGTGAGTCGGCGACCTCGGGCGTGATCTCCATGCCCCGGTTCATCGGGCCCGGGTGCATGACGATCGCGTGGTCCGGCAGCCGGCGCATCCGCGGGCCGTCCAGTCCGTAGCGGCGGGCGTACTCGCGGGCGGAGGGGAAGTAGGAGTCGTTCATCCGTTCCCGCTGCACCCGCAGCATCATCACCACGTCCGCGTTCGGCAGCACCGCGTCGAGGTCGTAGGAGACCAGGGTGCCGGGGGCGAGCGCGGCCGCGATGTCGACCGGGATGAGGGTCGGCGGGCCGACCAGGGTGACCTTGGCGCCGAGGGTGGACAGCAGCAGCACGTTGGAGCGGGCCACCCGGGAGTGCAGCACGTCCCCGACGATGGCGACGTGCAGGCCGGCGAGCCGGCCCAGCCGGGACCGCATCGTGTACGCGTCGAGCAGCGCCTGGGTGGGATGCTCGTGGGTGCCGTCACCGGCGTTGACCACCGAACCGTCCACCCAGTCGGCCAGCCGGTGCGGGGCGCCGGAGGCGGGGTGCCGGACGACCACCGCGTCGGCTCCCATCGCCTGGAGGGTGAGCGCGGTGTCCTTCAGGCTCTCGCCCTTGGTCACGCTGGAGCCCTTGGCGGAGAAGTTGATGACGTCGGCGCTGAGCCGCTTGGCCGCCGCCTCGAAGGAGATCCGGGTGCGGGTGGAGTCCTCGTAGAAGAGGTTCACCACGGTCCGGCCGCGCAGGGCGGGGAGCTTCTTGACCTCGCGGCCGGCGACGGTGGCCATCTCGGCGGCGGTGTCGAGGATCTGGGTGGCGGTGGCCAGGTCCGGGTCGGCCCCGGAGAGCAGGTGGCGGATCACCGGACCTGCCTCTCGTTCGCGACTGCGGGGCTCCGCTGCGCTGCACTCCTCGCGCTCACAGGGCGGCACCCCCAAACAGCCTGACCTCGTCGACGCCGTCGGTCTCCACGAGGGTGACCTTCACGCTCTCGGCGAGCGAGGTCGGGATGTTCTTGCCGACGTAGTCGGCGCGGATCGGCAGCTGGCGGTGACCGCGGTCGACCAGGACGGCGAGCTGCACGGAGGCGGGGCGGCCGACGTCGCCCAGCGCGTCGAGCGCGGCCCGGACGGTACGGCCGGAGAAGAGCACGTCGTCGACGAGGACGACCCGCTTGCCGTCGATGCCGCCCGGCGGGAGCTGGGTCGGGCCGACCGCGCGGGTGGCGTGCCGGCGCAGGTCGTCGCGGTAGAGTGTGATGTCGAGCACGCCGACCGGCACGGCCACGTCCTCGAAGGTGCTGATCCGGGCGGCGAGCCGCCGGGCGAGCGGGGTGCCCCGGGTGGGGATGCCGAGCAGGACGGTGCCGGCGGCGCCCTGGGTCTTCTCCAGGATCTGGTGAGCGATCCGGTCGACGACGCGCTGGACGTCGGCGGTGGTGAGGATCACCTTCACCGAGGGTTGTCGGGACGCTGGGGACTGGGCAGCCGGTGGGCAGGCCACGGCGGACCTCCTTCCCCGCCTCACGGGACGGGTCGTTAAAGGACGTCTGGCACCTCCGCCCGGCTCGGGTGAGCTGGGCCGGGGTCTCACGCCACGTTACCAGCGGTCACGGCGGGGGCCGCCGGGCACCCACTGATCCCCGGATCAGGACGGCCAAATGCGGATAACTCCCCCCGCCCTCGCCAACGGGAAGGTCACGAACACTTGACCACATGTCGCAATCCCCGTACCGTCACGCTCCGTAGCGATAGCTGGGAGAACCCCGTAGCAGCACTGGGAGTGTCCGAATGCCCTCTGAATACGCCAAGTCGCTGGGCGCCCGCCTGCGCTCCATCCGCCAGCAGCAGGGCCTGTCCCTGCAAGGGGTGGAGGAGAAGTCGAACGGGCGGTGGAAGGCCGTGGTGGTCGGCTCGTACGAGCGCGGCGACCGCGCCGTCACCGTCTCCCGCCTGGCCGAGCTGGCTGACTTCTACCGCGTTCCCGTCTCGGAGCTGCTGCCCGACGGCAGCGGGGTCCGCCACGAACCCACCAGCAAGATCGTCCTGGACCTGGAGCGACTCTACGACGAGGCCTCCGAGGACCTCGCCTACGTCGCCCGGTACGCCCGCGCGATCCAGCAGCAGCGCGGTGACTACAACGGCCGGGTGCTCTCCATCCGCGCCGACGACCTGCGGGCCCTCGCCATCGTCTACGACGCCTCGCCGTCGGGCCTGATCGAGCGGCTCACCGAGCACGGTGTGCTGGTCGCCGACCCCCGGGCGTTCTTCGCGTCCTGAGCTGTCGCACCGTCGAGGGCCCGTGCCGTCCGGCACGGGCCCTCCGCGTCGCCTCCGCCTGCCGGGCCCCGGGTCAGGCCGACTCGTCGCCCCCGGCTGGGCCGCCGATCGTCGCGGGACCGGTCAGCGGGTCGCGTACTCGGCGATCCGGCCCAGCACCCCGTTGAGGAAGCGCGGCGAGTCGTCGGTCGACATCTGCCGGGCCAGCTCGACCGCCTCGCTGATCGCCACCGCGTCGTCGATCTCGTCGACGTACAGCAGCTCGTAGACGGCGATCCGGGCCAGGTTGCGGTCGACCGCCGGCATCCGGTCCAGCGTCCAGCCCTCGGCGTAGCTGGCGATCACCTCGTCGATCCGGTCGAGGTGCGCGGCCACCCCCTCGATTAGGCCGACCGCGTAGCCCAGGTGCTCCGGCCGCGGCTTCTCGATCCGCTCCACGTACCCGGCGAGCACCTCGACCGGGGGCCGATCCCGCAGGTCGGCCTCGAAGAGCACGTCCAGCGCCCGCTTACGCGCCTTGCGGCGCGACGGCATCTGCTGCTTGGGGCCCTCGGCCATCAGGCCCGGCCGAGGTAGCGGCCGTCGCGGGTGTCGACCTTGATCTTCTCGCCGGTGGTGATGAAGAGCGGCACCTGCACCGACGCGCCGGTCTCGACCGTTGCCGGCTTGTTGCCACCGGTCGACCGGTCGCCCTGCAGGCCCGGCTCGGTGTAGGTGACCTCCAGCACAACGGAGGTGGGCAGCTCGATGTAGAGCGGCACGCCCTCGTGGGTGGCGACGGTGGCCTCCGCCTCCGGAAGGAGGTAGTTGGCCGCCTCGCCGACGGTGCCGCCGGGGACGGTGATCTGGTCGAACGTCTCCAGATCCATGAAGACGTAGTCCTCGCCGTCGGCGTAGAGGTACTGCATGGTGCGCTTGTCGACGGTCGCGGTCTCGACCTTGGTGCCCGCGTTGAAGGTCTTGTCGACCACCTTGCCGGAGAGCACGTTCTTCAGGGTGGTCCGCACGAAGGCGCCACCCTTACCGGGCTTGACGTGCTGGAACTCCACGACGGACCAGAGCTCCCCGTCGAGGTTGAGTACCAGGCCGTTCTTCAGGTCGTTGGTGGTGGCCATTTCCTGCCTTGATCATCAATTGGCGGACAGACCTGGAGAGTCTACTAGCTGCGTCTAACC
>NZ_SMKN01000176.1 GCF_004348675.1 Micromonospora sp. KC606 | reverse complement strand
GGGGTCGGGTGACCACCTCGCCGGCCAGCGCAGGCAAAGTGGCGTCGGCCGACGCGCCGGTGGCCGGGCGGGGCGGGACGGCCGGGGACGGACTCACGCTCGGAGTTGGCGACGAGGCACGGCGGGGGGCGACGGCCCGGTCTCCCGAAGTGCCGGGTGCCGCGCCACTGCCGATCGCGGCACCACCGGCGGCGGGTGCCGCGCCGCCGGTGGTGCCGTACATCCGGACGGCGCTGCGCTGGGTCTGGCCGGGGGCGAGCCGGATGCCGGTGGCGGTGGCGCGGTGTCCGTACACGTCGGTGACCCGGATGGTGTACGGGCCGGGGCCGGCACCGGAGTCGATCAGCCAGTAGTTGTAGTCCTGCCGGACGGCCGGACGGAAACTACCGGAACCGCCCTGGCGGACCTCCACGGAGCGCAACGGGTTCCCGTGGCCGCCGACGAGCACCGCGAACCAGTACTGCGAGGCGCCTTCCTTGATCCGGAAGGTGAGCGGGCCGGGCAGCGGCGGGTCGACCACGGCCCGGTAGCTGATCGGGACGATGCCCTGCACGGGGTCGGCGATACGGGCGAACGCCTCGCGGGACAGGTCGAGGTGCCCGGGTGGGCACTCCGGGCACTGGTCGGTGACGAGGACGCGGACGGTGCCGCGTGGCCCGGTGACGTCGAGGCTGCCACCGCAGGCAGCGGCGGCGCCGTACTCGCTGGGGCCGAGGGCGACGTAGAGCCGGTTGGCGGGCAGGATGGGGTACGAGCAGTTCCCGAGGCCCTGGGCGTCGTAGAAGGTGGCCTTTCCCTTGTGGACGGTACCGCCGACCGGCGGCGCGGCAGCGAGCGGCGGCGCGGCAGCGAGCGGGGCAGCCACCCGGACCGGGGCGGCGCAGGCGGGGGCTGCCCCGGAGCGCAGGGCGAGGCTGAGGCCGAGGACGGTGGCCAGCGCGGTGACACCGCCGGCGGCGAGCCAGCGGCTGCGGGCGGAGCGCGGCGCACGGCGGCGACCCCGCGTGGGATGGGAGGCGGGGTCGCGGGGCGCGCTGCCGTCGGTCACGTCAGTCGATGCTGCCGGACCGGGTGGTGGGCGACAAGCGGGCTAAGGGAAAGCTAAGACAGCCACCCCTGGTCGTGACGCAGGGGTGCTGCGACGGTCACAGTTGGCATCCGCCGCTCCAGCGGGGCGGTGGACGGCGGGGCGTGGACCGGCCACTCACCACGCGACGCCGATTCCGTCGCCCGGGTACCAGTGGTCCCGGGGGGTTTCCTTGTACGCCAGAAAGCGGCGGCCGGTGCGTTCGGCGTGCTCGGCCAGGACGTTGGTGACGGTGACGTTGTCGGTGAGCAGGATCGCCCCGGGGGCGAGTTTCGGTTCGACGGCCTCGAACTCCCGCTTCTCGTGGGCGCGGCTGTGGTCGCTGTCGTGCAGGAACAGGTCGACCGGGCGGTCGAGGGCGGCGATGGAGGCGATCGAGTCCCCGATCACCAGATCGACCACCTCCGACCAGGGGGCGGTGCGGGCGAGGTAGCCGGCCTCGGGGTTGATGTCCAGCGAGGTGAGCCGGCCGGGGTGCCCCTCGGCGGCGTTGCGCAGCAACGCCGCGGCGAGCACACAACTGCCCAGTCCCTTGTCGACGCCGGTCTCCACGACGTGGTTGGGTCGGGTGGCGCGGACGATGGCGTACCAGCCGATCCGGCGGGCGTACCGGACCTTTTTGTCGGCGAGGCCGCGGCGCGCGGAGCCGGCGGTGGCCCGCTCGATGTGGCCGCGCAGCGTGTCGTCGGACTCGATCTCGTCGAGGTAGGCACGGACCTGCTTGACCGGGACGTCGCAGACGACGCTGACGAACCAGGCGAGGTGCTGGCGGCTGAGCTTGGTCAGCTCGTAGGTGTAGTTGTGGTGCTCACGGGAGGTGAACAGCCACCGGGTGGTGGTGCGGATGATCTTGGCGTCGTGCCGGGCGACCCGGGCGAGCCGCTTGGGGAAGGCGGCGACCGGCGCGAGGCGGGTGCGGGCGATGGCTCGGCGAAGCGTCGTAGCGTCCACGGGAGGGTTGTACCAGGCGAATGGGGATCGAACCAGTGACCTCTCCGGTGTGAAGGAATGGTCGCTGGCGGTCAGGCTGGTGGAAGGCGTAACCGGAGCTGGGTGAAGCGTCCATCGCTGCCTTGAGCGTCCGCCGCCGTGCGGGTCGGTCGTCGCCGTACTGACGCAGCTGCGCCGACCGGTTCGCCCGAGCCGACCGACGCTCGGGCCGGTTCGGCGCGCGGCAGGGCGCCTACGGGGGTCACCTGAGCGAGCGGTCACTCAGTAGCATGCGCGCATGCGTGAAGGCCAGCAGCCCGACGAGCCCGACCCGGTGGAGCCGGCGGAGTCGCCGTCCGAAGTGGGTTCACGGCAGCCGCGCCGACCCGGTCGGGGCCGCCGGATCGCGCTGGTCACGCTGCTGGCGCTGGCCTTGTTGGGCGCCGGCGGCGCAGGCGCCGCGGCGTTCTACCTGCGGTCGGTGGAGAAGAAGATCGACCGGGTGGACGCCTTCACCGAGGTGCCACAGGAGAAGCGCCCGCCGGTGGTGGCGAAGGACGCCATGAACATCATGATCCTGGGCAGCGACTCCCGAGACCCGGAGAACAGCGGCAGCTCACGTAGCGACACGATCATCCTGGTTCATCTGCCGGCCGACCGGAAGAGCGCCCAGCTGATCTCCATTCCCCGGGACACCTGGCTGCCCGTCCCTCGGTCCGGAGACGGCCGGCACGGCGGCCGGGAGGCGAAAATCAACGCGGCCTTCGCATGGGGCGGGGTGCCGTTGATGGTGCGGACGGTGGAGTTGTTCACCGGGGTGCGGGTCGACCACGTGGCGGTGGTGGACTTCGCCGGATTCAAGGAGATCGTGGACGCGCTCGGAGGCATCGAGATCGACGTGGAGCAGGGCTTCACGTCGACGCACTCCCTGAGCAAGGACGGCCGGCGTACCTTCGTCCCCGGACGGCAGACACTCGACGGTGATGCGGCGCTCGACTACGCCCGGGAGCGGTACGCGTTCGCCGACGGTGACTTTGCCCGCATCCGGCACCAGCAGCAGGTCATCAAGGCCATCCTGGACAAGGCCGCCTCGGGCGGGGTGCTGACCAACCCGGGGAAGCTGAACGCCTTCCTCGAGGCGACGGCCAACGCGGTGTCGGTGGACCGGTCGATGTCCATCTTCAGTCTGGCCACCGAGTTGCGTCACCTGCGCGGCGGCAACCTGGCCTTCTTTACCTGTCCCACCCGGGGAACGGGCCGGGTCGGCAGCGAGAGCGTGGTCTTCGTCGACAAGCCGAAGGCGAAGACATTCTTCGACGCGGTCCGGCGCGACGCCGTCGCGGACATCGTGCGCACCACCCGGTAGTCGCCTCACGGTGACCCTGCCCCGTACCACCACCAGACCGCCTCGCTACGACGGGCACGGCGCGTGGAATCATCGTCCGGACCGGCTGCGGACCCGGCGGGGCGACGTCGCGCCATGTCACGGGGAGGGAACTCATGGTTCACGAGGACACCGCGGGACCACCCCAGCCCGCGGTCAGCCGGCGGACGTTGTTGACCGGTGGCGCGATCGCCGCCGGAGTTGGCTCGTCCGCGCTTGTCGGCGCCACCGTCGGCGGTGCGCTGACCGACGGCGCCACCAGTGGGACGGTCGTCGACGTACGGGCGTACGGCGCGACGGGGGACGGCGGCACCGACGACACCGCGCGGATCCAGGAGGCGATCGACGCCGCACGGCCGACCGGCGGCACGGTCTTCTTCCCTGCGGGAACGTACCTCACCGGTCGGCTCACCCTGCACTCGCGCATCCACCTGCGCGGTGCCGGCGGCGACGCGACGACGCTACGGCTGCGTCCCGGCGCCAACTCCGCCATCCTGGAGTCCGATGGTTTCAGCCGGCTGACCGGCACCCGGTCGGACGACGGGATCACCCTCTTCAGCATCCGCGACCTCACGCTGGACGGCAACAAGGCGCAGAACCCACGCGGCAGCTTCGGTCTACGCCTGTACGGCTACGGGTACGAACTGTCCGAGTTGATCGTCTTCGGCTGCCGCAATGACGGTGTGGTCAGCGAGTGGGGGCCGACGGCGGCGTTGCCGGAGGGGTCGCACCAGATGGAGGCCCGGCTGTCCGCGGTGCGATCGCACGACAACGACGGCCACGGAATCAACTTCACCGGTCCGCACGACTCGATGTTCCTCAACTGCCTCGCGTTCCAGAACGGCGCGAGCGGATTCCGCCTCGCCGGCGAGTCGACCGGCACGCTGATGGTGAACTGCCACGCCTGGGGCATCCGGCAGGATCTGGCGTTCGACCTGGCTGCCACGGCCATCGGCTGTGTGAACTGCTACGCCGACCTCAACGGCGGGGTCGGGGTGCGTATCTCCCGCAACGACTGCCGCTGGATGTCGGGGCTGGTCCTCGGCTACAACCACGCGCAGGAGATCGGCATTCAGTTCGCCCCCGGCGCACACCCGGACGAGCCGTCCGGGTGTCTGGTCGACAGCCGGGTCGTGAACTGTGGCACGGCGGCGGTCGACTTCGGCGCCGACCGGGGCCTGTCCAGCGTCCGGGCGAGCCTGTGGCAGCCCGGGGCGCTGGACGATGCCGGCGGGCACGTGCTCGGCACCGGCAAGGGCTGGATCGGCACACCCGCCGCGACGACGCAGGTGGAGATCACCCAGGGCCTCGGGCATCCACGGAACAACCTCGTGGTGAGTCCGGCCTTCGACCTGCGCGCCCAGGCCACCCCGTCGGCGCCGGGCGACGGGTCGGTGCGGGTGTTCGCCCGGCAGGTGGGCGGCCGGACGCAACTGTGCGCGTTGTTCCCCAGCGGTGCGGTGCAGGTGCTGGCCGCCGAGGGGTGACCGCTGGGGTCGCCGGCTACAGCCGGACAGCCTCGCCGCCGCCGGGTACGACCGCGACGGTGTCGTCGGCGCGGCCACCCGACCGCATCCGGGCCAGGAACCAGACCACGACCAGCACCTCGCCGACGACCAGCAGCAGGACCAGGTCGCCGGGGCGGCTGGCCTGGACGACCACGACGGCCAGGACGGCGAACGCGACGACCCGGGACCCGACGGCGGAGACCAGGTAGCGACGCGGCACGGCCCGGATCATGTGCCTAATGGACAGCCAGGTGGAAACCATCAGCAGGGCCTTGTAGGCGCAGTAGAGGGCCACCACGGTCACGCCGACGGCGGCCAGGTCCGCGGCCAACAGCCCGCGGACCCGGGCACCCCCGAGCACCATCGCCGCCGACACCGCGAGCAGGGCCGCCACGGTCAGCCCGCGGACTGCGGTCCACCGAGGGCTGCGTCGGCCCGCCACGACGTCCTCCCGGGTGCTCGCCGAGAGCAGCACGTGGAAGGGCCCGAAGGCGAGGTCCATCGCGCGCAGCACCACGACCGTGGCCTGCCCGGCGACCGCGCCGGCGACCGAAGGCAGCGCGATCGAGTACGACAAATCGATCACCGTGGCGAAGCAGTACACCGATCCGACGGAGAGACCGGGGCGGAGACCGGGGCTCACCTGATCCCGCCGGGCCGGCGGCAGGCGGAGCACGGCCCAGGCCAGCACCCCGACCTGGGTCGGTACAGCGGCGACGTCGACCCGCAGACCCACGGCGACGAAGGCGACGGCGCCGATGACGGTGCCGACCGCTGTGAGCTGCGGGAGGAGGTTCGCCCGCCGCAACGAACCGCTCCTTGTGGTGGCCCAGAACAACGCCTCGATCGGCAGTTGCAGCAACACCGGCGTGATCATCAGGAGGCGGTCCGCGACGCCGGTCTGCGGCAGGGCGACGGTGGCGGAGAGGTAGCCGACCACGCCGACGGGCAGCACGCAGGCCGTCGCCACCGAACGTGCCCAGCGTCCCAGGTCCCAGTTGCCAGGCACCAGGCCGGCGGCCAGCGGCCGACCGACGAGGGCCTCCATGAGGGCGAACGGGAGCGCGAACAGGGCCCCCTGCAACGCGACGAGCGGCAGGTGGGCGGTGTCCCGCCAGGACGCGAGCAGGAAGACGGAGACGCTCGCGAGACGGGTGAGCGCCTGCACCGACAGCTGGGTGCGTTGCAGGGCCGACATCCGGGCCGCCAGGCGGCGCACGCTCATCGTCCCGGCTGCTCGTCCGGGGTGGGACCGACCGGGGCCGGGGCCGCAGGGGCAGGGATCGACGGTGGTGGTGGCAGCACCGGCGCCGCGATCCGCGGCGCCGGCGGCAGCACCCGAGCCGGTCGCGCAGGAGCGGGTCGCCGAGCGTACGCGACGAACAGACCCAGGCACATCATCGCGCCCGGATACTCCCATGCCTCGATCATCAGTGACGCGCAGGCGAGCCCGACCAGGATCGCGGTGAGTGGCACGGCCTTCTGGTCCTCGGCCCCGAGGCGCCAGAGCCGCCACAACGCCCAGCCGAGTGCGGCGACGACCGCGACCGTCAGCACCGGCCCGAACTGCAACGCCAGGCTCACGAAGTAGTTGTCCACGAAGATCTGCTGCCCGGAGGCGATCCGGGAACTCGTCGCGGCGCCGACGCTGCCGACCCCCCGCCCCCAGGGGGGTAGGTCGTCACTGAGCAGCGCGGACCAGACCTCGAAGCGGTCGAACAGGCTACGCGCCCCGGTGGCCCCCACCGCGACGAAGGCGCCCACCAGGCAGGCGACCACGGCCAGGCCGAACAGCCGGGCCCGCCGCCGGGCGGCGACACCACCCGAACGGTTGACGACGACGGCCGCGACCACCCCGGCGGCCACCAGCAGGGCCCCGGACCGGCTGGTGCTGAGGGCGAGACAGAGCAGCGCAGCCACCCCGCCCGCGTGCCAGGACCACCGGGTCGGTCGTGCCCCCGGAGTCAGCCAGAGCGCCAGGTAGCCCAGCAGGTACGCGCCGGCCAGGATGCCCAACTCGCCGTTGAACTCGGTCAGCCCGGGCACCCGGAAGGTCTCGCCGATGTACCGGACCGCGCGCCCCTCCTCAAAGCCCCACTGCACGAGGCGCGCCGGACCGACCGCCAGCTCGGCGAGCGACGCCACGGCGTTCGCGACGAGCAGCCACGACATGACGGTGACGAGGGCGGCGAGCCGATCCCCCGGCAGGGCGGCGAGCACCACCAGCAGCAACAGCGGCACCACCATGAGCCGGACACCGACTAGGGTCTGCGCCACCCCGTGATGGGCGATCCCGATGAGGCTCCACACACCGAGGACGACGACCGCCACCGCTGCGGCGGCGACGTGCCACCGGTGCCAGTGGCCCCGTGCCACGGTCAGCACGAAGAGCACGCCGACGACCAGGCTGGCCGAGATGCTCAGCGCGTACTCGCGGCCGCCGAAGGCATCACCCACCAGCCTCTCCAGGCCGACGAACCACAACCCCAGCGGGACGGTGAGCACGAGCGCCACGTAGCTCAGCCCCGGCACCGGACGGACCGAGACCGCGCCCAGCAGGGCCAGGAAGACCGGCAGGACCGGGGACAGCCCGGCGAGCGGTGCGATCAGGACGGCCAGCAGCAGGACGACGCCGATCGCCAGCCAGGTGCGACGGCCGGCGCGGAGCCGGCGTGCGGTCTCGGAGGTCATGCGGAGGTCACCTCGTGCGGAAGCGGGTACGTCGCGGAGGCGCCGCTCCGGATGGTCTCGTAGCTTGCCAGAACGGCGTCGACATGCCGGCCCCAGTCGAGCTGGCGACCGTCGCGGGCGGCGGACGAAGCCAGGGCGGCGTACTCGGGCTCCGGCAAGCGCGCCGCACTGGCCAGCAGTGCGGCCAGCGCGGTTCGGTCGTCGAAGGTCAGCACCGATCCGTCGGAGGCCATCGGCGGCCGGGCGACCGCGCTGGCAATCACCGGCCGGCCCGCCGTCAGCGCCTCCACGCAGGAGATGGGGAAGTTCTCCGCCCACTGGCTGGGCAGGAGGAGCCAGCCGGCGTGCTGCATGGCGTCCTCCTTGCCCGGCCCGTCCAGGTAGCCGAGGTAGCGCACCGACGGCGTCGTACGGGCGGCCTCCTCCACCCTGCCGCGCAGGGGACCCTCTCCGGCGACGAGCAGGGTGGCCCCAGTGGTCGCCGCGATGTCCGACCACGCGTCCAACAGCAGGTCGATGCCCTTGTGCCGGCTGAGCGCGCCGAGGAACAGGAAGACCCGCCGGTCACCGGGCCGCCACTGAACGCGCCGCCCCCGGCTGGGGACGGCGAGCGGGACGACCCGTCCGGCCAGCCGGGACGCGCCGGGCACGTGCCGGTGCACGATGTCCCGGGTGCGCTGCGCCGGCCAGAGCAGGTACAGGTGTCGCAGGCGGCGCACCAGCCAGGCCGACCGCACACCCAGCGCCAGCTCCGCCAGAGGTGAGCCGCCCCGGTTCGCCAACGCGTTGTTCGGGTCGCAGATCGCGTAGTCGTGCACGGTGTGACAGGTCGGGTAGGCGCGGGCGAGACGGGCGACGGGTAGCACCCCGATCCCCTGCCAATTGTGCACGTGCACCACGTCCGGGCCGAAGGAACGCAGGTCGGCGGCGCGCAGCCCGGTCGGGTCGACCAGGTCGCCCAGGTGGGTGAGGACCTTGCCCACGCGGGGCCGGCCCTGGCCCAGGCGGGCCGCGAGACGCGGAGCGATCGGCTGGTCGTCGGGCTCGGCGTTGGCGGACGGACGACTGAAGACACGGACCTGGTGGCCGCGGTCGATCAGGGACCGGGAGAGGTCACGCAGGTAGAGTTCGGCGCCGCCGGCGACGGCGAACGACGAGTGGACCATCGCGATCCGCACGGCGGTTTACCTCCCGGTCGGTGCGGGACACCGCTCGACCGGCACCGCGTCGAGCAGGGTGACGAGGTGCGCGGTGGCCGCCCGCCAGGACCGGCCGCCGTGGCCCTCGGGCGGCCGGGGAGACGTCACGGCCAGCCGTACGGCGGCCGCCAACGCCTGCGGCGTCCACGAGGTCATCCGTACCGCGCGACCATCGGTCGCCTCGTGCAACGCGGGATCGGGTGAGACGACGGTCGGAGTGCCCAGACGCACGGCTTCCGCCGCCGGCAGGCCGTACCCCTCGAAGTGGCTCGGCATGAGAAAGGCGGCTGCGGAGCCCAGCGCGGCGGCGTACCCGGCGTCGGTGAGGCGGTCCAGGAAGAGCACCCGGTCGGCCGCGCCGGAGCCGGCCGCGTGGTGCGCGAACCGGTCGACCCGCTGGCCGCCGGTGAGGACAGCCAGCGTGTGACCGGGCAGCTCCGGCAGGGCGTCCACCGCGATTTCGACGCCCTTGTGGGCGGCGTGGCCGGCGATGAGGAGGTACGCGCGGCCCTGCTCGCGGAGTCGGGCGAGCGGCCCGGGCAGCGGTCCGGGAACGACGGCCAGGTCGCTGCCGGGGTGCCAGACCTCGGTCCGTTCGTCGGCGACCCCGTACAGGCCGAGCAGGTCGTGCCGGGTACGAGCGCTGACACACAGCAGCCGCCGGGACCGGCGGACGGCGGTGGCGTAGCTGATCCGCCGGTACTGGCGTACTGCGGGGGACAGCCCGTGCGGCCACAACCGGAACGCCAGGTCGTGCAGGACCGTGGTGACCGGCAGGCGGCTGCCCACGATCGCGGCGGACGGACTCAGTGAGAGCACCCGGGTGCCGGGCTGGGCCGCGCCGGTGGCCCTGCGCAGCATGGCGGTGGCCGAGGTGATGGTGTGAGCCCGGGCGCCGTTCTGTCGGCTGAGGACCGCCACGTCGGCGGCCTCGGTGGGCATCTCCCAGGTCGGCGGCGCCGCGACGATACGCAGGGGCCGCCCGGCTGGCCAGTGCCGGACCAGTTCGGTCAGTACCCGGGTGATCCCGCCGGGCCCGACCCCACTGCAGTCGACGACGGTCGCCCGGCCGCTGTCAGTCGGACTCATGCGTGATCCACTCGGACATGCGGTCTCTGAACCGCTGGGGGGAGAATTGCGTGGCCTTGCGCCGCATCCGGTGGGGGTCTAGGCGCATGACCATCCGGACGGCGTCGGCGTACGCCCGGGGATCGGTCGACTGCACCAGGGCGCCGGTCTCGCCGTCGACGACGGTCTCCAGGAGACCGCCGCTACGCAGGCCGATCACCGGGGTGCCGCAGGCCTGGGCCTCCACCGGGACGATGCCGAAGTCCTCGTGCGCGGGGAACAGCAGCGCATAGGCGCCCCAGTAGAGTTCGCGCAGCCGCTCCCGCGTCGGCCGTTCCTCGAACGTGACCGGCGTGGTGCCCCGGCCGGCCAGCCGGCGCAGTCGGGGCTCTTCGGGCCCTGCCCCGGCGATAACCAGCGGCATCCCCACCGCCTCGGCGATCTCGATCATCAGGTCGAAGTTCTTGTACGGCACCCATCGTCCGGCGCCCAGCAGGTAGTCCCGGGGTTGGTCGCGCTGCGCGGGCGGGGCCGAGGCGAAGAACTCCACGTCCACCGGCGGGTGGATGACGACGGCGTCCCGCTTCCAGAACCGTCGGATACGCTCCCGCACCTCCCACGAGTTCGCCGCGTACGCGTGGACGTGCCGGCTCAGCCGTACGTCCACCGCCTGCAGCGTCCGTCGAGGAACGGCGAGCAGCGGGTTACCGCCGCGGGCGTCGAGGCCGGGGCTCCACACGTAGCGGGCGGGCGAGTGGACGTAACTGAGGTGGCGGGTCTGCTCGGGTGGACCGAACCTGGCGGTGTGAGCGAAGGCGTGGCTGGAGGAGACCACCACGTCGAACCGAGGGCCGTTCCAGGCGCGCCAGGCCAGTGGCATCAGCGGCAGGGCGAGCGCCTTGCTCCGGCGCAGCGGCGTCCTCCCCAGCCACGACTCACGCAGCATCAGCTCCTCGGCCGGGACGTCCTGGTCCGCCCAGAGAACGAACCGTTGCGCGCTCGGGAGCAGGTCCGCCATCGCGAGGAAGACGCTCTCGGCGCCACCTGCGACCGTGAACCACTCGTGCACCAAGGCGACCGATCGGTCAGCCAGCAGGGGTGGGCGGGGGGCCGTGGAACCGCCAGGGTCCAGCTTCTCCACCGACGTCATGATCCCCCGCGATCATCGCTCCGGAATGGATGGTGCGCGTTCATTAGTTCGTCCGGCCGGCGACGTTGTCAACGGACCGAAAGGACCGGACCTCAGCTGTACCTGTGCCAGACGTCGCGCAGTGCGTCCCAGTTGCCGGCGACGCCCGCCTCGCAGAGGGTCTCGAAGTACACGGCGCCGACGCTGTCGTCACGGTCCCACCAGATTCCGCACATGGGGCGCCCATCGCCACTCTTGAAGGCGTACTCGACGTAGCTGCCGTCGGCGCCGGTCACCCCGCCCTTGGTGCGCGTCGACTCGCGCAGTCCCGGGGCCAGGGCGCTGCCACTGATCGCGAGCTGCTGACGGTACGCCCGTGCGGCGTCCTCCTTGGCGCCGGACTCGTACAGGGCGAAGTGCACCGACAGTCCGCCGTAGCGGCAGAAGACGTGCTGCTTCTCGTCCTCCGGAAGCTTGGGTCCACCGACCTCGGTGTCGGCTGCGCATCCGCCCATCCGGGCCAGCCAGGGCGCGGCGAGCACGGCGAGACTGCCGTCGAACTTGGCTTTGTTGACGGAGAACTGGCTGGCCTCGTAGGGCGCCAGCGAGGGGCTGGGTGCCGGCTTGGCCTCGCCGCCCGCGGTCGACCGACCCCACCCGAAAC
>NZ_SMKN01000175.1 GCF_004348675.1 Micromonospora sp. KC606 | reverse complement strand
ACCCCCAGGGCGTACGCCGCCGGCGGCACCTGCGTACCCGGCAGCGCAAGGTCACCGGCATCAACGACGAGGTGCTGGACATCGCCACCGCCTCCCCCACCGCCCACGAGGAGCTCACCGGTGAGGCGTCGCTGCTGGCCGCGCTCAACGCCGGGCGCACCGGGCGGATGCGCGACATCGTGGAGACCATCCAGGTCGAGCAGGACCGGATCATCCGGGCCGACCTGCCCGGGGTGCTGGTGGTGCAGGGCGGCCCCGGCACCGGCAAGACCGCGGTGGCGCTGCACCGGGCGGCGTACCTGCTCTACACCCACCGGCGGGAGCTCTCCACCCGGGGCGTGTTGCTGGTCGGCCCGAACGCCACCTTCCTGCGGTACATCTCCCAGGTGCTGCCCGCGCTGGCGGAGACCGGCGTACTGCTGCGTACCCCCGGCGACCTCTTCCCCGGGGTGCGGGCGCGACGCGCGGAGCCGGCGCAGGTCGCGGCGCTCAAGGGTCGCACGGTTATGACCGGGGTACTCGCCGCCGCGGTGCGCGACCGGCAGTGGGTGCCGGACGAACCGCTGGAGGTCGAGGTCGAGAGGGAGACGCTGCTGCTCGACCCGGAGACCGTCCGGCACGCCCGCGACCGGGTGCGCCGCTCGGGCCGGCCGCACAACCTGGCCCGCGCCCTGTTCGACGTCGAGATCGTGCACGCCCTCGCCGACCAGGTCGCCGAGCGGATCGGCGCGGACCCGCTCGGCGGGGAGAACCTGCTCTCCGAGGCCGACCGCGCCGAGATCCGCCGGGAGCTGCGCGAGGAGCCCGGAGTCCGCGCCGTGCTCGACGAACTCTGGCCGGTGCTGACCCCGCAACGCCTGCTGACCGATCTGTACGCCTCGACCGACCGGATCGCCGCCGCCGCGCCGGTGCTCACCGCCGCCGAGCGGGCCCTGCTGCGCCACACGCCGGGTGACGGCTGGACACCGGCCGACGTGCCGCTGCTGGACGAGGCCGCCGAGCTGCTCGGCGAGGACGAACGGGCCGCCGCCGCCCGCCGCGAACGGATCCGCGCCCACCAACGCGAGTACGCCGAGGGGGTGCTGGAGATCTGGCGGGGCTCCCGCTCCATCGACGTCGAGGACGAGGCCGACGGCGGCGAGATCCTCGGCGTCACCGACCTGCTCGACGCCGACCGGCTGCTGGAACGGCAGGAGGAGACCGACCGCCTGACCACCGCCCAGCGGGCCGCCGCGGACCGGAGCTGGGCGTTCGGGCACGTCATCGTCGACGAGGCGCAGGAGCTGTCGCCGATGGCCTGGCGGTTGCTGATGCGTCGCTGTCCCAGCCGGTCGATGACCATAGTCGGCGACGTGGCGCAGACCGGCGCACTCGCCGGCACCCCGTCCTGGGCGGACGCGCTGGAGCCGTACGTGGCGCAACGCTGGCGGCTGGAGGAGCTGACCGTCAGCTACCGCACCCCGGCGGAGATCATGGCGGTCGCCGCCGAGGTGCTCGCCGAGATCGATCCGGCGCTGCGCCCGCCCCGCTCGGTACGCGCCAGCGGCGTACCCCCGTGGAACCGGGCCGTCGACGCGGCGTCGCTGGCCGACGAGCTGATCGCGGCGACCAGCCGGGAGGCCGCCGGGCTGGCCGACGGCCGGCTCGGGGTGATCATGCCGGCGGGACGCGCCGACGAATTGGCCACCGCCGTGGTGACCGCGCTGCCCGAGGCCGCCGTCGGCGAACAGCCCGAGCTGGAGAGCCGGGTGGTGGTGCTCACCGTCGGCCAGGCCAAGGGCCTGGAGTTCGACAGCGTCCTGGTCGTGGACCCGGACCACATCGTGGCCGAGTCCCCGCGCGGGCGAAGCGACCTCTACGTCGCCCTCACCCGCGCCACCCAGCGCCTCGGGATCCTCCGCCCCGCCCCCTGACCGGCTGGACGGTGGGGCGGCGTCCGCGGCGGCCGGCCGCCCCACCGCGGGAAGGAATGCTCGCCGGTCAGTCCTCGGTGACGTTGCCGACCTGGGCGCCGGGGCCCGAGGCGTCACTGGTGCTACCGCCGGCCGGGGTACTCAGACCGCCCGTGGTGGCGTCGCCCGTGGTGGTCGGGGCCACCACGCCGGGATGCCGTTCCGGCTGACGGGCCAGCCGACGCACACTCGCCGGACCGGCGGTACCGCCGGTGGTGGTGACCGCGCCCTGACCCCGGGTGGGGCCGCCGTCGCGCAGCACCGCCGGGTCGACCGGCACGTGGGCCGGATCGCCCGGGTCCTCGTCCTGGATCACCCGCTGCACGTCCGTCTGCGGGGTCGTCACCTCGTCCAGCGCGCCCTCGCCGTACACACCGGCGGTGAGGCGCTCCTCGGCCCGGCGGGTGGACTCCCGCATCCTGTCGTCGTCACGCACGTCCATCACCTCACAGATCTGGCGTAATCCACAGCCTGCCCGCTGAGGCCCCGGGCAAACCGGTCCCCCCGGCCGGCGTCCTGGCACAGACCGGGACGTTTGCGCCCGACCGGGTAGCGATGGCCCGTACCGGCCGGGTCCGACGGTCGTCCGACCGGCCGGGTCGCCATGGCCCCGTACCGGCCGATCGATTTCGTCACCGGGGCGCTGGGGCACCGGCCTCGGCACGGTGGCGGTCCGCGGGGCCACCGACCCACCCCGATCCGGGGCCCGGGAGCGGGTTACCTCCTCGGGGCCCTCGGGTAGACCCCGGGTGGCCTCGCCATGTACGCGAACCGTGCCGTGGCCGAAACGCGGTAGCGGGGCGAGATCGCAGGTACTCATCAAATCCTGAGGAGGACCAGATGAGCACGCAGGCTGCATCCACCAGGCCGATGAACCAGCAGACCCAGCAGGCGCCCGGCCGCCCGATGTCGGACATGGCCATGCAGGAGGCGCCGACCCGTCCGATGCCGATGATGCAGGACGGTCACCGGCAGCAGGCACCGGCTCCTGGCAGCGAGACCAAGCACTCGATGCTGACGACGGAGTTCTGGATCTACGCCGCCGCCGTGGCGGCCGTGGCGATCGCCGCCTTCTGGCGCGGCAACACCACAGACGGGCTGAACCTGAACAACCCGGGTCAGGCGTGGTTCTTCATCACCCTGCTGACCCTGGGCTACCTGGGTAGCCGTGGCCTGGCGAAGGCCGGTAGCGCACACCGCTCGCACGAGGAGCGGTCGAAGCGCCGGTGACGAAGAACGAGAGGGCCTTCCGGGATTCCGGAAGGCCCTCTCGTTCGTGTTCTACTCCTCGAAGCCGCCGAAGTCCTCGGCGAAGTCTCCCTCGAAGGCGTCCTCGATCATCTCTCCGGCGACCATGCCGCCGGCGACGCCGAGCGCCGCACCGGCGACCATCCCGCCCATGCCCGACCGTCGGCCGGGCCCGTGCCCGTGCCCGCCGCCGAAGCCCTGCGCGCGCAGGCTGCCGTAGCGGGACGTGGTCTCCCGCAGCCAGCCGTCGACCACCGCCGTCCAGTCCAGCCGGTCCACGTCGGCGTGCGACACCTGGTAGTGCCCGAAGGCGTCGTGCCCGGCGCTGAGGAAGCCGCCGCGCTTGTCGCACTCCAGCACCACGTCCACGCCGTGCGCGCTGGTCACGAAGGTCAGCTCGACCTCGTTGGTCGTCTGGGCGTACTGCGGCGCGGCGAAGAACTCGATCTCCTGGTAGAAAGGCAACGTCTGCTGGGTGCCCCGGATGTGGCCGCGCTCCAGGTCGGCGTGCTTGAACCGGAAGCCGAGCCGCTGGAAGGCCTCCAGGATCCGCTCGTGCACCGGCAACGGGTGGACGTTGACCTGGTCCAGGTCGCTCTTGTCGACCGCCCGGGCGATCGCCAGCTCGGTGCGCAGCCCCATCGTCATGCCGTGCAGGCGATGGCCGTACACGTCGGTGATCGGAGTCTCCCACGGCACCGGCAGCTGGAACGGGATCGACAGCTGCTGCTTCGGCGCGAGCTGGAGCGGGCCGCTGACCGTCGCCCGCTGGAACTCCATGACGCCGGCGTACTCGGTGTCGCCGCCCTCGATCTCCACCCGGGTGACCAGGGCGATGGTGATCTGCTCGATGCTCGCCGCGGCCTCCCCGCCGACGAGGTTGACCTGCCCGTCGAGCGCCAGCCCTGGCCGGGTGTTCGGGTTGGCCAGTACGGTGTCGACGCTGGGCCCACCCACACCGAACGCGCTCAGCATCTTCTTGAAGACCATTCGGAACTCCCGCTTCACGGTAGTCACACCCCACCACTGGAGCGCGACACGGCTACCGGGCACCCTAACCGGAGCCGCTGTGAGGTCGCTGTAAGCCGTCGGGGCGTCCGCCGACATCGGTGAGCCGGCACGCCGTCGTGCCGCGGTCGACGCTCGGCGGCGCGGGCGTGGGTCAGCCGACCTCGACCACGATTAACTCTCCCACCTGCTCGCCGATCTGGCGGCGGCCCTCCGGGGGCAGCCTGGCGTCGGTGATCAACACGTCGGCCTCCTCCAGCGGTGCGATGGTCGCGATGCCGATCGTCTCCCACTTGGTGTGGTCGGCGAGGACGACCAGGCGGCGGGCCGCGCTGATCAGTCGCCGGTTGACCGCCGCCTCCAGGAGGTTGGGCGTGGTGAAGCCGGTGCGCGGGCTCATCCCGTGCACGCCGAGGAAGAGCACGTCGACGTTGAGCGAACCGATCGCCGCCTCGGCCACCGGCCCGGTCAACGCGTCCGACGGCGTCCGGATGCCCCCGGTCAGCACCACCGTCTGGTCGGGGCGCGGACTCTGGTAGAGCGCGTCGGCGACCGGGATCGAGTTGGTCACGATGGTCAGCCCGCGCACGTCGGCCAGCCGGGTGGCCAGGGCGGCGGTGGTCGTGCCGGCGGACAGGGCGATCGCCATGCCGGGCTCGGCCAGGCACGCGGCGCGCTCCACTATGGCGCGTTTCTCCGCCTGTTGACGGATCGACTTGGCCGCGAACCCGGGCTCCTCGGCGGAGCCCGGGCCGGCGAGCGTGGCGCCGCCGTGCACCTTGTCGACCAGACCCCGATCGGCCAACACCTCCAGATCCCGCCGGATCGTCATGTCGGAAACCCCGAAGCGGCTGACCAGGTGGCTGACGCGCACGCCGCCGCGCTGCCGGATCAGCTCCAGGATGGCGCTCTGCCGTTGCTGGGCGAGCATCGAACCTCCTAACCGGGGCGGACGAGGAAACGTTACGCAGCTCAGGCGTCTGCCGGCAGTTCCGGCTCATCCGATGGGATCGCTCCCACCGCCGGTTCCTCCCGGACCACTGCCACCTCGCCGGCCGGCACCCGAAGCTCACCCGGGCAGGACGTTGCGGTGAGCAGTTCGGCGCCGGTGACGTCGAGCCGCGCCTCGGCGTCGGTGTGGTTGATGACGAAGAGCCAGGAGGCGTCGGTGCCCCGTCGGCGCACCACCTCCACCCCGGTGGGGGCCACCGCCGGCGGACGCGCGCCGGACTCGGCGAGCAGTCGGGCCACCAGACGGTCGGTGGCCGCCTCGTCGAGCCGGGTGGCGGCGTACCAGGCCGTGCCGGCGCCGACGCGCTGCCGGGTCAGGGCCGGCACACCGGGCAGCGGCCCGTCGACGTACGAGGCGAGCACCTCGGCGCCCTCCGGGTGCAGCCACTCGGTCCAGACGTCGGCGGAGGAGCCGTCGTCGAGCCGGACCCGCTCGCCCTCGCGCAGCGGGAAGAATTCCTCGGTGCGGACGCCGAGCAGGTCCCGGAACGCGCCCGGGTACCCGCCGAGCCGGATATGGTCGTTCTCGTCGACGATCCCGCTGAAGTAGGTCACCAAGGCGGTACCGCCGGCCTCGACGAACCGGCGCAGCGCCTCCGCGTCGGCGTCGCGGACCAGGTAGAGCGTGGGCGCCAGGACCAGCTTGTAGCCGCTGAGATCGGTCGACGGGTGCACCACGTCGGCGGTGACGCCGGCCCGCCAGAGCGCGTCGTAGAGGGCCTTCAGCCGGTCGGTGTAGGTGACGTCGACACTGGGGTGCGAGTCCAGCTCCACGCCCCACCACGCCTCCCAGTCGAAGAGGATGGCCGCCTCCGCCTCGACCCGGCTGCCCCGCACCTCGGCGAGCGCCCTCAGGTCGGCGCCGAGCCGACAGACCTCGCGGAACACCTTCGTGTCCGGGCCGGCGTGCGGCACCAGCGCGGAGTGGTACTTCTCCGCGCCGGCGCGGGAGGCCCGCCACTGGAAGAAGAGCACGCCGTCGGCGCCCCGGGCGACGTGGGCGAGGCTGTTGCGGCGTAGCTGTCCGGGGGTCTTGGCGAGGTTGCGCGGCTGCCAGTTCACCGCGCTGGTGGAGTGCTCCATGAGCAACCAGGGCGCACCGCCGGCGACGCCCCGGGTCTGGTCGGCGGCGAACGCCAGCCCGAGGTGCGACTGCGGGTCGTCGGCGGTCAGGTAATGGTCGTTGGAGACCAGGTCCACGTCCGCGGCCCACGACCGGTAGTCCATGTGCTTGGTACCGGTGCCGATCATGAAGTTCGTGGTGATGGGCTGATGGACCAACCGCTTGAGCAGGTCGCGCTCGGCGCGGAGCTGGGCCCGCTGCTCGTCGGAGGAGAAGCGCAGGAAGTCCAGCTGCTGGGTGGGGTTGGCGAAGGTGGGCGCGGTCCGCGGCGGGTTGATCTCGGCCCAGTCGTGGTAACGCTGGCTCCAGAAGGTGGTGCCCCAGGCTGCGTTGAGCGTGCCCAGGTCGCCGTAGCGCTCGCGCAGCCAGCGCCGGAACGCCTCGGCGGTGACGTCACAGTAGCAGTGCACGTTGTGGCAGCCCAGCTCGTTGGAGACGTGCCACATCACCACGGCCGGGTGCGCGGCGTACCGGGTCGCGACGGCCTCGACCAGGGCGAGCGAGCGCTCCCGGAAGATCGGCGAGCTGGGGCAGTACGCCTGCCGGCCGCCCGGCCAGAGGATCGTCCCGTCGGCGGTGCGGGGCAGTGTCTCGGGGTGCCGGTGGGCCAGCCACGGCGGTGGGCTGGCGGTGGCGGTGGCCAGGTCCACGTTGATCCCGCCCGCGTGCAGGACGTCGAGCGCCCTGTCCAGCCAGCCGAACTCGTAATGCCCGGGGGCCGGCTCGAGCAACGCCCAGGAGAAGATCCCGACCGAGACCAGGTCGACACCGGCCTGGCGCATGAGCGCCACGTCCTCGGCCCAGACCTCCTCGGGCCACTGTTCGGGGTTGTAGTCCGCGCCGTAGTGGATGCCGTCGCCCTGCCAAATGCCGTGATGCCGCATGAGCAGAGCGTGCCGTCCCGAACCCACCAAGTCAACACTTTCCAACATCACCAACGTTTCCAACGTTTACCTCTGAGTCTCACTTGGAAACACTGCGGTATCGATCCCGACCTGCCCCCTTGACAGCGGGCTAGGGAGGGGTAGCTTCAAGCGCCACCGGCACTTCGTGTTTGCCAATGTTGGATCTCGATGGATCTGTGTTGTCATTCCGGAACACCGGCCCCCATCTCCAACAAAACCCCCTTGTGGGCAGCACCTCTTCATCGGCAGGAGGCACCATGTCCCGTCCACGCACCGAGGCCGAGTACCTGGCCCGACTCGTTCCGCCATCCGTCGCCGGCATCGGCCGACGCCGCCTGCTCGCTGGCGCGGCCGGCGCGGGCGCGCTGCTCGGCACCGGCGCACTCGCCGGCTGCGGCTCCGACTCCGGCTCCGACTCCGGCTCGGACAGCAAGACCGTGTCGCTCGGCTCGAACCAGTCCGACCCGAACCCGAAGGCGGTCATCGCCAAGGTGATGGACGGGTTCAAGACCTCGACCGGCATCGAGGCCGCCATCAACACGGTGGACCACAACACGTACCAGGAGAACATCAACAACTACCTGCAGGGCAAGCCGGACGACGTGTTCATGTGGTTCGCCGGCTACCGGATGCGGTTCTTCGCCGCCCGGGGACTGGCCGGCGACCTGACCGAGACCTGGGGCAAGCTCTCCGGCTACTCCGACGCCTTCAAGAAGGCGTCCACCGGCGACGACGGCAAGCAGTACTTCGTGCCGACCTCGTACTACCCGTGGGCGATGTTCTACCGCAAGTCCGTGTGGCAGCAGCGGGGCTACCAGGTGCCGAAGACGCTCGACGAGCTCAACGCCCTCGGCGCGCAGATGAAGAAGGACGGCCTCAACCCCATCGCCTTCGCCGACAAGGACGGTTGGCCGGCGATGGGCACCTTCGACGTGCTCAACCTGCGGATCAACGGCTACCAGTTCCACGTCGACCTGATGGCCGGCAAGGAGGCCTGGACCTCCGACAAGGTCAAGAAGATCTTCGACACCTGGCGGGGCCTGCTCCCACTGCACCAGCCCGACAGCCTCGGCCGGACCTGGCAGGAGGCTGCCCAGTCGCTGCAGCAGAAGAAGTCGGGCATGTACCTGCTCGGCCTCTTCGTAGCCCAGCAGTTCGGCAACGACGAGCAGGACGACATCGACTTCTTCACCTTCCCGGAGATCGACCCGGCGATCGGGGCGAAGGCCCTGGACGCGCCGATCGACGGCTACATGATGGCCCGCAAGCCGAAGTCCGAGGCGAACGCCAGAAGGCTGCTGGAGTTCGTGGGCTCGAAGGAGGCCGCGAACATCACCGTGAAGAACGACCCGAGCACCCTGGTCGCCAACAGTGGGGCCGACACCAGCGGTTACACCGCCCTGCAGAAGAAGGCCGCCGAGCTGGTCGGTTCGGCCACCGAGATCGCGCAGTTCCTGGACCGGGACACCCGGCCCGACTTCGCCTCCACCGTGATCATCCCGGCCTTCCAGCAGTTCATCAAGAACCCGAACGACATCGACGGGCTGGTCAACAGCATCGAGAACCAGAAGAAGTCGATCTTCTCCAGCTGACGGCGAGAGGGGGAGGACAATCGTGTCCGACCTGCCCCTGATCCAAGCGGATCGCGCCGTGCCGTCACGGGCCGCGACCACCACCTTCACCGGTGGTGGTCGCCGCCGCCGGCTACGGCTCCTGTCCCGCACCGACCGCGTGGTGATCACGCTGATGGTGCTCGTACCATTGTTGATCGTGGTCGGCCTGGTCTGGTTGCCCGCGCTGGCCACGGTGGCGCTCTCCGGCACCAGCTGGGACGGCATCGGCCCCCTCAGCGAGATCGAGTGGGTGGGCGGCCGCAACTACTCCGATGTGATCCACAACTACCCGCCGTTCGTGCCGGCGATCCAGAACAACCTGCTCTGGCTGGCGGCGCTCTTCGTGGTCGCCACGCCGCTCGGCATGTTCCTGGCCGTCCTGCTCGACAAGGAGATCCGCGGTAGTCGGTTCTACCAGACCGCGCTCTACCTGCCGGTGGTGCTGTCGCTGGCTCTGATCGGCTTCGTCTGGCAGCTCATCTACTCCCGGGACCAGGGTCTGCTCAACGCGGTCCTCGGCACCAGCACCGACTGGTACGGCGACCCGGACGTCAACATCTGGGCGGTGCTCGTCGCCGCCGGCTGGCGGCACGTCGGATACATCATGCTGCTCTACCTGGCCGGCTTGAAGGGCGTCGACCCGTCGCTGCGGGAGGCCGCCTCGGTCGACGGCGCCACGGAGACCAGCACGTTCTTCCGGGTGGTCTTCCCGGTGATGCGACCCATCAACATCATCGTGCTGGTGGTGACCGTGATCGAGTCGTTGCGGGCGTTCGACCTGGTCTGGGTCATCAACAAGGGCCGTAACGGGCTGGAGCTGATATCTGCCCTGGTCACCTCGAACGTGGTGGGTGAGGCGAGCCGGATCGGCTTCGGTTCGGCGTTGGCGACGATCATGCTGGCGATCTCGCTGATTTTCATCACCGCCTACCTGGCCGTCGTCATGAGGGAGGACCGGCGATGAACACCGCGACGCTGACCCGGGAGCCGGCAGCCGACAAGCCGGCCCCCCGCCGCGCGCCGCTGCGACCCGCCCGGGTGGTGCTGCACCTGTTCCTGGGCGCGATCGCGATCGGCTGGCTCTTCCCGATCTTCTGGGCGGTGCTGACCTCGCTGCGGTCGTACGACTACACCGCCATCCACGGGTACGTCTCGTTCGGCGGCTGGACGTTCGACAACTACGTCACCGCGTGGCAGTCCGCCGAGTTCGGCAAGCACCTCCTCAACTCGGTCTACATCACCGTTCCGGCGGTGCTGCTGACGCTCTTCCTGGCCTCCTGCGTGGCCTTCGTGATCGCCCGGTTCAGCTGGAAGCTCAACATCGTCCTGCTCGGCCTCTTCACCGCGGCGAACCTGCTGCCCCAGCAGGCGTTGCTGATCCCGCTGTTCCGGATCTTCACCGAGGTGCCGCTGCCGGAGTTCATGAGCGACTCAGAGCTGCTCTACGACAGCTACTGGGGCCTGATCCTGATCAACGTCGCCTTCCAGTGCGGCTTCTGCGTCTTCGTGCTGAGCAACTACATGAAGGCGCTGCCCCGCGAGTTGTACGAGGCGGCGATGGTCGACGGCGCCAGCATCTGGCGGCAGTACTGGCAGGTGACGATGCCGCTGTGCCGGCCGGCACTGGCCGCGCTGGCGACCCTGGAGGTGACCTGGATCTACAACGAGTTCTTCTGGGCCACCGTGCTGATGCGCACCGGCGACAAGTTCCCGGTGACCAGCTCGCTGAACAACCTGCGCGGCGAGTTCTTCACCGACAACAACCTCGTCTCGGCCGGCTCGGTGCTGGTCGCCATCCCCACCCTGGTCGTCTTCTTCCTGTTGCAGAAGCAGTTCGTCCGAGGCCTGACCCTGGGAGCATCCAAGGGATGACCATCGTCCACCTGCGCCGCGCGCGGACCAGCCTGGTGCTGGACGCGCGCGGCCCCGGCCTGCCCCGAGTGCTGCACTGGGGCACCGACCTGGGCCCGCTGCCCGCCGCCGACCTGCCCGCCCTGGCCGCCGCGACCGTCCCGCCGGTGCCGCCGAGCACCTTCGACCAGCCGGCCGTGCTGTCGCTGCTGCCCGAGGCGAGCGCCGGCTGGGGCGGCCGGCCCGGGCTGGCCGGCCACCGCGACGGCCGGGACTGGTCGACCGCCTTCCGCCTCGACGCCCTCGACGTGGACGACGCCGGCCCCGAACCGGGTCGCCCGGCCCACGACGGGGAGGCGGTGCGCGTACCCGACGGGGCGCGGGGCCACGGCGGGACCGGCGCCGCACGGGTGACCGTGCGGGCCTCGGACCCCGCCGCCGGGCTGTCGCTCACCATCGAGGTCACCCTCGACCCGACGGGGCTGCTGACGCTGCGGCACCGGCTGCGCAACGACGGCGACTCCTCCTACGAGCTGCGGGAGCTGACCCCGGTACTGCCGGTGCCGGCGGTCGCCACCGAACTGCTCGACCTCACCGGCCGCTGGTGCCGGGAACGCGCCCCGCAGCGGCACCCGTGGCCGATGGGCGCCTGGGTGCGCGAGGGCCGGCACGGCCGCACCGGGCACGACGCGACACTGCTGCTGGTGGCGGGCACCGCCGGTTTCGGCTTCGGCCACGGCGAGCTCTGGGCGGCACACACCGCCTGGAGCGGCGACCACGTCACCGTCGCCGAACGCCGGCCCACCGGCGACTCCACCCTCGGCGGCGGCGAGCTGCTCGCCCCCGGCGAGATCGTCCTCGGCCCCGGCGAGGAGTACGCCACCCCGCTGCTGTACGCCGTGCACTCGACCACCGGGCTGGACGGCCTCAGTGACGTGCTGCACACCCACCTGCGGTCCCGCCC
>NZ_SMKN01000174.1 GCF_004348675.1 Micromonospora sp. KC606 | reverse complement strand
CAGCAGGCCCTCGTACCGTGGCTCCTCGATCGACTCGGGGCGCAGACTGCCGGCGGCCAGCCCCAGACTCCCGGCGGTCATCGCCAGGGCGAGCCCCGCCGACCAGGCGGTACGCCGCACGTTGCGGGGTCGGCTTCTCACCCTCCAGACCGCGGAGCCCGGCGCCGCCCGTGGAGCCCTCCACCATGAGCAGGGTGGGCTGCTGGCCGGGCTCCTGGGGCAGCTTCGACACCTGCCGGTTGTGGGTGTGCCCGGCGAGAACCAGCGGGCAGGTGCCCGAAAGTGGGCCCGCCGAGGCCGGATCGTGAACCAGGGCGATGTCGACGGGCCGGGGCGACTTCCGCACCGTTTCGGCGAGCTGCTCACCGGTCCCGATGACCTGGTCGGCAACCTCCCTGGTGAGCCCGCTACCGGCCGGTGAGGTCTCCTTGTCGGGCGTGAACCGAGGGTCGCCGATGCCGGCGATGGTCAGCCCGGCGACGGTGGTGGTCGAGTTGTTCAGCACGATCGCGTTGGGCTGGCGGGCCACCGCAGCCGCCGTACGGACCGAGTCGTGGTTGCCCCGGATGTAGACGTACGGCTTCTTCAGCACCCCGATCGCGCCGACGTACGACGCCTCCGGCTCGCTGCCCCAGTCGGTGAGGTCACCGGTGTCGATCACCACGTCGATGTCGAACTGTTCCACCACGGTGCGGATCAGCTGCCAGCCGGTGGGATTGAGGTGCATGTCGGAGACGTGCAGCACCCGGGTGGTGTCCGACGCGGGCTCGTAGACCGGCAGCGCGGCTACCGTCGTGTAGAGCTTGCTGACGTTGGCCACCACGCGTTGCAGCTGCTCGGCGTACTTCGTGTAGTCGTTGGCGATCCGCCGTGCGTCACCGACGATCGCTGGGGCGTTGACCAGCAGGCCCTCGTACCGTGGCTCCTCGATCGACTCGGGGCGCAGACTGCCGGCGGCCAGCCCCAGACTCCCGGCGGTCATCGCCAGGGCGAGCCCCGCCGACCAGGCGGTACGCCGCACGTTGCGGAAGATCAGCGCCGCCAGCACCAGGGTGACCAGCACGACCGCGCCGAGGGTGCGCAGGGCGAGCCGGATCACTCCGTTGCGGACGTCGGAGACGGCTGACTGGCTGGCCCGGCTGAGGCTCGCCGGGTCGTCGATCAGCGCCTCGGTCCTGCGCTGGTCGAGCGCGCCGAGCCCGACGGTCAGGTGGGTCGGCCCGTCGTGGCTGTCGAGTTGCAGGGCGCCCAGCGGCGGTATGTCGACGGTGGTGTGGCCGTCGACCGCCGGGGTGAGCGTCAGGTCGGCCCGGAACGGCCCGATGTCGGTGTAGACCCGGCCGCCGGCCAGCACCCCGATCATCGCGCCGAGAAGGGCGACGAGTAGCACGGCGGCGACCACACCGGCCCGCCGGGTCGGGCCCGACCGGGCGGCTTCGCGGATCCGGGGCCATCGGGCACGCTCACGTCGGGCCGGGGTCGTCTCGTCCCGGGGCCCGCGCTGCTCGTTCTCCTGACCGTCCATGCTGAGATTCTGACCTGCCCACCGCAGGATCTTGGCAAACCCGGCTGAGTGGGCCTGATTCGGCAGTCCGCCGGAGTGGATCAGCTGCGGCCGGCGCCCCCGTCGCCGAAGACCAGCCGCAGCAGACGGTCGTCCTCCGGAGTCGGCCGGCCCCGCCCGTCGTGGTTGGAGGTGGAGACCCACACCGAGCCGTCCGGCGCGGCGGCGACCGCGCGCAGCCGGCCGTACCGGCCGCTCAGCAGTTCGCGGGGCTGGCCGAGCACGGTGCCGGTGTCGGTCAGCTCGACCACCCAGAGCCGCTGCCCGCGCAGGCAGGCGGTGACCAGCAACCGCTGCACCGAGGTCAGACCCGAGCAGGACGCCTCCGAGGTGCGCCACTGCGCGATCGGGTCGACGTGCTGCCCGGTGCCGGCCTGACCCTCGACGACCGGCCAGCCGTAGTTGCCGCCGGCGTTGATCCGGTTGATCTCGTCCCAGGTGTTCTGGCCGAACTCGGTCGCGTACATCCGCTTGCCAGCGTCCCAGGCCATCCCCTGCACGTTCCGGTGACCCAGCGACCAGACCGGCGAGCCGGGGAACGGATTGCCGGGGGACGGCGCGCCGTCCGCGGTGATCCGCAGGATCTTGCCGCCGAGGTTCCCGCGGTCCTGGGCGGACTCCCGGTCGCCGGCGTCGCCGGTGCTGACGTAGAGCTGCCCGTCCGGGCCGAAGGCGAGCCCGCCGCCGTCGTGTGTGCGTGCCCTCGGGATGCCGGTGAGGATCGGTGTCGGGCTTCCGCCCAGTTTCAGTTTCGCGACCCGGTTGTCCCGCTCGGTGGTGTAGTAGACGAAGACCGTCTCGTCCCTGGCGTACGAGGGCGAGACGGCGATGCCGAGCAGCCCCGCCTCGCCGCCGGCGGCCACGTCCGGAATGGTCTGCACCGGGGCGACCCGCAGCCCGTCCGGGCCGGACTCCGGGCCGATCTTGAGGATCCGGCCGCTGTCCCGCTCCGTCACCAGGCCCCCGCCGTCGGGCAGGAAGGCGATGCCCCACGGCACCCGCAGCCCGGTGGCCAGCGTGGTGGCGACGACCTGCTGGCCGGCGCCACCGGGTCTGGCGCTGGCCGAGGGGGTCGGCAGGTTGGGCGGCTCGCCGGCCGGGTCCGGGTCCGGCGGGCCGAAGCTGCATCCGGAGGTGGTCAGCAGCAGCGCCGCGCAGGACGCCGCCAGCGCCGCGCGATGGCGGCCGGGGCGGGGGTACGGGGGATGCGCGCTCACCCGGCCCAGCCTAGCCCGGAATCCGGTCACCCGGCCGTGCCGGACCACGGGTCGGCCCCCGTTCGCCTCAGCGGGCCCGGACGGCGAGCAACGCGACGTCGTCCTCCCGCGGGTGCGGGCTGTGCAGCAGCAGGTCGCAGAGGTCGTCGAGCGGCAGCTTGGAGCTGCCAGCGAGCCGGTCCACCAGCTCCGCCAGCGTCTCGTCGATCGGACGGTCGCGGCGTTCCACCAGCCCGTCGGTGTAGAGCAGCAGGGTGTCCCCCTCGTCGAGCAGCACCGTGCGGCTGCTGCGCGGGAAGGGGCGGGTGAGCCCGAGCAGCGGCTCGTGCCGGCCGTCCAGGTTGTGCACCGCGCCGTCGGCGGTGACCAGCAGCGGCGGCGGGTGACCGGCGTTGCACCAGGTGACCGCCAGACCGCCGGGGGTGCGGCTCAGCCGGGCCAGGGTCGCCGTAGCGGCGGTGGGGATGCGCAGCCCCGCGATCGTCGCGTCCAACCGGCTCATCTGCTCGTGCACCGGGTCGGTCCGGCCGAAGGCATTGCCCCGCACCAGGTTGCGTAGCTGACCCATGGTCGCGGCGGCCTCGATGTCGTGTCCGGCGACGTCCCCGATGGCCATCATCAGGTCGCCGTCGGGCTGCACGAAGGCGTCGTACCAGTCGCCGCCCACCTCGACCCGGTCCGCCACTGGCTGGTAGCGGGCGGCCAGCTCCACCGCCGGGTGCTCCGGCAGCCGGGGCAACATGCTGTGCTGGAGCACCTCGGCGACGTGCCGCTGCTCGCCGTACATCCAGATGTTGCCGACCGCCTGCCCGGCCCGGCGCCCGACCTCCACGGCGGTCCGCAGGTCGCGCTCGTCGAAGGGCCGCCGGTCCGGGCCGCCGACCAGGCTGATGCTCCCGATGACACCCGCGCCGGGCGCCGGCACCGGCACCGTGAGGTGGGCGGCGAAACCGAGCCGGGCGGCCAGCGCGCCCAGCTCCGGCTCACCGACGTCCCGCCCGGCGTCGTCCGCGCCGCCGAGCACCGGCTGTCCGGTGCGCAACACCCTCCGGATGACCGAGTCGGGATCCAGGCGCGTGGTCACCAGATGGGCGAACCGGGCCACCTCGGCGGCCCGGGACGGATCCCGGTGCACACCGGTGGCCCGGCGCGGCTTTCCGGCCCGGTCCACCAGCGTCACCAGCGCCCAGTCGGCCAGCAGCGGCACCACCGCGTCGGCCAGCCGGCGGACGGCCGTGTCGACGTCCAGGGTGCCGGCGAGGGTCTCGGTCAGCCCGTGGAGCAGTTCCAGCCGGTTGTGCGCCTCCTCGGCGCGGCGCCGCGCCTCCTCGGCGCCGTCCAGCGCGATGCGCAGCCGCAGCTCGGACGAGCAGGCGGCGGCCAGGTCGGCGAGGGTCCGCAACTGGGGGGCAGTCCACGCCCGGGGCCTGTGGTCGATCGCGCAGAGCGCACCGAGCACCCGACCGTCGAGGTCGGTCAGCGGAACACCCGCGTACGCGACCAGCCCCAGCTCGGGGATGGCGAGGTTCCGCCGGACCCGGGGGTGGAGCCGGGCGTCCGGCAGCACCATCGGGATCGCGATGTCGACCACGTGCTGGCAGAAGGAACGGTCCAACGGGGTCTCTCGGCGGCCGGCCCACGGCTCGGGCAGGCCGACCGCGCCGGGGAAGAACTGCCGGTCGGCGCCGACCAGGGAGACCAGCGCGACCGGCGCCTCCAGCAGGTCGCCGACCAGCCGGGCGAATCGGTCGAAGGCCTCGTCAGGGGCGGCGTCGAGGCCGGTGTCGGCCAGCGATCGGAGCCGGGCCGGGTCACGGAGCGCGGGAATGCCCACAGCGGCCGGCCGGTCGGGTTCCGGGGATCGCTCGGTCATCGGCCTCCTGTCCGTGGCGGCATGGTACGCCGTCCGGCGTCCCGGCGATCGTTCATACCCCCGCCGGCGGCGCCGGCGCCACGGGGGTGTTTCCCCGGGAGGCCCTGGTTGCCGGACCCGACCGCGTCGGGGCCGCTATCGTCGGCGGTCGTGAAGGTATGGATCCCCCACCCGACCGGCGTCGAACTGCTCGGCGAGGTGCCCTCGGGCGTCACCGTCGAGCCCTGGACGGATCCGGCGCCGCCGTCGGACCCGGCCGGCGTCCGGTTCTGGGTGCCGCCGTTCCTGGTGGCCGGGGACGTCACGACGATGCTGGAGCGGCTGCCCGACGTGGCGGTGGTGCAGCTCCTCTCCGCCGGTGCGGACGCCTGGATCGGCCGTGTCCCGGGCGGCGTCACGCTCTGCGACGCGCGGGGCGTGCACGACGCCGGCACCGCCGAGTGGGTGGTCACCGCGATCCTGGCCCACGTGCGGAACTTCCCCGCGATGGTTCGGGCGCAGGCGCGCGGCGAGTGGGCGTTCGGCGACGTCGCACCGACCGACGAACTGATTGGCAAACGGGTGCTGATCGTCGGCGCGGGTTCGATCGGCGCGGCGGTCCGGGCCCGGCTGGCCCCGTTCGATGTCGAGTTCACCCTGGTCGCCCGGACCGCCCGCCCCGCCGAGGGGGTGCACGCCGTCGACGACCTGCCGCGGCTGCTGCCCGCGGCCGACGTGGTGGTGCTGCTGGTGCCGTTGACCGAGGCCACCCGGGGGATGGTCGACGAGCGGTTCCTGGCCGCGATGCGAAACGGGGCGCTGCTGGTCAACGCCGCACGGGGCCCGGTGACCCGCACGGACGCGCTGGTCGCCGAGCTGGCCAGCGGCCGGCTGCGGGCCGCGCTGGACGTGACCGACCCGGAGCCGTTGCCGGCCGGGCACCCGCTCTGGGAGCTGCCGAACGTTTTGTTGACCCCGCACGTCGCCGGCTCGGTGCGCGGGCTGCTGCCCCGGGCGTACCGCCTGGTCGGGGAGCAGCTGCGCCGGTTCGCGGCGGGGGAGCCCCTGGTGAACACGGTGGTCGACGGGTACTGATCGCCGGTCAGCGGGCGTCGGGCAGGTGCTGCCCGGTCACCGCCACGAGCCGGGGCAGGTCGGTGCGGCGGACCGCGGGCAGGACGACCTGCTGCCCGTCGTCGAGGCGGGCGACCGCCCGGCCGCGTGGGTCGGCGGCCAGCTCGACGATCTGGTCCCACCGGATACGCCGTTCGCCGGCGAGCGCGCGCAGCCGCAGCTCGCCCGCGTCGGCGTCGGTGCCGGCCCGCCACCCCCAGAACGCGACGGCCAGCGGTACGAGCAGCACCGGCAGCAGGTACCAGGCGGCGGTGGCCAGCGGCAGCGCGCCGACCACGGCGACGATGGCCGCCACCAGGATGGCCTGGTGGTACCGGAAGCGGATGATGCTGGCGCGACTCACCCTCCGATGATCCCACCTCGGCCGGTGTCGAGCAGGGGCGGGCGAGTCGACGGTGACCGCCGCCATGGTGGAGTGACGCGGGTCACGCGCGACAAGGCGTAACCGGGGGATGCGGCGGTCGTTCAGGGGGTGACGTGTGTCGGATATCCGTCGCTGTCACGCATCGCCGCACCGCCCCGTGCCCCCCTCACGAAGGCGACCGCCGTGCCACTCGCGTACCTCGTCCGTCGACCGTCGCCCGCGCTGGCCGCCCTGCTGGGGGCGACCACGCTGCTGGTGGCGGCAGCCCTGGCCGGCGCGCTCCCGCCGCTGGCCGCCGCCACCCTGGCCGGCGCGGGCGGCTGTGCCCTGGCCGGGCTCCGACTGTCCCGGCTGGCTGCCGTCGGCGGTCGCAGCCGGCGGGCCCGGCGGTGCCGGCGGGCCGCCGCCCAGCTCGACGCCGCCGTCCTGGTCGTCGGCCTGACCGTGGCAGTCCTCCCGCTGGCCGCCCCGCCGCACCGCCCGGAGGTTGCCGCCGCCGGCCTGCTCGCCGCGGCTGTCAGTTACGCCGGCGGCCTGCTCACCCTCCCCGGTCACGCCCGGCTGGCCGCCCGGGCCCGGCTGCGACGCGGCGTCGACATGGCCGGGCTCGGCACCGCGCTGGTCTTTGCCGGATGGGTGCTGCTCCCGCCGGGCGAGGTGCCGGCGCTGGTCCGGGTGGTCACGGTGGCCGGCGCGTTGGGGCTGGCCGGCCTGCTGGTGAGCGCGCTCGCCGATCGGCGGCGACGGCCCGGCGCGGCGTTGTGCCGGGTCGGCGCGGCGGCCACGCTGCTCGGTCTGGCCAACCTGGTGGTGCTGTCGAGCTACCGGGCGCCGCAGCAGGCCACCCTGACGGTGGTGCCGTTCCTGTTGGCGGGCGTGCTGCTCACCGCCACCGGGGCGGCTTGGGTGGCGGCCGGCGACCCGCCGCTCGGCGGCGGGCCCGCCCCGGTCTGGCCCCGGGTGACCGCCCCGGCCGCGGTGGCGGCCCTCGCCGCCGGGCACCACCTGTGGGCTGTCGGCGACTTCACCCCGACGGCCGTCCTGCTCGGGCTCGCGGTGATCCCGCCGCTGGTCGCCCGGGAGCTGATCACCGCGGCGGACAACCGGGACCAGGCCCGGCGGCTGGCCGCCAGGGAGGCCCATTTCCGGGCGTTGATCGCCGGCGGCCGTGACCTGATCCTGATCCTTGACGACGAGCTGCGGGTCCGGTGGCTCTCCGCGGCCGGGCCGCGCTGGTTCGGGCTGCGCGACGACGAGGTGCGCGGCCGACCCCTCGCCGACCTGCTGCATCCCGACGACGCGCCCGCCGCGCTGCGCCAGCTCACCGACCCGGCCGCCGCCCGACCGCCGCTCCTGGTGGCCCGGATGAGCACCGGCGACGGTGGCTGGCGGGAGACCGAGGCGACGGTGAGCGACCAGCGCGGGGTGCCCGAGGTCGACGCGGTGGTGCTGCACGTGCGCGACATCGGTGAGCGCCGCCGGCTGGAGCGGGAGTTGCGCCGGCTGGCCGCGGTGGACCAGACCACCGGCCTGGCCAACCGCCGCGAACTGGTCCGGGTGCTGGGTGAGCGACGGTCGGAGCCGGGGGCGTTGCTCCTGGTCGACCTGCACGATCTCGGCGCGGTCGCCGAGCGGTCCGGGTCGACGGCGGGGGAGGCGGTGCTGCGCACCGCGGTCCGCCGGCTGCGCGACGTGGTGGGTCCGGGTGACCTGGTGGCCCGGGTCGCCGGGGATGAGTTCGCCGTGGTCAGCGACCTCGGGCCGGTCCCGGCGTACGCGCTGGGCGACCGGCTGGCGGCCGCGCTGGCCGAGCCCTGCCCGGTGCCCGGGGAGATGATCCGGTTACGGGTGAGCGTCGGCCTGGCGGAACTGGCCGGAGCCGGCCCGGAGGACGCGCTGCGCCAGGCGGACCTGGCCCGGCGGCGGGCGGCGCAACTCGGCCACAACCGGGTGGAGTGGTACGACGCCTACCTGGAGGAGCAACTGGTTCGCCGACTGGACCTGGAACGGGAGTTGCCCGGCGCGGTCGCCCGCGGCGAGCTGGACCTGGTCTTCCAGCCGGTGCTCGGGCTGGCCGACCGGCTGCCGGTCGGCGCGGAGGCGCTGCTGCGCTGGCGCAGCCCGGTGCTGGGCACCGTGCTGCCGGCCGAGCTGCTGCCGGTGGCGGAGGATCTGGATCTCGTCGGCGAGTTGGGGCAGTGGGTGCTGAAGCGGGCCTGCCGGCAGCTCGCCGAGTGGTCGGCCGGGGGCCGGCGGTTCTGGATGGCGGTCAACGTGACACCCAGGGAGCTGCTGGCACCGGATTTCCTGCCCGGGGTGGCTGCGGTCCTGGCCGCCCACGGCGTACCGGCCGACCGGCTGGTGGTCGAGCTGGCCGAGCACCGGCTCGGTGCCGAGCTGCCCACGGTGGTGGCCCGACTGGCCGGGCTGCGATCGCTGGGGGTACGGACCGCGTTGGACGGGTTCCGGGCCGAGCAGTCGTCTCTGGCCCAGCTCCGCCGGCTTCCGATCGACCTGCTCAAGGTCCGGCCGCAGGTGGTGGCGGCGCCGGACGGGCCGGGCCGGCCACTGATCGACGTGGTGGTGAGCCTGGGCGAGCGGCTCGGCCTGGCAGTGGTGGGGGAGGGGCTGGAGTCCGACGCCGATGTCGAGCGGGCCCATCGCGCCGGGTGCCGGTACGGCCAAGGGTTCGCTCTGGCCCGACCGGTCACCGCCGAGCGGGTGGAGGCGTTCTTCGCGGAGTTCCCCTCGGCGTCCCGCTGACCGACCCGGAGCAGCCGTGCGCTGAACCGGTTCACCTCTCCCGGGGCGGAGCGGTACTGCCGCGCGGCGTGAGGTGAGCCGTCTCGTCCTGGACCCCGGTCACCGGCTCGCCGGCGATGACCGCGAGCAGCTGCCGGGCGGCGTGCGCGCCGTACGCCGGGATGTCCCGCCCGAGCGCGGTCAACGGCGGGTGCACGAGCTGGCAGAGCGGGGAGTCGTCCCAGGCCACGATCGACAGGTCGCCGGGGACGGTCAGCCCCATCTCCTGCGCCACCGAGAGCCCGGCGATCGCCATCACGTCGTTGTCGTAGATGATCGCCGTCGGGCGGGTGGCGGAGCTGAGCAGCCGGCGGGTGGCTCGGGCCCCCTCCTCGCCGGTGTAGTCCGACCACACGGTGACCGCCCCGTCGAGCCCGAGTCGCCGGCACACCTCGCCGAACGCGTCGGCGCGGATCTCGGTGTGCAGCAGCGAGGGCAGCCCGCCCACCCGGGCGATCCGTCGGTGTCCCAGCGCGACCAGATACTCCACCGTCTCCACCAGCGCCGCCGCGTCGTCGGACCAGACGCTGGTCAGGTTCCCGGTGTGGCCGGGGCCGCCGATCACCACGGCCGGCAGCTGCAGCTGCTCCAGCGCTGGGACGCGGGGGTCGTCGGTGCGCAGGTCGCAGACGAAGACGCCGTCCACCCGCCGCTCGGCCCACCAGCGCCGGTAGACCGCGATCTCCGCCTCCTGGTCGGCCACCACCTGAAGGGTCAGCGCGTACGAACGGGCGGAGAGTTCGGCCTCGACGCCACTGATCAGTTCCATGAAGAACGGCTCGATGCCCAGTATCCGGGCCGGCCGGCAGAGGGCCAGGCCGACGGCGTCGGCGGTCGCGCCGGAGAGCGCGCGGGCGGCGCTGCTCGGGCTGAAGCCGATCTCGGCGGCGATGGCCAGGATCCGTTGGCGGGTGGCCTCCGAGACCCCTGGCTGTCCGTTCAGCGCGTACGACACCGCGCCCTTGGACACCCCGGCGCGTCGGGCGACGTCGGCGATGGTCGGCCGCTTCACCGGCGTGCTCCTCAATCCTCACGGCCCGTGCGGGCCGGCTCTCACGGCGCCGGTCCACCGGCCGCCCTCACGCTACCCGCGCCCGCCCCGCAGATGATCATCGGGCGGCGGGCGTGGGCCGTTCCCGGAACGGTTACTTGCGCGGTTAAGCGTACGACCTCCACTGCCGTTCGCTGTCCCGTCAGTCCTCGTGGCGTGCTTCGGGAGAGAGCGCTCTACCACGCATGCTTGCGCTTCCGAGGGTGCGCGCAGGTTGCGGGTGGGCCACGGCTTTGATCGATCGTTGACAGTGCCCGGGGTGGCCCGTACGGTGGCCTCACTTATCCGGTTCAGTCAACGTTTCTCGATGTCGGGAGCGTTCCCATTTGGTGCGGAGGATGGCATGAAACGGTCCTGGAAGCACTGGGCCCGCGCGGCGACGGCGGGTGCCGTCGGCCTGCTCATGGTCGCCGGCTGCAGCGGTAGAAGCACCACCAGCGACGCCAGCTCCGGAGACGTCGTCACGCTGAAAGTCAACTTCTGGGGCGACTTCGGCCTCCAGGACCTGAAGGCCAAGTACGAGGCCGCCAACCCCACCGTCCGCATCCAGCTCAACTCCGGCGAGTACAACGCCCAGCACGAGGACCTGCAGAAGAAGCTGGTGGCGGGCAACGGCGCGGCGGACATCGCGGCCGTCGACGAGGGCTTCATGGTCCAGTTCCGCAGCCAGTCCGACAAGTTCGTCAACCTGCTCGACAAGGGCGCCGGCTCCTACGAGAGCAAGTACCTGCCGTGGAAGTGGAAGCAGTCGCTGTCCGCCGACGGCAAGACCCAGATCGGCCTCGGCACCGACGTCGGCGGTCTGGCCATGTGCTACCGCACGGACCTGTTCAAGGCCGCCGGGCTGCCCACCGACCGGGACCAGGTCTCCGCCCTCTGGCCCACCTGGGACAAGTTCATCGAGGTCGGCCAGCAGTACACCACCAAGACCAACAAGAAGTTCATCGACGCGGGCACCAACCTGTTCAACCCGGTCCTGGGTCAGCAGCCGGGCGGCTTCTACAACGACCAGGAACAGCTCCAGATGGAGCAGGGTCCGAAGATCGCCTTCGACTACACGGTCAAGGCCATCCAGGCCGGCATCTCGGCCAACCTGATCAGCTTCCAGGCCGACTGGGACAAGGGCTTCACCAGCGGCGCCTTCGCCGTTCTCGCCTGCCCGGCGTGGATGCTCGGCCACATCAAGGACACCGCCCCCGGCACCGAGGGCAAGTGGGACATCGCGGCGGTGCCCGGCGGCGGCGGCAACTGGGGTGGGTCCTTCCTCACCATCCCCAAGCAGAGCAAGCACACCGACGAGGCGTACAAGCTGTTGGAGTGGCTCGTCCAGCCGGAGCAGCAGATTGAGATCTTCAAGAAGGTCGGCAACCTGCCGTCGCAGCCGGCGCTCTACTCCGACCCGGCGATCGCCGAGTTCAAGAACCCGTTCTTCAACGACGCCCCGGTCGGTCAGATCTTTCCGAAGATGGCACAGGGCCTGACCCCGCAGTACCTGGGCAAGAAGAACGGCCCGACCCGGGTCGCGGTGGAGAATGTCATCCGCCGGGTGGAGAACAAGACCCTGAAGCCGGACGCCGCCTGGGCCGAGGCGGTCAAGGAAGCCGAGAAGGCCTTCAAGTCCTGACCTCGCGGTGACCGGTGGCGGAGCGGGGACGACCCGCTTCGCCACCGGCCCGGGGAGCCACCGTCCGCCCCCCGACGCC
>NZ_SMKN01000173.1 GCF_004348675.1 Micromonospora sp. KC606 | reverse complement strand
GCCCAGGGTGGACTTCGCGGTGGTCCGCGAGCTGCGCCGCGAGCTGAGCGAACGGCTCACCCACTGGCAGCGGGGCCGGGAGTTCGACGCGAACGCCGAGGAGGTCGAGCGGGCCCGGCTCGCGGTCGCCGTCGTCTCCGGCTACGCCGACTCGGTACGCCGCGCCGGTACTCCGCTCAGCGCCGACGAGGAACGGCTCCTGCTCGACCAGGTCACCGCCGAGCTGGTCGGCCTGGGTCGACTCCAGACACTGCTGGTGGACGACACCATCGAGGAGGTGCACATCCTCGGCTGCGACCAGGTGCGCGTCACCCGGCACGGCGGCGGCGTCGACTGGGCCGAACCGATCGCCGACAGCGACGAGGAACTGGTGGAGATCCTCCAGGCGGCGGCCCGTCGGGCCGGAGCCACCGAGCGGTCCCTGTCGACGTCGAAACCGACGCTGGACCTGCAACTGCCCGACGGCAGTCGACTCGCGGCGGTCTTTCTGGTCAGCCACCGCCCGTACGCGGTGATCCGCAAGCACAACACCCTGGACGTCAGCCTGGAGGACATCTGCGGCACCCGCCCCGACCTGGACGAGATGATCGACCCGTTGCTGCGGGACTTTCTGCGCGCCTCGATGCGGGCCGGGCTGAACATCATGGTCGCCGGGCTGGCCGGAGCGGGAAAGACCACCGTAATCAGGGCGCTGATGGACGAGATTCCGCCGGACGAGCCGTACGTGCTGCTGGAGGAGAGCCGGGAGCTGCTGCCCGCCCGGCGCGGGCACAAGCACCGGGCGGTGATGAGCTTCGAAGCCCGGGAGGGGCACGGCGAGCGCGGTCTGGACGGCCGGCCCGCCGGCGAGGTGAGCATCGCCGACCTCATTCCACTGTCGCTGCGGATGGGCGTGCTGCGGATCATCGTGGGTGAGGTGCGGTCCCGGGAGATCGTGCCGATGCTCCAGGCGATGACGACCAGCCGCGGGTCGATGTGCACCATCCACGCCCGTACCCCGGCCGGGGTCAGCGAACGGATCATCGAGCTGGCGCTGGCCCACGGCCGGGAGATGACGGTCGACCAGGCCCGCCGGATGGCCGGCAACGCCCTCGACCTGATCGTCTACGTGACCGTCGAGGACGAGACCGCGATCGGCGGGCGCAAGCACCGCTTCGTCTCCCACGTCGAGGAGGTGATCGGGGTCGGCGAGGGCAGCCGGATCGTCACCACCAGCGTCTTCGGCCCCGGCCCGGACGGCCGGGCCGTCCCCCGCCACCTGCCCGAACGAATCCGTGACCAGCTCCTGCGGGTCGGGTACGACGCCCGGCTGCTCAGCCGGTTCATCGAGGCCGGCGCCGGCGCGTGGAGGCGCCCCCGGCACAGCCGTCTCGGCCCGGTGGTCCGGCGATGAGCCCCGTCGAGCTGATCGCCGTCGTCTCCGGCGCGGCCTGCGTGGCGGGGCTGGTGCTCGCCGTGGTCGCGCTCACCGGCACCCGCGCGCCCGCCCGGTCCCGCCCCGGCGCCGGTCGTGGCCTGCGCCGGTTCTGGCCCGGCCCGGGCCCCGGCCGGCGGGAGCGGCGGATCCACCGGGCCCGACTGGCGGTGGCGGCGGGGTCCGGGGCGCTGGCCTTTCTGCTCACCGGGCTGCCGGTGGTGGGCCTGATCGTGGCCGCGGCGGTGCCGGGCGTGCCCTGGCTGTTCGCGGTCGGCAAGGCCGAGGAGCGGGCGATCGCCCGGGTCGAGGCGGTCGGCGAGTGGACCCGACGGCTCAAGGACGTCTCCGCCACCGGGCAGGGCCTCCAGGCGGCGATCGTCAACACCATCGCCACCGTCCCGGAGGAGATCCAGGATGAGGTACGCCTGCTCGCGGCCCGGCTCCAGGCCGGCTGGACGGCCCGCGCCGCGCTGCTCGCCTTCGCCGACGACATCGGCGATCCGGTCTGTGACCAGGTGGTGGCCGCGCTGATCCTGCACCTGACCGACCGCGGCGAGCGCCTCGGTGACGTGCTCGGGGCGATCGCCTCGGCCGCCGCCGCCGAGGTGGCCACCCGACGCGAGGTGGAGGCGAAACGCACCCAGCCGAGGTTCGCCGTCCGGTTCCTCACCGGGATGACCCTGGTGGTCCTCGCGTACGGGCTGCTGAACACCGACTACATCCGCCCGTACGGCACGGTCGTCGGGCAGTTGGTGATGGCGGTGCTCGGTGCGGCCTTCGTCGGGCTGCTGGTCTGGGTGCGGTCGATGAGCCAGCCCCCGCCGCCGGCCCGTTTCCTGCCCGCGCCCGACCCGGAGGAGGCGGTCGCGTGACGCTCAACTGGCACCTCGCGATCGCCGTGCTCAGTGGCGCGGGGATCGGCTGGGGCGTGTTCCTGCTGGTCCGGGAGGCGCTGCCGGCGTCCCCGGCGCTCGGCCCGGCGCTGCGGCGGCTGCACCAGCCGCCCGGCACGGCGGCCCGTTCGCGTGGGCTGGACTGGTTGGGTGGTCTCGCCCGCTGGCTGAGCCCGCCGCACCGCCAGCTCGCCCTGATCGACCGGACCCCCGAGCAGTACGCCCTGTCGGTGCTGCTGTCCGCCCTGGTCGGGCTGGCCACCCCGACCGTGCTCGGCGCGCTGCTCTTCCTCGGCGGGATGCGACTGCCGGTGGTCGTGCCGGTGCTGGGCAGCATCGGGATGGCGCTGCTCTGCGCGCTGCTGGCCCACCGGGCGGTGCTGGCGAAGGCGGACGCCGCCCGGGACGAGTTCCGCCAGGCCGTCTGCACCTACCTGGATCTGGTGGCGTTGCAGCTGTCGGCGGCGCACGGCCCGGTGCAGTCCCTGGAACGCGCGGCGACGGTCTGCGACGGCTGGGTGTTCGACCGGATCCGGGAGTCGCTGCGGATCGCGCAGTTGCAGATGCACTCCCCCTGGGACGAGTTGCAGGAGCTGGCCGACCGGATCGGCATCGCCGAGCTGGGCGACGTGGGCGCGATCATGCGGAACTCGGGCAGCGAGGGCGCGCAGGTGCACGAGACGCTGCGCAGCCGCGCCGACTCGCTGCGGGACCAGATCCGCACCGACAACCTGACCCGGGCCGAGGGGATCACCAGCCGGCTCGACATTCCCGGATCGCTGCTGGTCTTCGTCCTGCTCGGCTTCATCATCTACCCCTTCGTCGCCCGTCTGTGAGGAGCCCTCCCCATGCACATGTTCACGTTCTTCTACGTCGCCGCGGTGGAGCGGCTGTCCCGGCTGCGCCGCGAGTCGGACCGGGGCGACAGCCCGGTGCCCACCGCGGTGATCATCGCCGGCCTGGTGGTCGCGGCCACCGCGGTCACCGGCCTGGTGCTCCAGAAGGCCGAGAGCTGGATGAAGAGCATCCCGGGCAAGTGACGCTCTCGGCTCTCCCGGCCGCGTGCCGGGCTCGGGCGGCTCCCACCGCCCGGCCCCGGGACGCGCTCACCCGTGCGCCGCGCCCGGACCGACCCGGCCTCCGGGCGGGCCTGGCCGTCCGCCGCCGCCTCACCGCCGGGGGTACGGACCGGGGCGCGAACCCGGTGGAGCTGGCCGTCGTGATGCCGGCGGTGCTGGTGCTGCTCTTCGCCTCCGTGCAGGTCGCGGTCTGGTTCGTGGCCCGGTCGACCGCGCTGCACGCGGCGCAGAGCGGGGTCAACGCGCAGCGGACGCTCCAGGCTCCGGCCGGGGCGGGCGAGGCCCGGGCCGCCGGCTTCCTGCGCGCCGCCGGTGACTGGCTGGTCGGTGGAGAACCCAGCTGCGTCACCAGCGCCACCGACGTGACCTGCACGGTCACCGGCCGGTCCCTCTCCGTCGTACCCGGCGTGAGCTTCGAGGTGCGGCAGACCGCGCACGGCACCGTCGAACGGTGGACCAACCCGTGACCGCCACCGTGGACCGTGGGCGGGGCTCCGTCTCGGTGGAGGTGGCCGTGCTCGCCCCCGCCTTCATCGCGCTGATCGTGCTCGCCGGGGTGACCGGGCGGACCGCCGTCGCCGACGAGGCGGTCGAGTCCGCGGCCCACGACGCCGCCCGGGCCGCCTCGATCTCCCGGGACGCCGGCACCGCCCGCGAGGCGGCCCGGGACGCGGCCCGCCGGCAGCTCGGCTGGCGGGGCCTGAACTGCTCTGCCGCCCCCCGGATCGCCCTCAGCGGCTCGGTCGGCGGCCAGGCGACCAACTTCGACGCCGCGTACCGCAGCCGAGCCGGCGAGCCGGCGAGCGTGACCGTCTCGGTGACCTGTGTCGTCTCCCACGCCGACCTGGCGATGCCGGCGATGCCCGGGATGCCGTTGCGCACCACCGTGTCGGCGAGCTTCACCTCGCCGCTGGACCGCTACCGGAGCCGTGGGTGAACGTCCCCGACACGCGGCGCGACGCCGGGCGGGTAAGCCTCTTCCTGGCCGTCGCCATGTTCGGCGTACTGGCGATCATCGGCGTCGCGTACGACGGCGCCGGCCAGCTCCGGTCGTTGCAGCGCGCCGACAATCTCGCCGCCGAGGCCGCCCGCAGCGGTGGGCAGGCCGTCGACCGGGCCGGGGCGATCGCGGGCGGCCCGAAGGAGATCGACGAGGCCGACGCCCGGGCCGCCGTACGGGACTACCTCTCTACGGCGGGCGCGACCGGGCACCGGGTCGGCTTTCCGGTGGTCGGCGGCGAGAAGCAGATCCAGGTGGAGGTCGACGTCACCTACCGCCGGCACATGCTCGGCCTGTTCGGCATGGACAGCTCCGTCACCGTCACGGGTGAGGCCACCGCACGGGCCATCACCGAGGCACCGTAGGAAGGAACCTCGCCATGACCGCACCGCGTGGCTCCGCCGTCCGGCGGACCGGGCAGTTGCTCACCGGCTTCGGCTCGCTGGTCGTGCTGATCGCCTTGCTGGTGGGTGCGCCGGTGGCGCTGCTCGCCTTCGCCGGCAACCCGCTCCCCGACCAGCTGCCCACCCTTGCCGAGGTGGGCGCCACGTTGACCAGCCGGGACGACGGTCGACTCTTCCTGCGGGCGTTGGCGGTGGTCGGCTGGCTCGGCTGGGCGAGCTTCGCTTTCTCCGTACTGGTGGAGCTGGGGGCGGCGGCGGCACGGCGGCCGGCGCCCCGACTGCCCGGGCTGAGTCGACAGCAGCGGGCGGCGGCGGCGCTGGTGGGGTCGGTGGCCCTGCTCCTCGCGGCGGCCCCGGCGGCCACCGCGGCCACCGCCGTGGCGTACCCGGCGGCCGGCTCGGCGTACCCGGCGATGGCCGCGAGCGGGTCACTCGCCGCGCCGGCAGGTGTCGCCCCGCAGGCCGCACCGCACGGCGCTCCGCCCGCGTCGCACGGCGTTCTGCCGGCCGGCGCGGAGCGGCAGGGCGTGGCGCCGGACGACGCCGGGCTGCGGGCGGCGCGGTCGACGGCCTCGCCGGTCTACCGGGTCGCTAAGGGCGACTACCTGGGTGAGGTGGCCGAGCGCTACCTCGACGACTTCGACCGCTTCCGGGAGCTGGCGCGGCTCAACCGGCTGCCCGACCCGGACCGGATCCACCCCGGCCAGCTCATCAGGCTACCGGAGCAGGCGACTGACGACGGCGTCCGGGAGCACGCGACCGGCCGGCTGGTGGCGACGCCGCCCCGCAAGCCGTCGCCGCGCCCGTCGGCGAGCGCCCCGGCGGATGCCCCGCAGACCGCCACGCCGCAGGCACCGGGGGCGGGGCCGGTGGAGACTGCCACGCCGCAGGCGCCGGATTCGCCCGGCGGGCCGTCGCGTGAGATGGCCGGTGGGCCGGTCGGCACCGCCGGCGGCCAGGCCGCGGCCGAGGGCGCGCCGGCCGGGCCGGCCGGTGCCCCCCAAGGGCCGGCCGGTGACCAGTCACCGCAGGCCCAGCAGCCGGCGCAGGCCCCGGCGATGGCCGCGGGAGCCGCCCGCACCGGCGCCGCCGACAAGCTCAACCGTCCACTGGCTGTCTCGGCGGTGCTCGCCGTGGCCAGCATCGTCGGCGCGCAGATCGGTGCGGTACTGGGGCTGCGCCGCCGTCCGGCCGCCCGGGCCCTCGACTCCGGCCGGCACCGCCGCGGCTGACCAGCGGGGTACGCCCGACGCGCGGATATCGGCCACGTGCCCTCGCACGTCGGGCGGGTCAGGGAAGCTTCGTCTGCAGGACTCCGTCGACCACCCGGGTGGGCAGGATCTGCTGGTCGTTGGGGGACGGCCCGTGCACGACCTCACCGCCGTTGAGCCGGAACGCCGAGCCGTGCCAGGGGCAGACCACGCAGGCGTGCCCGTCGATCTCCTGCACCTCGCCCTCGCCGAGCGGGCCGCTCTGGTGCGGGCAGCGCTCCAGCATCACGGTGACATCGTCGCCGTGCCGGTAGAGGATCACCGAGACGTCGTCCACCTCCCGGGTGACCAGCTGGCGTTGCGGCAGCGTGGCCAGATCGGCGACCGCCTGCCACTCGTCGCTCATCCGGTGCAGTTCGGAGATGCTCTGGCTGACCTGCGCGCCCTGCTTGTACGCCAGGTGCCCGCCGATGTACGCGCCCATGCTCGCCGCGCTCAACCCCAGGTACGCCAGCGCCCGCCCCGTCCCGTGCCGACCGTTGAGCCGGGCGGCGAGCGAGCCGGCGTACAGCGCCAGCCCGACGGTGTTCGAGGCGGCGTGCACCAGCCCGACCCGGCGCTGGTCGCGGGCCAGTGCCGCCCAGTCGTTCAGGCCGGCGACGGCGGCCGGCACGGCGCTCACGGTGCCGAGCGCGACCAGGGTGGTGGCCGCGCGACGCTGGCCGGGCAGCAGGTCCAGCACCGCGGCGCTGATCCAGGCGCCCACCGGCACCTGCACCATCGCCGGGTGCAGCGGGTGGCCCAGCCAGACGCCGTGCAGCAGATCGCGGACCCGCTGCCCGCGCAGGGTCCCCTGGACGGCCCGTTGGAGCCGGTCACCGATCCGGTCCAGCTTCGCGTTCTGTTCGATCCTCGTCATCAGCGCTCGCACCTACTCCGACTTCCCGGCAGGAGCGGTCGCAAACCGGGCGGCCGGCCTGTTTCCCCAGCCGATGTGCTCAGGCGGCCACCCGCACGTCGCGCCGGCGTTGGCCTTGGAACCGACCGCGCCGTCAGGGGGTCCAGCGGTCGGTGTGTAGGGCCTCGGCCAGGGGGCGCTTCTGCCGCCAGCCGTGCCGGGCCAGGTCGGGGACGGATTCCAGGTGCGTCACCGGCCCGACGCAGAGCCAGGCGACCGGCCGGATGTCGGCGGGGATGCCCAGCAGTTCGGCCAGGAACGACTCGCGGTAGAACGAGACCCAGCCGACACCGAGCCCTTCGGCGGTGGCGGCGAGCCAGAGGTTCTGGATGGCCAGGCAGACCGAGTAGAGGCCGGCGTCGGCGATGGCGTGCCGGCCCAACACGGCCGGGCCGCCCCGGGACGGGTCGTAGGTGACCACGATCGACAGTGTCGACTCCAACACCCCGTCAATCTTGATGCGGGCGAACCGCTGCGCCGCGTCGCCGGCCAGGGTGGCGGCGAATACGTCCCGCTCCTGTCGGACGTGCTCGTGGAACCGGCGCCGGAGTCCGGCGTCGCGGACCAGGACGAAGTCCCACGGCTGCGAGTAGCCGACGCTGGGCGCGGCGTGCGCCGCGTCCAGGACGCGGTGCAGTTTCTCGTCGGGCACCGGCTCGCCGGTGAACTCGGCGCGGACGTCGCGGCGACGGTGGATGGCGGTGTACAGATCCATGGCAGGCTCCCACTGCGCTCGGCCCACGTCAGGGTGGGTGGGCACCTCGCATGATCGTGCCGCCGGCGATGCTAACGGCCGGGCGGGCGGACCCGGCAGGCGCGTCGATGTTCCGCCGCCTACAGTGATCGACTCCGGCCCGTGACCCGGTCAGGTCGACCGTCGAGGCCGCGCACCCCGGGGGAGACCATGACGAGCACCGGCGTCGTCCGTACCGTCCTGACCCTGACCGTCGTCGCCGGCCTCGCCGCCGGCTGCCAGGGCGAGAAAAGGGAGACCACCTCGGCCGCCCGATCGTCGGCGAGCAGCGCGCCCAGCCCGACGGTTGACGTCGCCGCCAACAGCAAGCAGGTCTGCGACGCCAGCCTCGCCCTGGTCAAGAAGCACCTCGTCGCGATGGCGGACGATGCCATCGCGGCGATCGACAAGCCGGTCAGCGCCAAGGAAGCGGGCGAGAAGGTTCGCGCGAACTACACGGCGATCGCCGAGGGGCTGCGCGCGGAGGCGCCCAAGGCCGCCGACCCGCAGGTACGTACCGCGCTGGAGGACCTGGCCGGTGCGGTCGAGAAGCGACTGACCGGCCCGGACGCCACCAAGGTGGAGGCCCCGGACCTGGACCCGATTTTCAGGGCGGTGGACGCCGCCTGCCGTCAATAAGCCCTCGGCGGGCCTGTCCCGGCCACCGGACGACGCCGGAATTCCCGCGCCGGTGACCTGCGCGCGGCATACCGTGGCCCGATGCACCCACGCTTCACCCCGGTCCGGGACTGTTTCCACGACCTCTTCTCCTCGGGCCGGGAGACCGGCGCGGCGCTGGCCGTCTGGTACGACGGCCACCCGATCATCGACCTCGTCGGCGGCGGCGCGGATCCCGGGTGGCGGCCGGACACGCTGGTGAACGTCTACTCGGTCGGTAAACCGGTGGCCGCGGCCTGCCTGCTGGCGCTGGTCGACCGAGGGTTGGTGGAGCTGGACTCACCGGTTGCGGCGTACTGGCCGGGGTTCCGCACGCCGGCCACCGTCCGGCAGGTGCTCAGCCACACCGCCGGGCTGCCCGCGTTCCCGGTGGCCCGGCCGGCGGCGGCGGTCGCCGACTGGTCGCTGCTCTGCGCCGACCTGGCCGCCGCCACGCCGGAGTGGGAGCCGGGCACGGTCGCGGGCGAACACGCCTGGACGTACGGGCATCTGGTGGGCGAGCTGGTGCGCCGGGTGGACGGGCGGTCGGTGGGCCGTTTCCTGGCCGATGAGATCGCCGGTCCGTGGCAGCTCGACCTGGCTTTCGGGCTGGCCGCGACGGATCGGCGGCGCTGCGCCGACGTGTCGTACGGCGATCCGGGCTGGCCGGTGCGGATGCTGGGCGCCCCGGGGTCGTTGCGGGCCCGGGCGCTGGGTAACCCGTCGGGCGGCCTGGACGTGGCGGTGGTCAACAGCCCCCTCTGGCGGGGCGCGGAGGTGCCGGCGGTCAACCTGCACGCCACCGCGTCCGGGCTGGCCCGGTTCTACGCGGGCCTGCTCGCCGGCGGCACCCTCGACGGGGTGCGACTGTTCGGCGCCGACCTGGTCGCCGAGGCGACCCGGGCGCAGTACGACGGCCCGGACCTGCTGCTGGAGCGGCGGACCCGGTGGACGCTCGGCATGCAGTGGGAGGAGGACGGGAGCTGGGGCATGGGCGGGATCGGCGGCAGCAGCGCCTGGGCCGACCCGGGGCGCGGCTACGCCTTCGCGTACGTCACCGCCCGGTTGGCCGACCACGACCGGGTGGAGGAACTTGTCGAGGCGCTGCATTCCTGCCTCTGACTCCCCCTCCGGTGTGGTCGGGTCCGGGCACCACGACCCGGCTGCCGGCCCGGGTGAGCAGGGCGCGGGCGGCCACCGCCATCCGGCGCCGCTGCGGCACCAACGCCCGCCGGGCGAACACGTCGTAGCCCTGCCCGGCGATCTCGTCGAGGATGCCGCCGTAGAGCGCGTACGCGGTGCGCATGCATGCCTGCGAGGCGGGGGTGAGCAGCGGGATCCCCGGTGCGGCGGCCTCGTAGTGGGCCTGGGCGCGGGTCACCTCGTACTCGATCAGGTCACGGATGTTGCCGGTGGCGCGACCCGCGGCCTTCGCGGCGAGCAGGTCGTCCCGGGTGACGTCGAACTTCGCCAGGTCCTCGTCCGGCAGGTAGGTGCGGCCCCGGTCGAGATCCTCGGCCACGTCGCGGATGAAGTTGGTGAGCTGGAAGGCGAGGCCGAGCTGGCGGGCCGGCTCGCGGGCGGCGGCCGGGTCGGAGCTGCCGAGGATGGGCAGCATCATGGTGCCGATGACCGCCGCCGAGCCCTCCATGTAGTCGAGCAGGTCGTCGTAGGTCGGGTACGCCACGACGGTCAGGTCCATCGCCATGCTGCGCAGAAACGACGCGAAGTCGCCCCGGTCCAGATCGAAGACGGCGATGGTGTGCAGCACGGCGGGCAGCAGCGGGTCGTCGATCCGCTCGCCGTGCAGACCGGCGAGGAAGCGGGTGGACCAGTCCCGGAGCCGGGCGTCCCGCTCGGCCGGCGACAGGTCCTCGGTGCGGTCCACGATCTCGTCGGCGTGCCGGGTGAAGCCGTACAGGGCGTGCACGTGCCGCCGTTTCCACGAGGGAAGCAGACGAGTGGCGAGATAGTAGGTACGCCCGTGTCGTCGGTGCAGGTCCTGGCAGCGGGCATAGGCGGCGGCGAGATCGGTGTCCACCAGCCCTCCTCAGTCCGACGCAGAAATCGACGCAACTCGTTACCCTAGGGTACGCTCGCCGACATGGCCAACGACCCAGTTGCGGGTGACGCGCTCCGGGCCGCGCCGGCACAACCGGGAGCGACGGGCGGTCCGGTCCGCGGCGTGCTGGCCGCGTTCACCGAGGATTTGGTCAGAAGCATCGACGCCACCCTGGCGGGCTTCCTCGCCGCGGAGGTCGACGCGCTCACCCGGATCGACGCGGCCATGGGGGCGTTCGCCGCGACGGCGCGCGACAGCGTGCTGGCCGGCGGCAAACGGGTCCGCCCGACCTTCGCGTACTGGGGCTGGCGAGGCGCGGTCGGCGACGCCGAACCGCTGTCGTCCGTGCTGCCGGCGTTCGCCGCGCTGGAACTGCTGCACACCTTCGCGCTGGTCCACGACGATGTGATGGACGACTCCGACACCCGGCGGGGCAGGCCCACCGTGCACCGGGCCGTCGCCGCCCGGCACGTGGCCGCCGGGCACCACGGCGACCCGGACCGGTTCGGCGAGGCGGTGGCCGTGCTCATCGGCGACCTCTGCATGGTCTGGGCCGACCGGCTGCTCGGCAACGCCACCGTGCCCCCGGCGCGACTGTTCGACGTGCGCCGCTGCTACGACCAGATGCGCGTCGAGACAATCGCCGGGCAGTACCTCGACGTGCTCGGCGAGAACGACGCGGCGAACTGGTCGGTTGACCGGGCGCTGCGGGTGGCTCGCTACAAGACCGCCAGCTACACCGTCCACCGGCCGCTGCTCTTCGGCGCCTGCCTGGCGGGACTCGCCCCCGACGCGTCGCTGATCACCGCCTACACCCGGTACGGTCAGGCCGTCGGCGAGGCGTTCCAGCTCTGCGACGACCTGCTCGGGGTGTACGGCGACCCGGCCGCCACCGGGAAACCGGCCGGGGACGACCTGCGCACCGGCAAGCCGACCGCGCTGCTGCTGCTGGCCCGGCAGCTCGCCACCCGGAGCCAGCGGCGAGCGCTGGACCGGGCCGGCACGGTGACCGAACCCCGCGAGGTGGACCGGCTCGCCGAACTGGTCGCCGCGACCGGGGCGGTCACCCGGGTCGAGCGGATGATCTCCGACCGGGTGACCGAGGCACTGGCCGCGCTCGACACCGCCTCCATCGACGAGACGGCGCGCACCGCGCTGACCGGTCTCGCCACCGCCGCCACCACGCGGCGGGCATGATGAGCGGCGCTGCGAAGGAGGTGGGCACGTGCGGACCGTGAGCGGGCGTACGGACCGGGTGGTCGTCGTCGGCGCCGGCCTGGGTGGGCTGGCGTGCGCGCTGCACCTGGCCGGCAGCGGCCGACAGGTGACCGTGGTGGAGCGCGAGCCGGCGCCGGGC
>NZ_SMKN01000172.1 GCF_004348675.1 Micromonospora sp. KC606 | reverse complement strand
GGGCGGGGGCGGTGGGCGCCGCCTGCGCCGTGGTGACGACGCAGGTCAGCATGCCGCTGGCGAGCAGCACCGCGCTGACGGCGGCGAGAGGTCTTTTCACGTGCCCTCCTGGCAGGGAAACCGGTGACGGGGGTAGTCACAGGTGCAGATATAGCGATACAGCCGGCAAAGCGGAAGGGTGGGAGCACTCGCCGACACCGACACTGGCCGAACGGGGGAGGGCGTCCTGCTGACGGAACCCGACGGCGACGGTGCGCGTCCGACCGGCATGAGATCATCCACCCTGGCCATTGTCAAGATCGTCGTTGTGGCCGGGCTGCTGACCGGTTGCGCGGGGACCTCGACCGACACCCTTCCCCGCACCACCACCCCCGGCCCCACGGTGAGCAGTTCCACCGGCACGGCCGACCTCCGGGTGACCCTGACCCGTTCCGGCGGCCTGGCGGGCCGCACCGAAACGCTGACCGTTGGACCCGACGGGCGGTGGACGGTCGCCGGCCGGGGTGGCGCCCTTCGGAGGGGTGAGCTCTCCCCCGCCGACCTCGACCGACTCCGCGCGCTCACCGGAACCGCCGACCCCGGCGGCGGCGGGGGCACCGTGGACGCCGGCTGCGCGGACACCTACCGGTACCGGCTCACCCTCCCGTCCGGCAGCGTCGCGTGGACCGACTGCCCCACCGGCCCGCAACCGCCGCCGACCGCCGCCGAGATCGCGCATCTGCTGCTGGCCGCCACCGGGCTCGGGTGAGCCCGCCCGTGCCGAAGATCCGGACGCAACACAAAAACGCGACGTTGCGTTGCGTTATGGTGGTGGCATGACTGCTTCCACGGCTTCCGCGGGTACGGAGGTCCCCGGCAACCCGGCGGCCCGCGGGCGGCCGCCGGCCCTGCCGGCACGGGCCGCCGACCTGGTGACCCAGGTACGCGGCACCGGCGCGCCGTTCACCGCCCGGTCGCCGCTGACCGGCGCGCCGACGGTGGACGTGCCGTCCAGCGGCCCGGACGACGTCAACGCCGCGTTCGCCGACGCGACCCAGGCGCAGCGGTCCTGGTCAGCCCTGCCCGTGGCCCGACGCGCCGCCGTGCTGCTGCGCCTGCACGACCTCGTCCTCGACCGGCAGGCCGAAGGGCTGGACCTGATCCAGCTCGAATCGGGCAAGGCTCGCCGACACGCCGTCGAGGAGGTCCTCGACGTCGCCATCAACGCCCGGTACTACGCCCGTGCCGCGGCGAAGCTGCTGCGCCCCCGGCGACGGGCCGGCGCGCTGCCGGTCCTCACCCGGACCCGCGAGCTGCGCTCCCCCGTCGGCGTGGTCGGTGTCGTCTCGCCCTGGAACTATCCGCTCTCGCTGGCCGCCGCCGAGGTGTTGCCGGCCATGGTGGCCGGCAACGCGGTGGTGCACCGGCCCGACCCGGCCACCATGCTCACCGCCCTCTGGGTGCGCGACCTGGCCGTGGCCGCCGGGCTGCCGCCCGCGCTGTGGCAGGTTGTCGCCGGGGAGGGCGCCGACGCCGGCCCGCTGGTCGTCGCGCGCGCCGACATGGTCTGCTTCACCGGCTCCACCCGGGTCGGCCGCGAGGTGGCCGCCCAGGCCGCCCGCCGGCTGATCCCCGCCTCACTGGAACTTGGCGGCAAGAACCCGCTGCTCGTGCTCGACGACGCCGACCTGGACCGGGCGGTCGAGGTGGCCATCCGGGCCTGCTTCGCCAGCGCCGGGCAGCTCTGCGTCTCGGTCGAACGGATCTACGTCGCCAACCGGCTGCACGACGAGTTCCTGCGCCGGTTCGTGGCGCGCACCGCCACGCTGCGGCTGGGCATCGGCGGCGACTTCGACGCCGACCTCGGCTCCCTCGCCTCGGCCCGGCAGCTCGACACGGTCACCGCGCACGTCGGTGACGCCGTCGCGCGGGGCGCCACCCTGCACACCGGCGGCCGGCACCGCCCCGACATCGGGCCGTACGTCTTCGAGCCGACCGTGCTCACCGGCGCCACGCCCGGGATGCGGATGTACGCGGAGGAGACCTTCGGCCCGGTGGTGGCGGTGTACCGGTTCACCACGGACGACGAGGCGGTCGCGCTGGCCAACGACACCCCGTACGGCCTCAATGCCAGCGTGCTCAGCGGCTCCGGCGCGCGCGGCGAGACGGTCGCCGCGCGGATCGACGCCGGCGCGGTGAACGTCGACGACGGCTACTCCGCCGTCTGGGGCAGCGTCGACGCCCCGATGGGCGGCTGGAAGGACTCCGGGCTGGGCGGCCGGCACGGTGCCGAGGGGCTGCTCCGGTTCACCCGGGTCAAGACCGTCGCCCGGCAGCGAGGGCTGGACCTCGCCCCGGCGTACCACCGGCCGGGTGAGCAGACCGCGGCCTGGGCCCGCCGGATGACCCTGGCGCTGCGGCTGCTGCGCCACACCGGGCGATGAGCGCCACCGGCGGGCCGACTGCGCGCGGGCCGCGCGGCGAGGCCGCGATCCACGCCGCCGTGCTCGACCTACTGGCCGCCGAGGGGTACGCCGGGCTGACCATCGAGGGGGTGGCCCGGCGCTCCGGGGTCAACAAGACCACGCTCTACCGCTGGTGGCCGTCCAAGCCGGCGCTGGTCGCGGCGACCTTCCGACACGCCGTGGCCCGGGACCTGCCGGTGCCGGACACCGGCACGCTCCGCGGCGACCTGGTCGCCCTGGTGCGGTCGAAGACGGCGTTCCTCGGCGAGGGGCCGGGGCGGCTCGCCGCCGACGTGCTCGCCCACACCGGCGCCGACCCGGAACTGGCCCGGCTCGCCGGCGAAGTGCTCGGCCAGCACAGCGCGCACGTGGCCGAGGTGACCGGCCGGGCCCGGGCCCGGGGCGAGGTGACCGGCCCGGTGGACGACCGCCTCCTTGCCGACCTGTTGCTCGGCCCGATCTGGCTGCGGGCGGTGGTGACCCACCGCCCGCTCTCCGCCGCGGACGCCGAGGCGCTGGTCGACGCGCTGCTGCCCGGCCTGGACGGCTGATCGCCACCTTTGCCGGGTAACGTACCGCTCCGATCCATTGAGGAGCACCATGCCGAAGAGACGTCCCACCGGCCCGTGCCGGCCCGTTGCCCTGCTCGCCGTGCTGGTGGCCACCGGCGCCGTGACGTTCACCTCGGGCTGTGCCCGGGTGGGCGGCGAGCGGGCGGCGACACCGGCCCCGACGACGGCGGCTCACCGGGCGTTGACCCTGCCGGAGACGGTGCTGGGCCTGCCCCGCTCGAAGAAGCCGGAGCTGACCCGGGTCTCCCGGTCCTCCCTGGAGCGGCTGCGGGACCAGGTCACCGACGCGACCAGCACCATCGAGGGGGCGTACGCCCGAAGCGCACGGAAGGCCGACGCGGTCGTGGTCAGCGGGGTGTCCGGCACGGTCACCGATCTGGACGGTGCCCTGGCCCGGGTGCTGCGCCCCTATCCGGTCAAGACCTTCCGCACCGTCGAGTACGGCCGGTACGGCGGCGAGGCCCGCTGCGGCCGGGGACTCACCGAGGACAGGCGCTACCTGACCGTGTGTGGCTGGGCGGACCCGGAGACCGCCGGCGTGGTCGCCTTCATCTCCGCCCACCGGCAGCTGGAACTCAACACCGAGTTCTTCGAGATCCGGGACCGGCTCGACGGCACGACCCGCTGAGGCGTCAGAGCCGTTCGACCACGCGGAAGCGTTCCAGCACCGCACGGGTGTCGTCGTCCACGGTGAACTTCGGGTCGCCCAGCCAGCCACGGTAGTCCGGGCCGTGCCAGTACGCCTCGTGCCCGGCCCGCCAGGCGGCCACCGAGGCGTACCCCTCGCCCTCGTCGCGGGCGTGTTCAAGGTCGACGTCGCCGAGCCGGACGACCCGCACTGCGGTCACCTCGATCACCGCGACCGGGCGGTCGACCGAGTCGATCACGACCGAGCGGGCCCCGACCTCCGGCAGCGGCTCACCGTCGATCTCGTAGTCCTGGAGCAGGCCGGTGGTGGAGGTCTTGGCCCCGGAGAGCACCACCGCCACCAGTTGGTCACGCAGCGGGCCGGGGAAGGCGAACTCGTACCGGGGCAGGTCAGGTGCTGTCATCGGCCGACGGTAGCCGGACGCCGCCGCTCACGTCCCCGGCGGCGCGAGCTGGGCGGCGGTCACGGCCACGGCCGGCCGCCGCGTCGGCCGCGGCTCGCAGTCCGTCGGAGTGTCGTGTCTTCAGCGGTTTCTGCGGTCGAGGGCGGCGACCTCGCGTACGGCCTCGGCGATGGCCGGGAAGTCCTTCCTGAGGATCGCGCCGTGGATGCTGGTGACCTTCGCGCTGATCCGGATGTTCGGGTCGCGGGCGGTCGTTGAGCCGGCCGACCTCGACGTCGCCGTCGATCGCAGTGGGGCGGACGCTCGCGGCCTCGTCGATCTTGATCCGGCGGTACGCCCCTTCGAATGCGGCGTCGCCGAGGCGGCCGACGCCGCGCAGCTCGGGGCTGGAAACTACGGACGGGCGTAATCGGCGGGCAGGCCGGTCCCGCGCAGCTCCGGCGGCAGGTGAGCGACGTCGTTGAAGGCGATCAGGTTGGGTGGCCCCGCCGAACTGTAGCGAATCACCGTCAACCCCGCGTTGTGGGAGTTGAGCCCGAGCCAACGCCACTCAGGTGCGTCCAGGGCGTGCCGCACCAGCCAGGCGATCAGGAAAGAGTGGGTGACCACCAGCTCGCGGACCTCACCGTCGGTCGGGGCGGTGGCGAACCGGTCGGCGGCCGCCGCCGTCGCCAGGGGCCCGTCCACCCGTTCCGCCGGGGTGAAGGCGGCCAGGAAACCCGCGTACGACGGCGGCAGGCCGGCCGGGTCGGTGTCATGGGGAAGGTGGTCCCCGGCCAGCTCCGACTCGTACACCGGAATGTCGGGCAGTGCCGCCGCGACCAGCTCGGCGGTCTCCGCGGCGCGGGGCAGTGGCCCGTGGTGGACGGCGCGCAACGGCAGGTCGCGCAGCCGCTCGCCGAGCAGGGCGGCCTGCCGGCGGCCACGCGCCGAGAGACCCGCCTCCGCCGACTCGACCTCGGCGTGCTCCTGCTCGGCGTGCCGGGCCAGGTAGAGCAGACGGACGCCCATCGTCACCTCGCACATGATCGGGAGGCACGATGCTAATCCGCGCCTCCCGATCGTGTCCGTCCCGCTCATCGCCGCCGCAGCGCCCGATCCCGGCTCACGGCAGCCGGCCGTCCGCCGGGAAGGGCGATCGGGTCGGACGTCGTCGCCCCTCAGGCCCGGGGGAACATCTGGCCGATACGGATCTTGTTGCCGAACGGGTCGCGGATGCCGAAGTCGATTCCGTACGAGCGCTCGGCCGGCTCGTCGGTGATCTCCACACCCTTGCCGACCAGGTCCTCGTACGTCTTGTACGCGTCATCCGTGGTCATGAAGAGCGTGCCGCCCAACGCCCCCTTGGTGAGCAGCTCGCGGACCTGCTCGGCGGTGGCTGGGTCCAGCGCCGGCGTGCCCGGCCTCTCCAGCAGGATCTCCCGCTCCGGGTCGCCGGGCAGGTTCACCGTCAGCCAGCGCATGAAGCCGAGGTCGGCGTCGGTGTTGACCTCCATGCCGAGCTTGCCGACGTAGAAGTCGAGTGCCTCGTCCTGGTCGAGGACGTAGATCTGAGACCGGCTGATCGCGTTCATCGTCATGCCGAAGACGCTACGGGTCGGCCCTGACCTGCTGCTTATCCAAAACTGCTGGGCCTGGTCCACGCCTTGGTGAAGCAGCTCGGCACGCCCGTCGTGGGCCGCCGGGTGCGGCGGAACTCGGTCGGCGACTGGCCCACGATCTGCCGGAACGTGCGGCTGAACGTGCCGAGACTGTTGAACCCGACCGCGTAGCAGATGTCGGTGACGTCCCGATCGCTCTCCAGCAGCAGCGACATGGCCCGTTCCACCCGACGGCGTTGCAGGTAGCGGTGCGGGGTCTCGCCGAAGGTGGCGCGGAAGGTCCGGATGAAGTGGGCCTCGGAGACCAGCGCGATGCGGGCCAGCGCCGGGATGTCCAGCGACTCGGCGTACGCCCGGTCCATCGCGTCCCGGGCCCGCAGCATCGCCCGGTTCGACTCCTCCACCACCCTGCTCATCGCGGCACCGGTTCCCCGAGGGGCCGGGCCAACAGATCGGCGTCGCTCATGGCCCCCAGCCGGGTTGTGTCCGGCGGCCAATTGCCTCCGCGCCGGACAGCCCGACACGATACCGAGCCGAACCAGCCGGCGGGGACCCGCCGGATCGATGGATGCAATTGGAGCCCCCGGCCGGGATCGAACCGGCGACATCTCGCTTACAAGGCGAGTGCTCTGGCCAGCTGAGCTACAGGGGCGCGTGCGCAGAGGTCAGCATAGCGACTGACTTCGGGAAATCCTCGCTTGGCGGGGGTCCCCAGCATGGAAAACGTCAATTTGCCGACGTGTTCGCCGACGGATGAACGCTGACCCGGCCGACCAGGTGAGGGGATTGATGCCTCGGCGTGCCCGACTGCCCGGAATGTGAATCCCTGCTGTCCCACCCGGTGTCTCACGTCTTGGCAGGGTGCGAAAACCCGTTTACCGTGCAGTGACACGCACGACACCTCGATCGGCTCCGGCCGCCCGCGGGTGGCGTCCGTGGGCCGGCACCGGCACGGTGCCCGGCGGCTCCTTCACTCGGATCGTCCGGCACGTTCCTGCCGGTGAAAGGAAGCGCACCAGCATGGCTACGGTCACCTACGCGAAGGCGTCCCGGATCTACCCGGGCACCGAACGCCCCGCGGTCAACCAGCTCGACCTTGAGATCGGCGACGGGGAGTTCCTCGTCCTGGTCGGCCCGTCGGGTTGCGGTAAGTCCACCAGCCTCCGGATGCTCGCCGGGCTGGAGGACGTCGACGACGGCGCGATCTACATCGACGACCGGGACGTCACCCACCTGCCGCCGAAGGCCCGCGACATCGCGATGGTCTTCCAGAACTACGCCCTCTACCCGCACATGTCGGTGTACGAGAACATGGCGTTCGCGCTGAAGCTGCGCAAGACCCCGAAGGCCGAGATCGAACGGCGGGTCAAGGAGGCGGCCGGGCTGCTCCAGCTGGAGGATTACCTCCACCGCAAGCCGAAGGCGCTCTCCGGCGGTCAGCGCCAGCGGGTCGCCATGGGCCGGGCGATCGTCCGGGAGCCGCAGGTCTTCCTCATGGACGAGCCGCTGTCGAACCTCGACGCCAAGCTCCGGGTGCAGACCCGTACCCAGATCGCCTCGCTGCAGGCGAAGCTCGGCATCACCACGGTCTACGTCACCCACGACCAGGTCGAGGCCATGACCATGGGTCACCGGGTGGCGGTCATGCTCGACGGTGTCCTCCAGCAGGTGGACACCCCGCGTGCCCTCTACGACACCCCGGCCAACGTCTTCGTCGCGGGCTTCATGGGTTCCCCCGCCATGAACATCAAGACGGTGCCGCTGACCGAGGGCGGCGCGGCCTTCGCCGAGCTGCTCATCCCGCTGAACCGCGAGCAGGCCGAGGCGGCCCGCGCCGAGGGCAGCGACGGCAAGGTGACCGTCGGCTTCCGCCCGGAGGACTGCGACCTGGTCAGCCCGACCGAAGGCGGCATGCCGGTCGTGGTGGAGCTGGTCGAGGACCTCGGCTCGGACGCCAACGTCTACGGCCACGCCGCGCTCGAGGGCCACAACGAGCGTTTCGTGGTCCGCACCGACCGTCGGACCATGCCGAACATGGGTGACACCGTGTTCGTCAAGCCCCGCGTCGGCCGGACCCACGTGTTCCACGCTTCCACCGGCAAGCGGATCTGACGTACGACAGCAGGGGGTGCCCGCCGATCGGTGGGCACCCCCATCGTCGTCTCCGGGCCGGCATCCGGGTGATCAACGAAGCGCCAGCGCGCCGGCGCGGCATAGGTTCGACGCGACTCGCAGCGAAACCGAGGAGCGCCGTGCCGTCCATGGTCCACACCCTGCCCCAGGCCCCTCCGTCACGCGCCGCCGCCGCGTACCGCCTGGGCCGGTCGGCGATCCGGAGCCTGCTCTACTGCGCGGCGCTGCTCCCGGTCGCCGTGGCCGCGCTACCGGCCGGGCTGCTCGGTCAGGGGCGTTCGGTCGCCGGGTGGTGGGGCGCCCTGCGCACCCGCCTGCTGGGCAGGCCCGGTGCTGAGCCGGCACGCCGGCCGGGACCGGTGGCCGTCGTCAACCACGCCGTGCTGAGCCGGCCGCGCTGGCCGGCATCGCCGCGATCCACCAGCGGCTGACGCTGGCACTGCACGGCGGACGACGCGCGCCCTGGCTCGTCCCGGCCGCGGTGCTGGTCGCCCTGTTCGGAGCGTTGGTCATCTTCGCCTGGAGCCGACAGTTGTGAGCCCACGAAGAGGCGAGAGGGGCGGGCCCGCCACCGGCGGACCGCCCCTCTTCGGTGTCAGCGGGCTCAGTCCTCGGCGGCGCGGCGGCGAGCCACCTCGGCCAGGGTCACCGCGGCGGCGACGCTGGCGTTGAGCGACTCGACGTCGGAGATCATCGGGATGCGGACCGTCAGGTCGCAGGTCTCCCCGACCAGGCGCGACAGCCCGCGCCCCTCGGAGCCGACCACGACGACCAGCGGGCCGACCGCGGCCTCCAGGTCGTACAGGTCGGTCTCGCCGTCGGCGTCCAGGCCGACCACGACGAAGCCGGCCTCCTGGCACGCCTTCAGCGACCGGGTCAGGTTGGTGACCTGGGCGACCGGCACCCGGGCCGCCGCGCCGGCGCTGGTCCGCCATGCGGTCGCGGTGATCCCGGCGGCCCGCCGCTCCGGTACGAAGACCCCCTGCGCGCCGAACGCGGCGGCGGATCGAATCACCGCGCCCAGGTTGCGCGGGTCGGTCACGCCGTCCAGCGCGACCAGCAGCGGAGCGGACTGTTCCAGGGCGGCGGCGACCAGGTCCTCGAACGGCTGGTACGCGAAGGGTGGCACCTGGAGGCCGACGCCCTGGTGCAGGACGCCGCCGGTCATCCGGTCCAGCTCGGCCCGGCTGATCTCCAGTAGGGCGATGCCCCGGTCGGCGGCGGTCCGGGTGATCTCGTTGATCCGGTCGTCCATGTCGATGCCCTGCGCGAGGTACAGCGCGGTCGCCGGCACCTGCGCGCGCAGTGACTCCAGCACCGGGTTACGGCCGACCAGCAGCTCCGGGCTGTCCTTGGCCGGGTTGGACTTGCGCCCCGGCGCGACCCGGGGGCCACCCCGGCCGGCCGGCTTGCCGCCCCGACCACCCGCGCCACCCTTGAACGGGGTGCCGGCGCGGGCGCCCCGGCCCCAGGTGGTGTCCTTCGTACCCGGCTGACCGATCTTGGGAGGACGCCCCTCCTCGGCCGCCGCGCGCCGTTCCTTGTCCTGCTTCCAGGCGGTGCGCTGGGGCAGCTTCTCGGTGCCCGAGTACGCCTTGTGCCAGGGCCGTTCGTCGGCGGGCAGGGTGCGGCCCCGGCCCGCGAGGGAGTCCTTGTTCTTGCCACCGGAGCCCTTCGGGGCACCCGCCTTCGGCGTCAGTCGCCGGCCACGGCGCTGCGAGTTGCCGGCCATCAGTCCTGCTCTCCAATAGTCCAACGGGGGCCCTGGGGGGTGTCCTCCACCAGCACGCCGGCCTGCTTGAGCTGGTCGCGTACGGCGTCGGCGGCGGCCCAGTCCTTGCGGCTGCGGGCCTGCGCGCGCTGTTCCAGGGCCAGCGCGATCAGGGAGTCCACCACGCCGCGCAGGTCGTTCACGCCGCCGCCGCCCGTCCAGGCCGGATCCAGGGGGTCGACACCGAGGATATCCAGCATGGCCCGGGCGGAGGCGAGGGTGGTGCGGACGGTCACATCGTCGCCGGCGGTCAGCGCCGCATTGCCGTCCCGGACGGTCTCGTGCAGCACGGCCAGGGCGGCGGAGGTGTTGAGGTCGTCATCCATCGCCGCGACGAAACCGGCGGGCAGCCCACCGAGCAGCCCGGGACCGACCCGCTCCGCGGCCCGCTGCACGAAGCCCTCGATCCGCCGGTACGCCACCGCCGCCTCGCGCAGCGCGGCCTCCGAGTAGTCGATCCGGGAACGGTAGTGCGCAGCGGCGTAGTAGTAGCGCAGCTCCACCGGGCGCACCCCGAGCGAGTCCACGTACGCCAGGTCGAGGGCGTTCCCCAGCGACTTGCCCATCTTCGCGCCGTCGATGCTGAGCAGGCCGTGGTGCACCCAGTACCGGGCGAACGGCAGGCCGGCGGCCTGCGACTGGGCGAGCTCGTTCTCGTGGTGCGGGAAGATCAGGTCGAGCCCGCCGCCGTGGATGTCGAACTCCGGCCCCAGGTAACGCCAGCACATCGCCGAGCACTCGATGTGCCAACCGGGACGGCCCCGGCCCCAGGGCGACGGCCAGTAGGCGTCGGCCGGCTCGTCCGGCTTGGCGCCCTTCCAGAGCGCGAAGTCGCGCGGGTCGCGCTTGCCCCGGTCGGGGGCGTCCCCGGCGGACTGCATGTCGTCGGGCGACTGCCGGGACAGCGCACCGTACGCCGGCCAGGAGCCGACGTCGAAGTAGACGTCACCGGAGCCGTCGGTGGCCGGGTACGCGTGCCCCTCGGCGATGAGCGCGGCGATCAGCTCGTGCATCTCCGGGATGTGCCCGGTGGCGCGCGGCTCGTACGTCGGCGGCAGCACGTTCAGGGCCCGGTACGACTCGGCCAGGACCAGCTCGTTGGCGTAGGCGATGGACCAGAACGGCCGACCCTGCTCCTGCGCCTTGGTCAGGATCTTGTCGTCGATGTCGGTGACGTTGCGAATGAACCGCACCTCGTAGCCGGCGACGAGCAGCCAGCGACGCAGCACGTCGTAGTTGACGCCTGATCGAAGGTGACCGATGTGTGGCGGCGCCTGGAGGGTGAGACCACACAGGTAGACCCCCACCTTGCCGGCTTCCCGCGGGACGAAGTCCCGCACCGATCGGGCGGCGGTGTCATACAGGCGTAGCGTCACCGTACAAGGGTAGCCGTCCCCGCTTCCCGGGGTCGCCCGGAGCCGGGTCGTACGCTGCGTGCTGTGGAGACGGCGGGACCGGCAGGCGAGGCGCACCGTAGCGGGCAAACGGCGGGACCGGCAGGCGAGGCGCGCCGTAGCGGGGAAACGGCGGGACCGGCAGGCGAGGCGCGCCGTAGCGGGGAAACGGCGCAGACTCTCGACCGGGGGCTGCGACTGCTGCACCTGGTCGCCGACGCCCCTGCCGGGCTGACCGTCACCGAGGTGGCCCACCGGCTGGGCATCGGCCGCGCCGCCGTCTACCGGCTGGTGGGGGCGCTGGGCGGGCACGGCATGGTCCGCCGGGACAGCGACGGTCGGCTGCGCCTCGGCGCCGGGCTGCTGCACCTGGCCCGCCGCGCCCAGCCGCTGCTCGCCGAGGGCTCGCTGCCCGCGCTGCGCCGGCTGGCCGAACAGGCCGGCGCCACCGCGCACCTCACCGTGGTCGAGGGCCGTGAGGGGGTGGCCCTGGCCGTGGTGGAGCCGAGCTGGACGTCGTTCCACGTCGCCTACCGGACGGGGACGCGGCACCCGCTGACGCGGGGCGCGGCCGGGCGTGCCATTCTCGCCGGCCGGTCGGGCGACGCCCGCCCGGTGAGCACCGTCGGGGAACTCCAGGCCGGGGCGTACGGGGTGGCCGCGCCGGTGCTCGGTGTGGCCGGGCTGGAGGCGAGCGTCGGCGTGGTCGCGCTGGCCCCGCTCGACGTCGACACGGTCGGCCCCCAGGTCACCGCCGCCGCCACGGCCATCGCCGCCGCCCTCTCCTGACCTCACCCGCCCCACCGCCCGTTACC
>NZ_SMKN01000171.1 GCF_004348675.1 Micromonospora sp. KC606 | reverse complement strand
GGGTGGGCCGGCAGGTCCGGTCCACGGCGGTCGCGAGGTGTTCGCCGACCCGCAGAGTGGTCACATCAATCTCCGTCCATGCACGAAGGGTCGCGCCGGCACCGGTGGCGGCGGAGGACAGGGTGGGGGAGGCCGAAGCGGCCGAGTGGGCCCGCGCGGGCGCGCCCGCATCAAGGAAAGGGCACGAGTCGGTCCTCCGCATCTTGAAAGGGCCTATCGTGACGGAGGACACCCAAAGGTTGTGGCGGCCTCAGGTGGGTGGATATCGGGTGTCGTCCGAACGGATGATTGGCCGGACGGACGGCGGGGCATTAGCGCGCGTGCGCGTCGTCGGGTCGCCGTGCGACGCGCTCATGATCATGTGCCTGAAGGAGCGACATGCAGGTCTGGCCGGGTGAGCGCTACCCCCTCGGAGCCACCTACGACGGGATGGGCACCAACTTCGCGATCTTCTCCGAGGTGGCCGAGAAGATCGAACTCTGCCTCTTCGGCGAGTGGGACACCGGCGTCGAACGGCGGGTCGAGCTGCGCGAGGTCGACGCGTACGTCTGGCACGCGTTCCTGCCGGGCATCGAGCCGGGCCAGCGGTACGGCTTCCGGGTGCACGGGCCGTGGGACCCGGCCAACGGGCTGCGCTGCAACCCGCACAAGCTGCTGCTCGACCCGTACGCCAAGGCCGTCGACGGCGGGGTCACCTGGGACCCGGCGGTCTACGACTACGAGATGGGCGGCGACCCGGACCGGATGAACACCACCGACTCGGCCCCGTTCGTGCCGAAGTCGGTGGTGGTCAACCCCTACTTCGACTGGGGCAACGACAGGCCGCCGCGCATCCCGTACCACCACTCGGTGATCTACGAGGCGCACGTGCGCGGGTTGACCATGTGCCACCCCGACATCCCGGAGGAGTTGCGCGGCACGTACGCGGCGATCGCCTCCCCGGTGATGATCGACTACTTCAGGCGGCTCGGGGTGACCGCGGTCGAGCTGATGCCGGTGCACGAGTTCGTCCACGACCACCGCCTGACCGACCTGGGGCTGCGCAACTACTGGGGCTACAACACCATCGGGTTCTTCGCCCCGCACCACGGCTACTCGGCGCTCGGCCGCCTCGGCCAGCAGGTGCAGGAGTTCCGCGGCATGGTCAGGGCGCTGCACGCCGCCGGCATCGAGGTCATCCTCGACGTGGTCTACAACCACACCGCCGAGGGCAACCACCTCGGCCCGACGCTGAGCTTCAAGGGCATCGACACCCCCAGCTACTACCGGCTCTCGGAGGAGGACCGGCGCTGCTTCGTCGACTACACCGGCACCGGCAACAGTCTCAACGTGCGCAGCCCGCACTCCCTGCAACTGATCATGGATTCGCTGCGGTACTGGGTCACCGAGATGCACGTCGACGGTTTCCGCTTCGACCTCGCCGCCACCCTGGCCCGGGAGTTCTACTCCGTCGACCGCCTCTCCACCTTCTTCGAGGTGGTCCAGCAGGACCCGGTGGTCAGCCAGGTCAAGCTGATCGCCGAACCGTGGGACGTCGGCCCCGGCGGCTACCAGGTGGGCAACTTCCCGCCGCAGTGGACCGAGTGGAACGGCAAGTACCGCGACACGGTGCGTGACTTCTGGCGCGGCGAGCCGGCCACCCTCGCGGAGTTCGCCTCCCGCATCTCCGGCTCCGCCGACCTCTACCAGGACGACGGCCGCCGGCCCTTCCACAGCATCAACTTCGTGACCTGCCACGACGGGTTCACCCTCAGGGACCTGGTGTCGTACAACGACAAGCACAACGAGGCCAACGGCGAGGAGAACCGCGACGGCGAGAGCCACAACCGGTCGTGGAACTGCGGCGCCGAGGGCGAGACCGACGACCCGGCGGTACGCGCCCTGCGGGCCCGGCAGCGGCGCAACTTCCTGGCCACCCTGATGCTCTCCCAGGGCGTGCCGATGATCGGCCACGGCGACGAGATGGGCCGCACCCAGCGCGGCAACAACAACGCCTACTGCCAGGACAGCGAACTGGCCTGGATCGACTGGGCGCACGCCGACAGCGAACTGCTCGACTTCGTCCGCCGGCTCACCGCGTTCCGCAACTCCCACCAGGTGTTCCGCCGCCGCCGGTTCTTCACCGGCCTGCCCGTCGGCGGCCGGGCCGCCGGCTCCGGCCTGCCGGACCTGGCCTGGTACACCCCCGACGGCCGGGAGATGACCGGCGAGGACTGGGGCAACGACTTCGGCCGTACGGTGGCCCTGTTCGTCAACGGCGACGGCATCCCCGAGCGCGGCCAGTACGGTCAGCGGCACCGGGACAACTCCTTCCTGCTGCTGTTCAACGCCCACGACGCGCCCCTGGACTTCACCCTGCCCGGCGAGGAGTTCGGGCGACGCTGGGAGCTGAAGATCAGCACTGCGGACCCGGACCCGGAGAAGACCACCGTGGTCGAGGCGGGCGGCGCGATCTGCGTGCCGGACCGCTCACTGCTGGTCCTGGAGAGGGCGGCCTGACATGCCCGACACCCGTCCCTCGGTGACGCCCCGGATGGGGGCGACCTACCGGGTCCAGGTCCGCCCCGGCTTCGACCTGGACGCCACCGCCGCGCTCAGCGAATGGCTGGCCGACCTCGGCGTCACCCACCTCTACAGCGCGCCGCTGCTCGCCGCCACCCCCGGCAGCCAGCACGGCTACGACGTGGCCGACCACCGGTCGGTCAACCCCGAACTCGGCGGCGAGGCCGCCCGGCAACGCCTGGTCCGGGCGCTGCGCGCCGCCGGGCTCGGCCTGGTCGTGGACATCGTGCCCAACCACGCCGGGGTGGCCCAGCCGGCTGCCAACCCGCCCTGGTGGGACGTGCTGCGCCGGGGCCGGGACTCGGCGTACGCGGCCTGGTTCGACATCGACTGGGACCGGGGCCGGCTGCTGCTGCCGGTGCTCGCCGACAGCCCCGACGCCCTCGACGACCTGAAGATCGTCGAGGGGGAGCTGCGCTACCACGAGCACCGGTTCCCGATCGCCGACGGCACCGGCGAGGGCACCCCGCGCCAGGTGCACGACCGGCAGCACTACGAGCTGGTCAACTGGCGGCGCGGGGACAGCGAACTGACGTACCGCCGGTTCTTCGCCGTCTCCGACCTGGCCGGCCTGCGGGTGGAGGACCCGGCGGTCTTCGACGCCACCCACGCCGAGATCCTGCGCTGGGTCGCCGCCGGCGACGTCGACGGCATCCGCGTCGACCACCCCGACGGCCTGCGCGACCCCGCCGGCTACCTGGCCCGGCTGCGCGCCGCCGCCCCGCACGCCTGGCTGGTCGTGGAGAAGATCCTGGAGCACGGCGAGGAACTGCCGGACTGGCCGGTCGACGGCACCACCGGGTACGACGCCCTCGCCGCCGTCTGCGGGCTCTTCGTCGACGGTGACGCGGAGCGCGACTTCACCGCCCTGGACGGCCGGTTGACCGGCCGGCACACCTCCTGGGAGGACCTCGTCCACGACACCAAGCGGCAGGCCGCCACCCGGCTGCTCGCCGCCGAACTGACCCGGCTCGCCGCGCTCGCCCCCGAACTGGACCGCGAGGCCACCCGGGACGCCCTCGCCGAGCTGGCCGCCTGCTTCCCGGTCTACCGGGGCTACCCGCCCGAGAGGGCCCGGCGCCTGGCCGCCGCCCGCGCCGAGGCGGGCCGTCGTCGCCCCGACCTGGCCGCCACCCTGGACGCGGTCACCGCCCACCTGCGCGACCCCGACCACGAGCTGGCCGCACGCTTCCCGCAGCTGTCCGGCGCGGTGATGGCCAAGGGGGTGGAGGACACCGCCTACTACCGGTGGAGTCGGTTCGTCGCGCTCAACGAGGTCGGCGGCTCACCGGCCCACTTCGGGGTGCCGCCGGCGGAGTTCCACCGCTTCGCCGCCGACCGGCAGGCGCGCTGGCCGGCCAGCATGACCACCCTGTCGACCCACGACACCAAGCGCGGCGAGGACGTGCGGGCCCGGCTCGCCGTGCTGTCCGAGCTACCCGGCCGCTGGGCCGAGACCGTCAGCCGGTGGATGTCCCGCGCGCCGCTGGCCGACCCGGCCTTCGCCCACCTGCTCTGGCAGAGCACCATCGGCGCCTGGCCGATCGAACGGCAGCGCCTGCACGCGTACGCCGAGAAGGCCGCCCGGGAGGCGTCGACCTCGACGAGCTGGGCCGACCCCGACCTGACCTTCGAGCACCAGATGCACGCGTTGGTGGACCGGATGTACGACGACCCGGAACTGCACGCCGAGATCACCGCGTTCGTCGACGAGATCACCCCGGCCGGCTGGTCCAACTCGCTCGGGCAGAAGCTCGTACAGCTCGCCATGCCCGGGGTTCCCGACACCTACCAGGGCACCGAGCTGTGGGACAACTGCCTGGTCGACCCGGACAATCGCCGCCCGGTCGACTTCGCCGTACGCCGGGGCCTGCTGGCCCGCCTCGACGCCGGCTGGCAGCCGGCGGTGGCCGCCGACGGCGCGGCGAAGCTGCTGGTGGTGTCGCGGACGCTGCGGCTGCGCCGCGACCACCCGGACCTGTTCACCGGCTACCGGCCGGTGCCGGCGCACGGGCCGGCCGGCGCGCACGCCGTCGCCTTCGACCGGGGCGGCGCGATCGCCGTGGCCACCCGGCTCCCGCTACGGCTGGCCCGCGCCGGCGGATGGCGGGGGACCCGACTGTCGATTTCCGGCAACAGTGTTACCGACGTGTTCACCGGTCGGTCCTACAGTGGGTCTGAGCTGCTGCTCGATGATCTGCTCGACACCTATCCCGTCGCACTGCTGGCTCCCACCGACTCCGTGGAGGATGCCGCATGACCGAGTTCACGGTGTGGGCGCCCGAGGCCGCCCGGGTCCGGCTGCGGCTGCCGGGCGGCGCCGACCGCGAGATGCGCCCCGACCCTCGGGGCTGGTGGCGGGTCGAGGTTCCCGGGGCCGGTCCGGGCACCGACTACGCGTTCCTGCTCGGCGACGACGACCGCCCGCTGCCCGACCCCCGCTCGGCCTGGCAGCCGGACGGGGTGCACGGGCCCAGCCGGCTCTACGACCACGCGGCGTTCGCCTGGACCGACCAGGCATGGACCGGCCGCCACCTGCCCGGCAGCATCCTCTACGAGCTGCACATCGGCACCTTCACCCCGGAGGGCACCTTCGACGCGGCGATCGGCCGCCTCGACCACCTGGTCGACCTCGGCGTCGACATGATCGAACTGCTGCCGGTCAACGCCTTCAACGGCGAACACAACTGGGGCTACGACGGCGTCTGCTGGTACGCCCCGCACCAGCCCTACGGCGGGCCGGACGGGCTCAAACGCCTCGTCGACGCCGCTCACGCCAAGGGACTGGGGGTGATCCTCGACGTCGTCTACAACCATTTCGGGCCCTCCGGGGCCTACGCGCCGATGTTCGCGCCATACCTCACCGAGCAGAGCAACACCTGGGGCCGCACCGTCAACCTCGACGGCCCGCACTCCGACGGCGTCCGCCGTTACATCATCGACTCGGTGCTGATGTGGCTGCGCGACTACCACGTCGACGGGCTGCGGCTCGACGCCGTGCACGCCATGCCCGACAGTCGCGCCACCCACTTCCTGGAGCAGGTCGCCGCCGAGGTGGCGGCGCTCTCCACCCACCTGGGCCGGCCCCTGTCGCTGATCGCCGAGAGCGACCTCAACGACCCGAAACTGATCAGCCCGCCCGAGGCCGGCGGGTACGGCCTGCACGCCCAGTGGAACGACGACGCCCACCACGCCCTGCACACCCTGCTCACCGGCGAACGGCAGGGCTACTACGGCGACTTCGGCTCGCTGGAATGCCTCACCGACGTGCTCACCGGCGCGTTCTTCCACGCCGGCACGTACTCCAGCTTCCGCAACCGGGTGCACGGGCGGCCGGTGGACCGGCAGCGCACGCCGGGGCACCGCTTCGTGGCGTACCTGCAGAACCACGACCAGATCGGCAACCGGGCCACCGGTGACCGGATCTCCGCCACCCTCTCGCCAGCGTTGCTGCGGGTCGGGGCGGTGCTGCTGATGACCGCGCCGTTCACCCCGATGCTGTTCATGGGGGAGGAGTGGGCCGCCGGCACCCCGTGGCAGTTCTTCACCAGCCACCCGGAGCCGGAACTGGCCTCCGCCGTGGCCCGGGGGCGGCGGCGCGAGTTCGCCTCCCACGGCTGGCCCGCCGGGGAGGTGCCGGATCCGCAGGATCCCCAGACGTTCCTGCGGTCCCGGCTGGACTGGGCGGAGCTGGAAAAACCCGAGCACCGGGAGATGTACGAGTTCCACCGCCGGTTGATCGCCCTGCGGAAGGCACGCCCTGACCTGTCGGATCCCCGGCTGGACCGGGTGCAGGTGTGGCACGGGGACCGCTTCCTGGTGATGCGGCGCGGGGACTGCCTGGTGGTGGCGAACCTGGCGGGTCGGGCTCAGGGGATCTCGCTGCCCGGGGTGGTACGGCGGGTGCTGCTGGCCACGGGTGAGGGCGTGACGGTGATGCGCGACCGGGTGCAGTTGCCGGGGGAGACGGCGGCGATCGTGGCGCTCTGACGGCGGAGCCGGAGGCGGGCACACCCCCGCGCCGCGCGCCGTCGGACCGTGGGTGGAACACCACGTACGTCTCCGTGGCGCGGTGACAGCAATGGTGTTCCACTGAGGGGCCTTATTTGGTTTGCCGCCGGCCAGCCCGGCCGGGTAGGAAGCTTGCATGCTGAGGGGCAGCAAGGTCGGGCTCAGGGCTCGGCACGAGGATGACATCCCGATCCTGCACGCCGAGCTCTACGACGACGTGGTCAACTCCTCACGGGCCGAAGGCCGGCCGTGGCGGCCGATCACGCCCGGCGCGAAGGACCCGCGGCTCGTGCTGGACGACAAGGAGGAGGGGCACGTCCCGTTCTCCGTGGTGGAACTGGACGGCGGCACGCTGGTCGGCACCGCGACACTGTGGGGCATCGACAACCACAACCGGTCGGCGCACATCGGCCTCGGACTGCGCCCGTCCTGTCGGGGAAGGGGCTACGGCACCGACGTGGTCGCGGTGCTGTGCCACTACGGCTTCGTCGTGCGCGGCCTGCAACGGTTGCAGATCGAGACGCTGTCGGACAACGCCGCGATGCTGCGCTCCGCCGAGCGCAACGGCTTCGTCCGCGAGGGCGTACTGCGCTCCTCGGCCTGGGTGATGGGCGAGTTCCTGGACGAGGTGTTGCTTGGGCTCCTCGTCCAGGACTGGAAACCGGACTTGACGGCATAGGCTGCTGCCCGGGACCGTACTGGTCAGCGTCGCGTCCGGATGAGGAGGGCGGCGACTTGAACTCGCCGGGCCCATCCGCTGGCCGCGTCGCTTGGCCTGCCGGCATAAACGCGTAGTCCCGCGGACCGGCTGGGAAGGAGCGCTCTGGCGTGCCACGCAGTGACGAACAGGCGGTGTCGAACCGGATCCGCCAGGGTCTCATCTACACCGAGTCGGAGGCATCGTTCCAGGCTTCTCAGCGACGCACCGACCTCATTTTCGAGTACAACCACACACCGCCCAGCGAAACTGACCGGCGGAGGTCGTTACTCGTCGCGATCCTCGGGTCGGTCGGAGAGCGCACCGTACTTCTTGCGCCCTTCCACGCTGGGTTTGGGAGCAACGTCCACATCGGTGACGACTTCTTTGGCAACGTCAACCTCACGTTCGTCGACGACGTGGACATCCGCATCGGCGACGGCGTCATGATCGCGCCCAGCGTGACGCTCACGACAACGGGGCACCCGGTGCATCCTGCGCGTCGAATCGACTACGCACGGTTCTCAGAACCCATCGTGGTCGAGGACAAGGTCTGGATCGGCAGCAACGTCGTCGTCCTGCCCGGCGTCCGTATCGGTTACGGCTCCGTCATCGGCGCGGGCAGCGTCGTCAGTCGCGATATCCCACCGATGGTGGTCGCCGTCGGCACGCCCTGCCGGGTGCTACGTCCGATTACCGATGACGATCTGACGACACGGACCGCGACCCTCGGCTAGAACCGCCTCGGCCCACACCAAGCACATCCCGGACGGACGCCGGCACCTCCTCGTTGTCCGGGCTGTCGGATGAATCAGGTGACGGCCAGGCGGAAGACCTGTCGGGAACCGCCCTCCGGACCCGCTGCGCAGCCTCTTGGGGGGAGAAGAAGGGGCATCCTCCAATTCGTGCCCCGGCAGGTCGAAGTCCCTGAGGCTGGTGGTTCCGCAGTCGAAGGTGAAGTGGATGAGGGCGCGCCGATGCTGCCCGGCTGGCGGGCCTTGCTACGGACCTTGCACAGAACGACGCCTCGGCGCTGGAGGCCCAGAATCAGCACGGGTACCGTCGAGGATTGCATAGCTGCTTGGGGTAGTGGTGGTTCGTAATCGTCACGAGCTAGGAGTGCAACGGTGCCCCCACGTGCGAACACGGTCGTCGATCCGCGTTTTCCCGCCGAACTGCGACGATTCCGCGAGTCGCGGGGCTTGTCGCTGCGACAGCTCGCTGCCGCTGTCAATCATGGCAAGAGCCTGATTCACCAGCTGGAGGCCGGGCGTACGAAGCCCAGCGTAGATGTGGCCGTCCGACTCGACGGCGCACTTGACGCGAATGGTGCTCTATCAGGGCTGGTAGTTGATGCTCCCGAAGGCGGTGAGCGCCTGACGTACGTCACCACGCATCCCCGCCGGGTCGATCCTGCTGCGGTTCGAGCGTTCGCTGGCCTGCTCGCCGGTTACCGTCGGCTGGAGGACGCCATCGGCTCCGGACCCGTTGCGGCGCCGGTCCATGCTCACCTCGACACCGTGACCTCTCTCCTGCGTGAGGCCCCGCACCACATGCGGCCCCACGTGGTGGACGTGGCTGCGCAGTGGGCGCAGTTCGCCGGGTGGCTAAGCATCGCGCAGGGGAACGATCGGGCGGCTACAGCCTGGCATGCCAGGGCCTTGCAGTGGGCCAGCGAGGCGGGTAACCGAGACCTCGTCGCAACCGTGCTGTCTTTTCAGGGCCATCAGGCCGAGTTGAGCTGTGATCTGCCCGCCATGATCGGGCTGTCTCAGGCTGCCCGCCGGGATAAGACCGTGAACGCGGCCCTGCGGGCCTACTGCGCGGGTCAGGAGGCGCGAGGGCTTGCGAGGGCTGGTGCTACTGCTCAGCAAGTAGTCACCTGTCTGACGGAAGCTTCGGAGGTGGCCGCGCAGGCAGCGGAGGAGCCTCTGTCCTCGTGGGGCTACTGGTACACCCCGTCCTTCTTTGCCATTCAGCAGGGCATCGCATGGCGGTATCTCGGCGCGACCGACAGCCGGGCCAACGACCGAGCGCTGGAGTTGTTGACGGTCGGCGTCGCGGGCGTCAACGAGGAGGCCAGTGGTGCGGAATGGCACGGCCGAAACTTGGTGTACCTCGCCCTGACCCAGGCGCAACACGGTGACACGACGGCAGCCCGCGAAACCCTGATGTCGGCCGAAGGCATCGCGGTAACGACCTCGTCCCGCCAGCTTGCCGCTCACGTGCGGAAGGCTGTCCGCCGGATCGGCCTGTCCGCGACGCCGTAGCGGACGCGTTTCACCTGCTCAGCTACCGACAGCCACCTGCACAGTGATTGTGGGTGACGGCGGTACGACGTACTGCTCAATAACCGTCGCGCCCTCGTCGGGAGGTCGCAGATGGGCGGGACAGGACACGAAAACCCACGCAGCCGGGGTGAGCAAATTGAGGCGGCCGAGCGAGAAACCGCCAAGCAGCGCCTTCTCGCACAGGCCGAGGCGGAGCGAATACCGGTCGAGGACATCACCCGAGCGCGCGCGGACCGGCGGTGGCGGCGTGACCAGGGATGAGCCGATCGGCCGGCGGGTGGCCCGGTGGCGGGTACGCCGCCGGATGACGCAGCAGATGCTCGCCGATCGGCTCGGCAAGTCGAAGAGTTGGGTGGACAAGGTGGAGCGGGGCGTCCGTTCCCTGGACCGGTACTCGGTGATCCAGGAGATCGCGGAGGTGCTGCGGGTCGACCCGGCGGTGCTGCTCGGCCAGCACCGTCCACCTCCGACCAGCGGACTCGATGGGGTGGACGGGATCAGAGCCGCCCTCGCCCGTTTCGAGGCTGGTGGCACAGCCTCGGCCGACGAGGTCGGCCGGCACGTCGCCCACGCCTGGCTGACCTACCAGCACGCGCACTACGCCCAGGTGGTGCGGGCGCTGCCCGGGCTGCTCGACGCGGCCCGGGGCCTGCCCGGCGGCGACCGGGAACTTCTGGTGCAGGTGTACCGGATCACCGCATCGGTCCTGGTGAAGCTGGGCGAGGCCGACCTCGGCTGGCTGGCCGCCGACCGGGCGATGGCCGTCGCGGGCGGCGACCCGGTGCTGGCCGGCGCGGCAGCCCTGTCAGTCGGGCAGGCGCTGCGCGCCCTGGGCCGTGACCGGCTGGCGCTCGCCGCGACGGTCGCCGCCGCGCACCAGGTCGCGCAGCCCGGCGTACGGGGAGCGTTGCTGCTCCAGGGCGGCCTGGCCGCCGCCGGCTGCGGCGACCCCTGCCAGGCGGACGAGTTGATCGACTGGGCCGCCGACATCGCCGAGAGCAGCGGAGCCTGCGACCCGCACCGGACCTGCTTCGGGCCGCTCGCTGTGGACCTGGCGCGGGTGGTGGCGGCGGTGGAGTTGGGAGAGGGCGACGAGGCGGTGTGCCGGCACGAGCGGGTGGTTCGCCGGGAGGGGTGGCGGCGGCTGCCGGCCGAGTACCGGGCCGCGTACCTGGTCGACGCCGCGCGGGCGTACCTCCAACTGGGTGACCTGACCGGGGCCGGGCGGGTGCTGGTGGATGCGGACCGTGTCGCGCCGGCCGAGGTCCGGTGCCGGCCGGTGGCGCGTACGGTGATCGCCGAGATCGCCCGGGGCGGGCTGGCCGGTGTCGGCGTGACGCGGCTGGCTACCCTGGTCGGACTGATTCGGTGACCGGCGCGGATGCGGTCCGTGTCGTGCCAGAGTTTCACACAGCGGGTCGGAACGGCCGGGTGCATACTCGGTATGCTTGCGCGTCATGCGACCTGATGATCGATTGGTGGCCCTCGCCGCCGTCGTGGGCGGTTTTCTGCTCGGCTTCCTGGACTTCGTGTGGATCAAGTTCGTGCCGTACCCCTTCGCGGAGCTGGGCAACTCCACCGCCACCTGGGCGGTTGCCGCTTTCGCCGTCGGGTGGTGGGTTCGCGCAGGATGGCGGCGCGCGGCCCTGGCCGCCACGGTCCTGCTTGTCGTCGCGGTGCCCAGCTACTACCTCGCGGCGACCCTCCTCCAGGGCGACGACCCGGCCTTCCTCTGGGCGCCGGCATCAGTGCTCTGGATGTTCTTCGGCGTGCTCGCCGGGGTGGTCTTCGGCGTCGGCGGCGCCTGGGCGCGCGGCGCCGGCTGGCGGTTGATCGTCGGTACGGCTCTGCCTGCTGCCGTGTTCCTCGAGGAGGCGGCCCGGCACGCCAGGGCCGCCGCCGGTCCCTATCGCACCGGCCTGTGGTGGAACGTCGCTATCGACACCCTGCTCGCTGTGCTGCTCGTGCTGCTGGTGGGTCGGACGCACCGCCAACGGGCGCTCGCGTTGGCGGTGGCGGTGCCGCTTGCTGTCGCTATCTACCTCGTATTCGCGGTGGCCGCCGGGTGAACCGGCTCGGGTGATAGGACCGCGTCGTTACCCGCAGCCGTTCGACTCGCGCAGGCCCTTGTTGGCGCCGGCCGTCTGCCGCACGGTGTCCGGCACGCAGCTGGCCCGGTCCAGGCTGTAGGCGTAGGGGATGTTGACGGTGGTGGTGGACTGGGGGTTGGG
>NZ_SMKN01000170.1 GCF_004348675.1 Micromonospora sp. KC606 | reverse complement strand
GGCCACGATCGGCCGGGCCGCCGCCTCAGATCACTTCCAGCTGCCCTCGATGCCGTTGAGCACGGTGGCGGTGTCCTTACCGTTGATCCACTCGACCATGCCCTTCCAGAAGGTGCCCGCGCCGACCGCGGCCGGCATCAGGTCCGAGCCGTCGAAGCGGAAGACGGTCTTCTCGTCCTGCAGGAGCTGCACGGAGAGCTTGTCGACCGGGTTCGGCACGTTGGCCAGGTCGAGCTTCTTGTTCGCCGACACCCAGTCACCGATCTTGGCCCGGCTGTTGGCGTACTCGCCGGAGGCCAGGTAGGTCTGCACCGCCTGGACCTCGGGACGGTCGGCGAAGGCCGCGACGAACTCGCCGCCGCCCAGCACCGGCTTGCCCTGCGTCGGGTCGATGGCCGGGAAGTAGAACGCGAACACGTCGCCGTCCTCGGCCACCTTGGTGCCCTGTGGCCACTGGTTGGCGTAGAAGGACGCCTGGCGGTGCAGCGCGCACTTGCCGGTGGTGATCGGGATGCCGGCCTCCTGGAAGGAGGTGGTGGTGATGCTCTTCGCACCGCCGAAGCCCGCGTTGACGTACTTCTCGTTCTTGAGGATGGTGCCGGCCCGGTTGACCGCGTCGGCGACCTTCGGGTCGTTGAACGGGATGCCGTGGGTGGTCCACTGGTCGTAGACCTCGGGGCCCGCGGTGCGCAGCAGCACGTCCTCGATCCAGTCGGTGGCGGGCCAGCCGGTGGCGTCGCCGGACTCGATGCCGGCGCACCACGGCTTGGTGCCGCTGGCCGCGATCGTGTCGCTGAGCTTGATCAGCTCGTCCCAGCTGGTGGGGACCGTCCAGCCCTTCTCCTTGAAGGTCTTCGGCGAGTACCAGACGAAGGACTTGACGTTCGAGCCCAGCGGCGCGCCGTAGAACTGGCCGTTGAGGGTGCCGTACTTCAACCAGTCGGGGGAGTAGTTGGCCTCGGCCTCGGCCTTGGTCTCGGCGCCGACCGGCTTGACCTTGCCGGCGTCGACGAACCGCTTCAACAGACCGGGTTGCGGGATGAAGGCCAGGTCGGGAGCATTGCCGCCGTCGACGCGGACGCCGAGCTGCGCCTCGAACTCGGCGTTGCCCTCGTGGTCGATGTCGATGCCGGTGCAGTCCTCGAACTCCTTCCAGGACTGGTCGAGGCGCTCGGCCTCGATCTCCCGGATGGACGAGTAGATGGTGACCTTCTTGCCGTCGTTGTCGCCGTACTTCTCGTATGCCGCGCACTCCGCGGAGCCCGCGTTGCTGCTGCTCTTCTTGTCGTTGCCGGTGCCGCAGGCGGTGACGCCGAGCGCCAGGCCCAGTGCGCCGGCGATCGCGAGAGTCTGGCGTGATCTGGCAAAGGCCATGCCGTTCTCCTTCCTTGCCGGCGCACGGGGAAGTCGCACTCGCGCCGGTCCGATGGGTCGTCCCCACATGCAAGCGCTTGCATCGTCATTGGTCTACCCCGGAACGGACACGGCCCGGTAACAATGCCGAAACCCCCCTCACCAGCCGTGGTCTCGCTCCCACGGCCGACGCGGCGGGGTGCGGGTGGACGCTGTGCGTGTGGCGACCCGCGACCAGCAGCATCCCCGAGCTACGCGCAGCCTGTGCCCGCGGGGCGCTCCGCATCTCGCCTGCTCGGGTGGTTTCCCCCGGCGGTGGTGACCAACTCCGGACGCGAAACGCCGGGGTCGTCGTGCCGGGCCTTCCATCTGGGAGGACGGAGGCCCGGTGACGACGACCCCGGCGGGTCGGGGTGGCGCGGGTGCGCGCCGGTCAACTGAAGATGCTGACGCCACCTGGGCCGACCAGCAAACCGACCACGATGAGGACGATGCCCCACAGGATCTGCCGGCGGAACAGCGCGAGAATGCCGGCGACCACGAGTACGACTGCGAGAATCCAGAGAATCAGCTCCATGGCTGTGGAATACCCGCACCGGTGATCCCGAAAACCTCGCCGTCAGTCGAGATGATCTCGACCGCCCAGGTGGAAGACGCTGTACGCCTGCTTGATGACCGGGTGGGCGACGTTGCGCACCCGCACCCCGCCCGGGGTGGTGCCACGCTCGGTGCCGTGGTGGGCGTGCCCGTGCAGGGCCAGCGCGGTCGGCGCGGAGTCGATCGCCTGGCCGAGCTGGTAGCAGCCGAGGAACGGGTAGATCTCCAGGGGTTCGCCGGCGAGGGTGTCCGGCACGGGGGAGTAGTGGGTCAGCGCGACCAGCACGTCGCAGTCCAGCCCGCGCAGCGCCCGGCCGAGCGCGCCCGCGCTCTCGTTGGTGGTCCGGATGAAGGCCTTCATCTCCGGCTCGCCGAAGTCGCTGGCGCACCGCCCGGCGAATCCGCCGCCGAAGCCCTTCACCCCGGCCACGCCGAGTCGGCCGCCCGGGGTCTCCAGCACCGTGCCGGTGCCCTCCAGCACCGTGACGCCCGCGTCCGCCAGCACCTTCACCACCTGCGGCACCTGGTCGCACTGGTGGTCGTGGTTGCCGAGCACGGTGATCACCGGCACCCCGAGGTCGCCGAACTCGCGGGCCACGCAGCGCGCCTCGGCCTCGGTGCCGTGCCGGGTCAGGTCGCCGGCGAGCAGCAGCACGTCGGCGCAGTCCGGCAGTTCCTCCAGGGCCGGCCGGAACCGGCCGACCACGTCCTCGTCCAGGTGGACGTCGCCGACGGCGGCGATCCGGATCATCGTCGGGTCCTCCTCACGGCAGCTCCTCGACCTGGGTCGGCGCCTGGGTGCGGATCACCCCGATGTCGCTGGTGACCGGCACGTCGGGGAAGCGTTCGGAGACCCGGCGCAGGATCTCCTCCCGTCGGTGCGGGCTCTCCACCTCGCCGTAGAGGACCAGGCCGCGCTCCCGGCGGACCACGGTGATGCCCTGCTCGGCGACGGCGGGGTCCTCGGCGAGCATCCGGTGGATCTCCGCCTCGACGTACTCGTCCGGCGGGCCGGCGCTATGCTCGGTCACAATGTCTCCTTCCCTTCGGGCGTCCTGGCGTACGGCACCGGGGTGCCGGCGTACGGGACCACGTCCAGCCGGTCCAGCAGCACGAGGAACGCCTCGGCGTACGGCGAGTGCTGCGTCTCCTTCCGTACCCGTTCCCAGTCGATCTGTTCCCGCAACGAGCGGGCCAGCGGCAGTCCCCGGGCGAAGTCGCAGTAGTGCTGGCTGAAGCTGAGCAGCTTGTGCACCATCAGCCGGGTGGCCGAGAGCACCGGCATGTGGATGGCGTCGACCGGGCGGATCACGGTGTCGGCGAAGGTCTCCTCGGTCACCGGGGTCTCGACGGGCCGGTGGATCAGATCCACCATCCGTCCCTCGTCGTAGACCTTGACGAGCCAGTCCTCCGGCGGGCGCTCGGCGGCGAAGCCCTCCGTGGTGAGCGTCTCCAGCGCCCGTTCGACGTCCTCCTCCCGGATGAGGAAGTCGACGTCGTGCTCGCTGGAGTGCCCGCCGTGCGCGTACACGGCGAAGCTGCCGCCGAGCGCGAAGGGGATCTCGTTCTGCTTGAGCACGGCGGCGACCCGTTTGAGGGTGTGCAACAGACTCTCGTCCCCGCGCTCGGCCATCTGGTTCTCCCGTCGATCGTCGTGAAGGTGGACAGGCGGTCGCAAATGACATCGCGTACCCGGCAGGCCACCCGCCCACACCTGTGGGGCCCGGCGGGACGGGCGGTGGGGGATGGACCGGGACGAACCACCCGGGGAGGGGAGCGCGCGTCGGATAGTCTGTGGAAGGTGGCCAGATCACAGCGGGCGACCGGCGGCAGAGCCCGACTGCGCCGGGTCGCTCTGGTCGGCATCGACGGTTCGGGCAAGACCACCCAGGCGCACCGCCTCGCCGACGCGCTCACCGCGGCGGGCCGGCCTGCCACCTACCACCGCAACGCCGGCGGCCGGCGCTGGCTCGGCCGGCTGGCCAACCGGCTCGGCCGTCCCGACGCGCAGCGCCTGCTCGGGCGCAACGGGGTGCTGGCCGTGGAATCCGTGCTGCGCTGGCTCGCCATCGCCAATGCCCTGCTGAGCAGCCTGGTGACCGGGCGGGTGGCGGTGATGGACCGCTACGCCGTCTGCCAGTACGCCAGCATCCGCGCGCACGGTGGGCGACGCTGGGAGCGGCTGGCCCGCGCCGGCTACCGGGTCTTCCCACGGCCGCAGGTCACCTTTTTGCTCACCGTCGACCCGGCGGAGGCGTACCGGCGGATCGAGCGCCGGGGCACCGACCACGAGACCATGGACTGGCTGACCGCCGCCGACGCGGCGTACCGCACGCTGCCGGAGTACCCGGGCTTCGTGCTGGTGGACGCCGCCGGCGCGACGGAGGAGGTGTCCCGGCGGATCCAGGCGCACCTGGTCGAGTGGCTGCCGTCGGACGCGCCCTCACCCGACGCCACGCCGGATTCCGGGCCGCCGGGCGACGCCGCCGCTGCCGGTCCCGGCCGGCACCCGGTGGTCTGCCCGGCTCGGCCGGTCGTGGTTCAGGCCCGGTCGTAGGCCGGGACGGTCGTGCCGCCCCGATCATTGACGCTCGCCGACTACGAAAGTAACTTCCGACCGTGGCGAGAAGCGCGAAGACTTCCGCGAGTCCCGGGTCCGGTGGGTTGCTCGTCCACATCGCCGGTCTGCTCCCCGCGCTGTCCCCCGCCGAGCAGCGGGTGGCCCGGCTCGTCGTGGCCGACCCGGCCGGCGCCGCGCGCCGGACCATCACCGACCTCGCCACCGCCGCCGGGACCTCCGAGGCCACCGTCATCCGGTTCTGCCGGTCCGTGGGCATGGCCGGCTACCCGCAGCTGCGCATCCGGCTCGCCGCCGAGGCCGCCCGCCGGAGCGCGCCGCCGGACGCCCGCGTGGTCGGCGGCGACATCCCGCCCGGGGCCGACCTGGCGCAGATCATCGCCACCATCGCGTTCCACGACGCCCGGGCCGTGGAGGAGACGGCCGAGCAGCTCGACCCGGCAGTCTGCGAGCGGGTGGTGGACGCCGTCGCCGCCGCCGGCCGCGTCGACGTCCACGGCTCCGGGGGCAGTGGAGCTGTCGCAGCCAACCTCCAGCAGAAGCTGCACCGCATCGGCCGCACCGCCTTCTACTTCCCGGACGGGCAGACCGCGTTGGCCTCCGCCGCGCTGCTCGGCCGGGGCGACGTCGCCATCGGGATCTCGCACACCGGTGTCACCTCCGCCGTCGTCGAGGTGCTGGCGCGGGCGCGGGCCCGGGGTGCGCGCACTGTCGCGCTGACCAGCTTCCCCCGTTCGCCGATCACCGATGTGGCGGACTTCGTGCTCGCCACGGCGACTCGCGAGACAACCTACCGCTCGGGCGACACGGCCAGCCGTATCGCCCAGCTCACCGTGGTCGACGTGCTCTTCGTCGGGGTGGCCGCCCGCAACCGGGTCCGGACCCGCAAAGCTCTGGCGGCGACCGCCGAGGCCGTCGGGACGCGCCGGATCGACCCGCGGAGGCGGGCATGACGGGCGGGAAGGTGCACCCTGGGCGGGTGCACCGGAACCCGATGATCGACGTGATTGGTGCCACAGGAGCCGGCTGTGTCGTCAGATGACAGGCCCGGTCCGTCGTGCTCGCCCGGCTGGCTGCGGATCCCCGCAGGGCCGGGTGAGACGCGGAACACGTCGGGCGCGGGACGTCCACCACGCCACGGATTGTTGTCCATGCCGTGGGGTAATCCACCGTACGGATGAACCGACCGGTCCACCGGCGCGTGATTGGCGGTGACCAGGATCGCAGCCGGGCGGTGACGAGGGTCGCTGCGCCGCGGGTCGTCGCAATGGTGCGATGCCCGAGGGCGGAGGAGGTTTTCTCTTGGCCGCCAGCCTGTTCGTGACGCCTGGAAGTTGATCACGAGCGAGGTGCTGACAGCAAACGTGGACCGAGCTTTCAGCTGGCACTCAGGCATTCGTGACACTTTCGACTCACGACATGGAATCCCCGACACGTCTCATCTGTTGTGTAGATGTCAGCACCGACGGGCACATCGGAGGTTGCGGGGGAAGGGCTTGATGGACGTGGGGATGGCAAGGAACCGGGCAACCGGCGCGAGCGAGGGGACCGTGGGCAACGTGGACAAGAATATCGGCATGCGCACCGACGAGGTCGCCGAGGAGCGTGACCTGGTCGGCGTCTACCTTCACGAGATCTCCCGGACGCCGCTGCTGGACGCCGCCAAGGAGGTCGACCTCTCCAGGGCCATCGAGGCCGGCCTCTACGCCGAGCATCTGCTCGACGAGGACCGCGTACCCGCTGGCGTCGACCGGGAGGAGCTCGAGCGCCTCGTCATCGAGGGCGAACGGGCCAAGGACCTGTTCATCCGGGCCAACCTGCGGCTGGTCGTCTCCATCGCCCGCCGTTACGTGCGCTCCGGGATGCCCATGCTGGACCTGATCCAGGAGGGCAACACGGGTCTGGTCCGCGCCGTCGAGAAGTTCGACTACGAGCGCGGCTTCAAGTTCTCCACCTACGCCACCTGGTGGATCCGTCAGGCCATCAGCCGGGCGATCGCCCAGCAGGAGCGTACGGTGCGCCTGCCCGTGCACCTGGTGGAGGACGTCAACCGGATGCGTAACGTGGCCCGGCAGCTCACCCGCGAGCTGGGTGGCGACCCGGAGCCGGAGCAGATCGCGGCGGCGCTCGGGGTCACCGTCGAGCGGGTCAACGAGCTGGTTCGCTGGTCGCAGGACACCGTCTCGCTGGACACCCCGGTGGGCGACGACGGCGACACCAACCTCGGTGACCTGGTCGCCGACAGCGACGCTCCGTCGCCGGAGGAGATCGTCCTCACCGGCCTGGAGCGACAGCGCATCGAGGGCCTGCTCAACCACCTCGACGACCGGTCCGCCGGCATCATGCGGGCCCGGTACGGACTGGAGGACGGGCGGGAGCACTCGCTGACCGAGGTCGCGTCGCGCTTCTCGCTCTCCCGCGAGCGGATCCGTCAGCTGGAGATCCAGGCGCTCGGCCGGCTCCGCGAGCTGGCCCGGGCCGAGGGGCTTCAGGCCGCCTGACCGGCGACGACAAATGACGGCGAACGGCCGGCGTCCGATAGGGGGCGCCGGCCGTTCGCGTGCCCGCCGCCGGCTACCGGACCCGGCCGTAGCCCTGGATGGGCATGATGTTCATGCCCCGCTTGAGCACGTTGCGCCCCGCGCTGGGCGCGTCGATGATTTGCCCGCCGCCGACGTAGAGGGCCACGTGCCCGAGGCCGCGATAGAAGACGAGGTCGCCGGGTCGCAGCTCGGCACGGCTGATGTGCGCCACCACGCCCCACTGCATCCGGGTGTTGTGCGGCAGAGACTTGCCGGCCGCCCGCCAGGCCGCGGAGGTCAGGCCCGAACAGTCGTACCCGTTGGGGCCGTCGGCTCCCCAGGCGTACGGCTTGCCGACGGCCCCGTACGCGTAGCGCACCGCCGCACCGGCGTTGCCGGGGGCCGCGGGTGCGTCCCCGGCCGGTCGGGCCGTCGGCCCGGGCGTCGGCGCCTCGGTGGCCCGTCCGTACGCTGCCCGGCGCATCTCGTACAGCTTCGCCAGATCGCGCTCGATCTTCTTCCTCGTGTTGCCCATGGCGCGGGCCTGCGCGGCCTCCCGGGCCAGCGTCGCGTCGAGCCGGGACTTCTCGTCCAGCAGCCGGCGCTGGTTGTCGGTGAAGCCGCTGATCCGCTCCTGACGGTCCCGGGTGAGCTGGTCGATCGTGCTCAGCCGGTCCATCAGGGTGGTCGGGCCGCCCGGTTCCAGCAGTGCGCGGGCCGTCCGCAGCCCGCCGGTCTTGTACGCGGTCGCGGCCATCGCGCCGACCTCGGCCCGGCTCCGCGCGGTCTGCGCCTCCAGGGGGCCGATCTGGGCCTGCAACCGGGCCGCGGTCGCCTTGTTCGCCTTGATCTCCTCGTTGAGCTTGTTGTACGACTCGACGACTTGTTCCAGCTCCGTCGAGGACTTCTCGATCCGTGCGGTCAGCTCGGCGACGGAGGGCTCTGCCCGAGCCACCGCCGCGGGGGCGATCAACGCGGCCGAGAGGCCGGCGACCGTGAGCGTTCGCACCAGCATCCGTAAGGACGGCAAGAGCGGAAGCTCCTCTCCAGGTGTCTCCGGAGGATGCTGACCCCTCCGGCGACACCGACCCGGGGCCACCCGGACGGATGGCGGTGGACCAGGCCGGCCCGCCCAACCTAACCCGTGACGGTAGCCGCCGGCAGGGGAAGTAGGGGCGAAAGTTGGCAAAGGGGCAGGAAAGGCTGCTGCGCCGAGTGACGCCGTCGTGGCCATGGTGACAGCCGAGCAGGTCATTTATCCGATTCAACCGAGATGAACTGATTGGTCGTTCCGGGCGGATGCCGTCGGCCGGCGCGGGCAACTGTCCGACAAAACCGGAATGGAGGGCAATCAGCGGCGTGCCCGCTGCCCTGTCGGTCGAATCTCGTCGGGCGAAGCTGGCCCGAGCGTCACAGAATGGAGCCCTGAGACCGGGAATCCCGCCGCACGACAGCGACTGTGGTGGGAGCCCCGGTACCGCCGGCCGGGGGGAGTACGCCGTGCAGGCACACCGTTCCGCCACCCACCCACCGCGGGACCCGCCGCGCAGGACGCTGCTCTACGCCCGCCCGGGGATCGTGGTCACCACCGAACGGTTCACCGTCGGCCGGAGCAGTTTCCTGGTCGCCGAGCTCACCCACCTGCGTACCGGTCGGGGCCCGCACGACCGGCTGGCGGTCCGCGTCGTCGCGGTCACCGCCGCCGCCATCGCCGCCGTCGGCGTTCTGCTCGGCTTCACCGGAGGACTGCACCGGCTCACCGCCGGGGCGTACCTGGCGCTGGGAGTGGTCTGGATGCTGCCGGTGCTGCTGGCGCTGGCGGGGGACCGCTGGCGGCCTCCCGCGCACGAACTCTGGGGGCACTGCCGGGGCGTCGAGGTGCTGCTGTTCAGCAGCGACGACGCCGAACAGTTCGAGCAGGTCGTGGCGGCACTCGACCGGGCGCGGCGGGAACACCGGTACGTCGACACCGAGCAGACGCCGACGACCGGATTCTGGCGCCCGGACCGCTGACCGGCCGGCGCGTCAGGCGGTGGGCAACGGCTCCCTGGTCGGCTCCGGGCGGGCGGCCAGCCCCCGGGTGACCTTCCGCTCGGCCACGAACGACACGAACGGGACCGTGCCGGCGAGCATCACCAGCAGCATCCGCTTCAACGGCCAGTTGACCCGGCGGCCGAGGTCGAAGGTGGCGGCCAGGTAGAGCATGTAGAGCCAGCCGTGTGCGGTGCCGACGACCGCGACCACGATCGGCTCGTCGAACGCGTACTTCAGCGGCATGCCGATCAGCACCAGCACGACCAACGCCACGCCCACGATCCAGGCGATCACGCGGTACCGGGTAAGGGCTGCGCCCACCGTCGTCCGTCCTTCCACGCCGGCGTTCAGCCGGGATAGTCACCGGGCCTCGCGCCCGGATTGGCGTTCAACCAGGTCAGGTAGCGGTTGTAGGCGGCCAGGTCGGCGTCCTCCGGTGCCTCGGCCGCCGCCGACGCCCGGGACACCCGCACCGGGCGGCGTACCGCCGGGACCGGCGTGCCGTCACCGAGGGTGACGGAGTCGCTCGGCGGGGCGGTCGGCTCCGCGGCGGCGGCGTCCCGGCCGCGCAGCGCGTGCCGCACCTCCCGCCACCAGACGAAGACCACGAAGCCGGCGAAGATCGGCCACTCCACGGCGTACGCCCAGCTGAGCGTGTTGCCCGAGGCGGCGCGGCTGATCTGCCACCAACCCAGCGCCAGGAACCCGACCACCAGCACGACCATGGCCACGTGGCGGGCGATCCACGCCGGTGTCCAGAGCCGTTTCATGGCATCGAGCGTACCGGGACGACCGGCCGTCTCCGACACGGTGTCGTAGGTGGTTTGGTGACAGGTGGTGTGGGCATCCGTCTAGTTGCCAGCCCAGACGAGCCCAGGGGTGCGACATGACCGAATCAGTACGCCAGTCCGCCGACGCCAGCCCGGAGCAACGGATGACCGAGTGGGACGGCGACCACGCCGCCTCGACCGTGGACGTGGACGAGGAGTTGCCCGGCATCGACCCCGGGGAGCTCGACGACGAGGACCTGATCCGCGAGCTGCACAGTTTGCACCGCACCCGGCTGGACACCCTGCGCCACGCGTCGGACTCCGCGCTCGCCACCCACCTGCGCCGCACGGCCGAACTGGAGACCGAGTACCTGGCCCGCAACCCCGGGCGCGAGGTCGATCCGAGCCGGCTGCGGGACGCCTGATGCCGGCGCGCGCCGAGCGGGGCATGTCCGCCCCACCCGAGGTGGTGTTCAGCACGGCGACCGACCCGAACCGGGCGTCGGCGTGGCTGCCCGAGCCGTTGCGGTCCGACGGCGGGGGACTCCCGCAGACCAGCAGCACCGAACAACTGCGGGCGCGGTGGAGCAACGACTCCGCCCCCGGTTGGTCCGCCGAGATCCAGGTGGAGCCGGCCGACGCCGGGGGCTCCCGGGTCCGGCTCGACCTGACCGGGGACGGGCCCGACGGCCTCGCCGACGAGGCCCTGGCAAACCTCGCCGGTGAGGTGGCCGACAACCTGACCGCCGGTTGAGCGGATCCCGACGAGCACGAGGAGGCCGGCGTGGCCGGGTTGGGCATGAAGCAGAGGGTGGCGCGGCTGCGCCGGGCGTACGCGCCGCACGAGAACCGACCCCTGGACGGGTACCTGAAGGCGATGGGCACCTACGCGGCCGTGACCGCGTCCCTGGCCGGGCTGGTGAAGGCGACCGGCCGCCCCGTGCCGGAGCGGCCGACCCCCGCAGACGTGGTGCTGCTCGGCGTCGCCACCCACAAGCTGAGCCGGTTGCTCTCCAAGGACGCCGTCACCAGCCCGCTGCGGGCCCCGTTCACCCGCTACGACCACCCGATCGGCAGCGGTGAGGTGATGGAGCAGGTCCGGGACTCCGGCAGCCCGACCAGGCACGCCATCGGCGAGCTGCTGAGCTGCCCGTTCTGCCTGGCGGTGTGGATCGCCACCGGCCTGACCGGCGGACTGGTGCTGGCGCCCCGGCTGACCCGACTGGTCGCCACCGCGCTGACCGCGGTGGCCGCGTCGGACTTCCTCCAGATGGGGTACGCGATCGCGCAGCAGGCCGCCGAGAGCGGGCCCCACGACGAGAAGTGACCCGGACGTGCGGAAGGGGCCGGCGGTGTGCCGGCCCCTTCGTCGTGCCCGGTCGCGGCAGCCCCCGGCCCTCGGGCTTCCGGCCGGCCCTCGGGCTTACCGTCAGGTCGGGATGGTGCCGTGGTCCTCGCCGGCCCAGCCGCGCGAGGTCTCCGGCTCCCGTACCTCCTCGTCGGCGCCGGTGATGACGTCGCGCTCCACGGCGGTACGGTCGTGTTCGTTGGCGAAGTCCGGCTCGGGGAGGGTGTCGGTGCCCTCCGGTGGCTGGCCGAGCGCCGGCACCGCCTCGCGGTGCGCCTCGTCGTCGGACATCTGGGTCTCCTCTCCCCGGGGTGTCAGATGACCGAGCCGCCGAGCAGGTCGGCGACCTCGTCCACCGCGTACTCGCCCTGCGGCAGCGCGGCGATCCGGGTGAGCAGCTGCGCGGGGAGTTCCGCCGCGACGGCCCGGCGGTAGATGTCCGACTGGCTGATCCGTTCCTGGCCGTGGTAGAGGTCCTCCAGCAGTTCGTCGATGCGCCGGGTGTCGGGCTCGTCGGCGACGGCGTCGGTCACGGGAACGTCGGTCACGGGAACGTCTTCGGTCACGCTGGCACACCTACCCGCCCACCACCTCCCGAAACAC
>NZ_SMKN01000016.1 GCF_004348675.1 Micromonospora sp. KC606 | reverse complement strand
CGCCGCCGCCCACCAGCGGCTGGAACCCGCCGGCCCATCTGGTGACCCCGCTCAACCAGGTGTGGCAGCACGTGGAGCAGACCTACAACAACGGCAACCTGTACGGGTTCCGGAACTACGGCTGGGATCAGGTCATGGCCAACCGGGGTTACCTCAACTTCTGTGTCCGGTGGGACTCCAGCGCCACCGTCACTGCCGCCCAACGCGACCAGATCCATGTCACGCTCGCCCGGCAGTACAAGAAGTGGATGGACGTCATGGTTGGCCACAACGGCTGGCCCTACGACAACGTGCCGATCAAGGTTGTCGGCTGGGCGGTGCGCGACCGCAGCCAGTTGCAGTGGTCCGACAACTCGGTCGACATCTACGTCAACAACATCCGGGAGAACGCTCCGCAGTGCTCCGAGGCCTGCGGGCGGTTCTTCAACCAGAACGGCCAGTACCCCAACTGCCCCGGCGGCGCCAGCCGGCACTACGACCAGTCGCTGTGGCTGACCGACGGTTTTGGCGGCGGCGCCGGCGGTGACTGGGGCCAACGAATGGGCCGCGAGTACTACATGGCCAATGTCAATGCCGAGAACATGACCATCCTGCTGCACGAGATCGGCCACACCTTCGGCCTCGACGACTTCTACGACTGGACCCCCAGCGGCGTCGGCGGGTTCATCATGAAGGCCGGCAGCTCCAGCTCGATTACCGAGTTCGACGCCTGGATGCTCCGCGACTGGTGGCGCCACCTCAAGAACCGATACGGCTACTGAACCACCGCCCCGGGGCCTGGCCAGCCGCCGGCCCCGGGGCGGTCGACCCGCGCGCGGTCGCGCGTGGCCGATCCGCAACCCCGATCGATCTTCGTCGAAGGTGTCACGTGGCGCCGCTGCCGACAGCGGGCGAAGATTTCCGGCGACCAGGGTCGAAAGTCCCTGGGCTCAGCTGCCTAGCGGCCAGGGTTCATGGCGGCGCCGATGCGTTCGTCCCTGGTGTTGGTCAGGAAGATTGTCCGGGGTAGGGCGCCGTTCCGTGCCCGCGGTGCCAGTGCCGAGGCCGGATTCGCGGTGACCAGTGCCGCCGCGCTCCAGCCGGGCTGGTCCCACGAGTTGTCGGCCGCGTTCACGCGTCGGCCAATCCGCGCGTCGTCGCCGTTGTCGATCGCGAGGTTGTTGCGCAGCAGCGCCGCGGACAGTTCGAAGGCGAAGCCGGCCTCGCCGTTTCGGAAGGAGGTGTTGCCGCGGACCGTCAGCGCACCGGCGTTGCTGCTCTCGGTGAATCCGTAGCCGGCGTTGTCCCACGCCGCGCTGTCGGTGATGCTGTGGTTGACGGCGGGTGCCGGGTCGCCGCCGCCGAGCTTGAAACCGTAGCCGTCGCCGTCGAACGGCTCCAGGCCCCAGCGGTTCACACCGTTGCCGAACGACCAGGACCGCTCGATCCGCACCGCCCCCGTGAACTCGTGTAGCCCCATGCCGTCGTCGGCGTTCTCGTAGAACCTGCAGCCGCGAACCACATTGCCGGCGCCTGATCCGTACTCGATGCCGAGCCCGTCGCCGGTCTCGCCGTGGGTGTCGGGGTCTCGGTTGTGGAAGAAGTCGCTGTCGACGACGATGTTCCCTACGGTCCCGTTGTCCCGTAGCAGCAGGGCCGTCCCGCCGTTGTCGTGCAGGGACAGCGCCCGGAACACGTTGTGCCGGCAGGACCGGCAGAGGTAGGCGTGGCCGGGTGCCCGGCTGATCTCCAAGCCCTGTACCACCCAGTAGCTGGCTCGCTGCGTGACGAACGACGCCTTGTCCGGCAGGCCGGAGGCGTCGATGACAGGGCGCTCGCTCCGGTAGTTACTGATGATGATCCGCTGCTCGGCGGTGCCGCTGGTCGTGATCTCGACCGGGCGCGTGGGCCGGTATCGGCCGCCACGCAGGGCTATCGTCTCGCCGGGGCGGACCACGCTCACCGCCTTGGTCACCGTGGCGAACGGCCGGTCGAGCCCGCCGGGGTTGTCGTCGCTGCCGTCGGGAGCCACGAAGTAGGTGGCGGTGTTGACGCCGTGAAAGCCGCCGGCCACTTCGGGGGCCGGAGTGCCGGCGGTTGGGGCGACGGCGGACGGTGCGACGGCGGGGGTAGCGGTCCGGGACGAACTCGGGGCGGTTGCGGCCGGCGGCGCCGCGATCCCCTCGCCGTTGCTGGTGTCCGGCGTGTGGTGGACGGCGGCGACGAAGACGGTGGCGGCGCTTGCGGCGACCAGGCCGCCTACCGGAACGAGTTTCGCCAGCAGGTAGCGGCCGGTCCGTTGGAGCAGGTCCACCAGCGGTGCCGCTACGCCACCGAGAGCACCGGTCGCGCCGGTCGATACGGCCAACGCGGCGAGGGCGGGCGCCAGGTTGGCGCCGGACAGCAGGAGTTCGGCGGGGATCATTTCCCGTTCGTGGGCCCGGCACCGTTCGCATCCGCGCACGTGCCGGCCCAGCCGGCTCAGCCAGCGCGGGCTGGACGGCCCGGCCAGGCGTTTCGCTGCCACGGTCAGGCCGTCGCAGCGTGGGCTCGCCCGCCAGGCACGCAGCAGGGTACGGGCGAGCGTCAGTTGTGCCTTGACGCGCTGCACGCGGACAGCCGCGTGGGCGGGATTGAGATTTAGCTGCCTGGACAACTCGGCGCGGCTCAGCGTGCCGGCGACCTCCTGCCACCACAGCGTCAGGACACGCTGGTCTTCGGGGCTGAGCCAGCGGCTGGCCTCGTACGCCTCGCGGCGCTCACTCGCCAGGTGCAGTCGAAACAGTGTGGAGTCGGCGAGGTCGCCGGACGGGTCCGGCAAGTCCGAGACGTCGGCGGTCAGCGGGCCGAGCGCGGTCGCCGCCCGGACCGACCGGCCGCGGTCCTGTATCTGTCGGTAGGCGATCGAGATGACCCAGGCACGGAAGCGGTCAGGGTCCTTGAGCCCGCTGATGCCCCGCACGACGCGCAGCATTGTCTCCTGGACCACATCGTCGGTGTCCGGGCTGCCGCTCAATGCCTTGCCCACCAGGTTGTAGACCAGCGGCATGGCCTCGGCGACCACGGCCGCCACGGCTTGTTCGTCGCCGGCGCGGGCGGCGGTGATCAGAGCTTTCCTCATGAGCACCCTTTCCAGGCGATCGTCTTGCTGACACGCCGGTGTGTCGCTTCGGCCGTTGCGGCCAGAACCGGGCCGGCGACCCCTGCGTTGGTGGTTTCGCCCGCTGCGTGATGGGCGTCCCCGCTTCGTTGACGCCCGGCGCGGCCGGGGATAACAAACACCGGGGGACTGGTTCGACAGATGCAAAATTCTCGATCGAATCTTGTTCCTGGCCTGGGAACACGCTTTCCTGGCCAGGCTCCACTGCTCACACCCAGAAGTCCCACTCTCACCGCACGTCGGAGGGCATATCCTGTGGCGCCCATTCAGCTCGGCGCTGGTGGCGGCGATCCGCAGTGCCGTAGCCGCTGGCTGCCGTGCCACGAACAGCAATGCCGTCCAGTGACGGCCACCGCCAGGCCCCTGCCGCAGGGATACCAGGAGCACTGGAAACCTCTCATCGCGCCTGTAAGCCTGATGGCCAGCGCACTCGTCGTACTTTCGCCGTCCACCGCTCACGGCGCCTCCACCAGGTACGAGGCCGAAACCTCGCCGGCGACGTGGGGGATTGTGACCAACAGTTCCTGGGCCTCCGGCCGGGTGAGGTCGAGGGGCTCGGCGTTCAACCCCAGCAGCTTCTACTCCTTCACCCGGCCGCACGGAGATCCCCGCCATGCTCCGGCAGCACGCCGGGCCGCAGGCCAGCATCGCCAGCCGCCAGCCGGCAGCCGCCCCGGCGCGTCAAGTGGCGGACTCCCCGAGATTTTTGCGAGGTGACAACCACGCTCCGAAACCGATGACCACTACGGCCGACCACCGGGACAGGCGACACGCCCAAGTCCTGGTAACCCGAACCGCCCCGTCCCCGGGCAGCTGTCGTCCTCACCGTTGCCTGGCTCACCCAGGAGGTAGCACCCCATGAAACGTACAAGAGCCGCACTTGTCGCGGCGACCAGCACCGCGCTGGCCGCGGTCGTCCTTGCGCTCGGCGTTGCCGTCACCGCACAGGCGGCGCCGCTGTTCTCGGCCGACTTCGAGAACGGCAGCACCAGCGGTTGGTCGAAGTCTGGCGGCAGTTGGTCCGTGGTGTCCGACGGCTCGCAGGTCCTCCAGCAGTCCGACACCGCCAGCAGCCGCGCCCGGCTTCTCAACGGCAACTCCGGGTGGAGCGACTACGCGGTGCAGGCTCGGGTCAAACCGCTGTCGTTCAACGGCTCGAACCGGGTGGTGGCTCTGGCGGCCCGGGCCAGCGGATCGACCAAGATGTACCGGTTGGCGCTGATCAACGCCAACCGGGTGGAGCTGCAGGCGATGAACGGTAGTTCGATCACGGTCGTCGGATCAGCGTCGCTGAGCGTGACCACCGGCACCTGGTACACGCTGCGCATCGAGGCCAGCGGCAGCACGTTGCGTGGCTTCGTCAACGGCACTCAGGTCGCGTCGGGCACCAACGCGATGAACAGCAGCGGGCGGATCGCCGTGTTTACCGAGTACGCCAGCGCCCGCTTCGACGACGTTGTGGTGGACAGTTCCACCTCGGCACCGCCGACCACGCCTCCGCCGACCACGCCTCCGCCGACCACGCCTCCGCCGACCTCGGCACCGCCGACCACGCCCCCGCCCAGTGGCGCGCTGTATGTGGCGCCGAACGGTAGCGACAGCGCAGCCGGAACCGAGTCGAACCCGACGACCCTCACCTCGGCGATCACCCGTGTCGCCGCCGGGGGGGCTATCTACATGCGCGGCGGCACCTACCACTACTCGCGGACGATCACGATCGCGCAGGGCAACAGCGGCACCTCAAGCGCCCGGAAGAAGTTGTTCGCCTACCCCGGTGAAATCCCGATTCTCAACTTCTCCGCCCAGAGCGAGGATCCGGCGAACCGCGGGCTCGTCGTGGGCGGGAACTACTGGCACATCTACGGCCTCGTCGTCGAACGTGCCGGTGACAACGGGATCCTCCTCGCCGGCAACAACAACATCATCGAGCGCGTGATCACGCGGTTCAACCGCGACTCGGGGCTACAGCTCTCGCGGCTGGCAGCTGGCGCCCCACGGGACCAGTGGCCGTCCCACAACCTCATCCTGAGTACGGAGTCACACGACAATGTCGACTCCGACGGTGAGGACGCCGACGGCTTCGCCCCGAAACTCACCGTCGGTCCTGGCAACGTGTTCCGCTACACCGTGGCCCACAACAACATCGACGACGGCTACGACCTGTTCACCAAGACGGACACCGGCCCGATCGGCGCGGTGACCATCGAGGACTCCCTGGCCTACGAGAACGGCACCCTCAGCAACGGCGGTCAAGCCGGCAACGGCGACCGCAACGGCTACAAACTCGGCGGCGAGGACATCGGGGTCAACCACGTCATCCGGCGCAACATCGCCCACGACAACGGCAAGCACGGTTTCACCTACAACCGCAACAACGGCTCGATGCAGATCTCCAACAATCTCGGCACCAACAACGAGGAGCGTAACTTCAACTTCGACGCCGGCTCCTCGGTGTTCCGCAACAACACCTCGTGCAACAGCGGCTCGAGAGACCGGATCGTCGGCGACGCCGACGGCTCCAACCAGTTCTGGAACGGCGCGAACGGCACCCGCTGCGCGAACTACACCGGCTCTCTGGGCTGGTCCTTCGCCTCGGACGGCCGCCTCGTCGTCACCCTCGGCGGCAGGGTGGTAACCCTCTGATCCGTCCGCCGTTCCCGAGAACCGGGACCTCGTTGCTGGACGGCGAGAATGTTCGCCGTCCAGCAACTCTCCCCGGCGCAGAGCTGCCGTGCCGCAGCGAGTCGGAGGCCGGGGCTGTCCGTGACCCGTCCACGCCGCCAGTGTCGGCGTCCTCGCCCACCCACCACACCGAGGCGTTCGTGTCACCGCTGCCCGTCGCACTGCTGCCGGCGGCTGTCTCTCTGTCGCGTTCGTCGTCGAGGATCTCGGTATTGGTCGGACGGGCGGCACTGACTCGACCGCCGGACTGGGCGGGGGTCGGGGTCAGGACGGTGGGACAACTGTCGCGTCCACGTGGGACGGACATGTGGCGGCACTGACCTGGCGTCCGGCATGTTGGGTAGACAAACGTTGTCCAGGTCAACCTAACGCATTCGGTAGATCCTAAGTCGGGTCAGAACCGGTGAAACTGCTCGAACGGCGGCTCGACCAAGGAGTCGGGAAGCCGGAGGGCGCGACAGCGGGGCACCATCTCGGCTGTTTGGTCGTCGCCAATGTTTCGGAGGGTTCCGCCAGCGAAGGCGTCAGGAATCGCCGTCCAACCCAGGTTCTGCTCGTAGTAGCGGACTGCGGTGCGCACCGAGGGTGTCCAGTCGTCATCCATCACGATCAGCCCGCCCGGCCGGACGATCTTGCGCAAGAAGTACAGGTCCACGAAGACCTCGTGGAAACGGTGACTACCATCCACAAACGCCGCGTCGGCGACGAGACCTTCGGTGACAAGTTCGGGGAGCGCGATGGACGACCACGCGCGCACGAGCCTGGCGATCGAGTCCAGTCCCGCAGCGCCCAGTAAATCCCAGCCAACATTGGAATACGCGTGGTCCTGAAAGGGATCGATGATGATGTGCCGGGGACGCGGTCGGTTGACCGTGACCAGCGCCTCCCCGACTGCGAGGGCAGAACTGGCGTACGCGAGCCCGACCTCGACAACCGTCTCAGCCCCCTCCGAGATCAACAGATCTCGAAGCAGATCGCAGTCCCGCTCCGGCATTGTGACCGTTTCGAAGTCTCGCTCGTGAGGTCGCGTCCACGGCGGACCGTCCTGCGCGAGTCGGCGGCGAACCTCCCGAACGCGTGCCCCGCGTTCATTCATCTGCATTCCGCCAGTTTCGACTAGCTTCACTGCCGGGCTCGCAGGGCACCCAGTGATTCATCCTCGACGCGCAGGATCGGTAGATCAACACCGCGCGGCAGCGTCAGCGCCCACGACCTGGACCTCGTGCGCGCCGCAGGAGCCAGCGATGAGGAGATCACCGAGGTCATCGGCCATGTCGCCCTCAACGTACTGACCAACTACCTCAACAAGGCCGCCGCCGTCGACATCGACTTCCCGCTTTGACCGCATGAACGAGACCACGACGGGAGTAGCCCCAGGCCGGCTGCCGCAGCTCTTCGCCCGCCGCTGCCGCCCTTCGACGAGGCCGGGGCCACGGGCCAAGGTCCAAGCCGCCGAAGACGCCTGGAACAGCCGCGACCCCGAACGTGTCGCAGCCGCCTAGACACCGAACTCGCAGTGGCGCAACCGCGACGAGTTCCTCACCGGCCGTGGGCAGATCGTCTCCTTTCTCACCGTAAATGGGCCGGCGACGCGACTACGCCTTCGTAAGAGCGTGTGGGCCTCTACCGCCGACCGGATCGCCGTCCGCTTCCGGTACGAGTGGCGCGACGAGGCAGGGCAGCCACGGTGCCCGCCCCGCCTCCGAACGCGACACCATCCTGCCGCTGCGCTGGGCACAGCGGCCCGCCCGGCAGGTCCTCCAAGCCGTAGGAGTTCTCATGCACGTCGCGGCGCTGTGGCGCTATCCGGTCAAGTCCCTGGCAGGAGGGCAACTCAGGCAAGCAGCCGTCACCACCGATGGCCTGCAAGGTGACCGCCTCGTGCACGTCCGAGGCCCCCGAGGTCCGCTGACCGGGACAACCCGGCCGGGGCTCACCCTGCCGGCAAGCACCAGCGCCGACGGTGTTCCACGGGGGTGGCCGGCCACGCACTGATCATCGGCGACGCTGTGATCGGGCTGCACTCCCTGCGTATGCGATGCAACGTCACCACCATCGACCCCGACACCGGCCATCAAAACCTCGACGTCTTCCGCCGCCTGCGCAGCGACTCCCGCGGCCCTCAACGCCTGGGTGGTACGCCCGGGCGCCATCCGCGTCGGCGACGCGGTCCGCCTCACCGATACCAACGCCACCTGCAGGGCGTAACGCAGCAGGATCTCCACGTGCCCCAGCGTGGTACCCAGCGCGGCGGAGCCCTCCGCGATCCACCAGTAGAGGGCGACCGCGGTCGCGGTGCGCAGCGGTCTGGGCTGTAGGCCCGCTCACACCTGAGGTTAGGTGTGGAAGCGGCGGGGTAGCCGAAACACAATGGGTGATGAACGATTCGCGGTTATCAGCGGTGGCGGCACCGGCATCGGCGCGGCCACCGCGCAGGCACTGGCGGAGGACGGTTTCGACGTACTGATCGTCGGGCGGCGCGAGGACGTGCTCGCGCGAACCGCCGAGAAGATCGGCGTGCAGCTCGGGCGGCCGGGCGCCGTGACGGCGGCGGTGGCCGACCTCGCGGATCCTGAGCAGGTGGCCGCCCTGATGGTCCGGATCGGCGACCGTCCGGTAGACGCGGTGGTGAACAACGCCGGCGGAGTCCTGGGCGGGGACACCGCCACGCTCGCCGGGCTCGCCGACGTGTGGCGGGTCAACCTGGAAACGAACGTGCTCACCGCCGTGCTGCTGACCGAGGCGCTGCGGCCGGCGCTACGCCGCCCGGGCGGCCGGGTGATCCTGTTCAGCTCGATCGCCGCGCAGCGCGGTGGCGGCGGGCCGTACTCGGCGGCGAAGGCGGCGCTGCACGGCTGGGCGTACGACCTGGCCGCGCAGCTGGGCCCCGACGGGGTGACGGTCAACGTGGTCGCCCCGGGCTACGTCGCCGATACCGAGTTCTTCGGCGACGGGATGACCGCCGAGAGGCACGCCCGCCTGGTGACGCAGACGTTGGTCGGCCGCGCCGGGCTGCCCAACGACATCGCGGGCGCCGTCCGCTATCTGGTCAGCCCGGGCGCGGGGTACGTCACCGGGCAGGTGATCGGAGTCAACGGCGGCTCGGTGCTGGGGCGCTGAGGCTGGCGTTCTCGGGCGGCGGCAAGGTTGACACCTGGTACGGCGCTGGAAAGTCTGTGATCTGGGCTTGTAGTGGTCGACATCCGTCTGATCAACGTTCGGGTGCGACTGTCGACGGCGGATGCGTTGACCGAGGCGGTGAAGGTGGCCCGCGAGGTGGAGCGGCAGTGGTGGACCGAGCGCCGCGGTGAGGTGGCGCGGCGGGGGTCGCGGCCGGTGCCCGGTGGCGCTGCACCTGCCCGACGACGTCGGCGAGCAGCTGGTGCGCGTCTGATGCTGGACATCCCAGCCGGCCGTGAAGCTACAGGCCTGGACGGGATTCTCGGCACTGACGCGCGGCAGGAGGCAGCTCGGCAAGGACCGCCCGAGGCGGCTGGCATTGCTGCTCAGCCGCCTCGGGCGGCAAACGGCTCTGGCCCAGCCTCAGTGGGATTCGGTGGGCAGGCCGGCAACCGTCCAGTCCTCGATCCCCTCCCGATACTTGCGGACGTTGGTGTAGCCGAGGGCGATGAGCCGGTCGGCGACCTGTCCGCTGTTGGGACAGGCCGGGTTGGAGCAGTACGTGACGATCGCGGCGGCGCGGTCCGGCAGCAGGGCCGGCGCGCGGGCGTCCACCTCGGCGGGGGTCAGGGCAAGGGCGCCGGGCAGGTGCTGCTTGGCGTGGTACTCGCCGCCCAGCGCGTCGACAAGGGTGACGGTCCCGGCGTCGATCGCCGCCTTGAGCTCGTCACGCGTGATCAGTGCAGTCATGGTCGCTACCTCCAAGTGGATCGGACTATAGTCCGGTTATGGATGCCAACAGTAGCGGACCACGGTCCGGTTCTGCAACTCCCCTGGAACTGCTCCGCACCCCGCCGCCCAAGGAACGCGCCGACGCAGCACGCAACCGGACAGCAATCCTTGACGCGGCCGCCCGACTCTTCGCCGAGCACGGCGTGGCCGCGGTCTCCTTGGACCAGATCGCCGCCACCGCCGGGGTGGGCAAGGGCACGTTGTTCCGTCGCTTCGGCGACAAGTCAGGGCTGGCCGTCGCGTTGCTCGACACGCGCGAGCGGGTACTGCAGGAGGCCATCCTGTATGGGCCGCCGCCACTTGGACCCGGGGCGCCCTCGGCCGAACGACTCACCGCGTTCGTCGACGCCTACCTGGACTACCTACTGGCGCACCTGGACCTGGTGCGCATGTCGGAGACCGCCACCCCCGGCGCGCGGTACCGGATCGGCGCCTACCGATTCTGGCACCGGCACGTGGCGATCCTGCTGGACGGCTCACCCGACCCCGACCATGCCGCACACGTGCTACTCGCCGCCCTCGCCGCCGAGCACATCGCCGCACTGCTTCCCGAACTCGGCGATCCGCGCATCCGGGTTGGATTGCGCCGTATCGCCGGTCAACTGCGATGAGCGCAACCGTCGCCGCAGCGCCAGACACGATCTCCCCATCCCGCGACATCCCGAGCCCATGGTTCCCGCAGACAAGCAGTCGCGCCTGCCACGAACGCACGACTGTGCACGTTCGTCGCCGTACCCCGGTTGCGGACGTTGACCCATACGCCGACAGCACCTGTCGGCTGGAGGTTCACAGGCGAATCAGTTGCTCCTCCTCATAGTTGAAGTGGCGTACGAATTCGGCGGTAAGTCGCTCGACCTCGGTCAGGAGTGCGCCATGCCGCAGGTCGACACCGATTCCGTACGACCCGGCCCGGACGCCGCACCGGTCAACCGTCAGAAGGATGGCCCTGCCGATGAGCGCGGGCGCGCTGTCCTCCCCACCGGGGGGCGCAGTGGTCGTGAGCCCACCGAGCGTCGCTGGAAGCGGGCTGGTCAGCTGCCCCTAACCTGCACAGCGTGCGTCAGCGTCATCAGCAGCAGGCCGCCGAGCAGGTTGCCGGTGCCGGCAAGGAGGAGGTTGAGGCCCAGATCAACGTAGGAGACGTGGGCGCCGAGCCAGACGCCGAACAGTAGGTGCAGCCCGGAGACCACCACGTGGTCGAACGGCCCGAGGGCGAGGAAGAACCCCACCAACCACGCCAGGGCGATGCGGCTGCCGGCGGAGCCGACCGCGTGCAGCAGGTAGGACAGCAGGGTGAGCAGCGTACCGGCGGCGATGCCCCTAGTGACGGTGGCGAAGCCCTCCCTGGCGGCGATCTCCTCTGCCACGAGAGCGAGAGTGTGGTGGGCGCCAGATGGCAGGGTCCCCTCGACGGAGAACACGGCGGCCATCACCGCGCCGCCCACGAGGTTGAGGAGTAACACCAGGATCCACAGCCGGGCCAGCTGCCAGACGGCCGCGAGCCGCCTGCGGGCAAGCGCCGCGGCGACCGGGTCGAAGAAGTTCTCGGTGAACAGCTCGGTGCGCCCGATCACGACGAAGACCAAGCCGATGCCGAATGCCACCGCCCCAACCAACTGCCCGACCCCGGAGGCGTAGGTGGGGGCCACCAGCTCGCGGGTCATGCCCAACGCGACGATCCCGAACACGATCGTGACCCCGGCGATGAAGCCGGTGGATGCCTGTTCCAGGGCGCTCATCGACAGCCGCCGTTCGCCCTCGACGCGGGCGCTGTCGTAGATGTCCTCCGGGCTCGGAGCTCGTGCCATCCGCGCCGGATACCCCCAGCGAGGCGATCCAACACCCGGCAGCGGGCCGAGGATGACATACCACCCATGCCCCTCACGTGACGAGCGGTGCGTGACCCTCCGCCGCCCCGCCCCGGCGAGTGCCTCTTGCTCGCGGAGACATGGCGTCAAGGGACGGCGCCGTAGGGTCGGCGATGGTGATGGGCTGACCGCCGAACACCATGCCGCTGTGGGAGTCCGACAGGCCTTCGGTTCTCACGAGGGCGGCCATCACCGAAGCTCCCGCCCTCCTCTCGGCTACTCGCACGCGACGTACGCGCCAGACGACCGTGACTGCACACAGCACCCGGTCTGCGGCAGATCAGGACGTGCGGTGAGAAGGGCTGGTGACGCCGCCGGACTTGCCTCGACGGTCGGGTATCCAGAAGACGAGAACGGATAGGCCGGGTCCCGAAGGCGTGGCAGATTCTTGGACATGGATGGAGTGGATGCGACGCGCCGAGCGTCGTTCGGGTTGAGCGTTCTCGTCGCGCTTGGCTGGTACGCCACGGTGATCACCGCGATTTTCGTCGGCTGGTCAGGCGTACCGGCTGCACCGAACCGGGACTGCTCGGCGATGTTCAGCTGTCTGACACCGCAAGAGGAAATCGGTCTGATGGTGATCCTCGGCGGGCCGATCCTCGCGGGTCTCCTGGTCAGCACGCTGGTGGTCACCGGTCTACTCGCGCGCCTAGTACCCTCTTCGATCCTCACCGGCACCCTGTCGGCGTTGGGCGGTGTTGTTGTTGTGGCTGTGGCCGGCGCGGTCTGGCAAGGTGTCCGATGAAGCGCGTCGGATTCGGCGTGCTGCTCTTCGCCTGGCTCTACGGCGTGCCGTTCCTGCTCATCGTTGGCTTGATGAGACGTACTTCGTCGCCCTATATGGCGACGCACGCGGCGGCACAGGCGTTCGGCGCGACCACCGACACCATCCTGACCGCGGCACTGCTGCTCAACCTGGCACCGGTAGCTGGGGTGCTGCTCGCCCGGCTCGTCCGCGATCAGTATTGGACGCGCCACTTCGTCTGGTCGCTGGCGGGTATGGCGCTGGTCTACCTTGCTGTCTCGATCGCGGGAAGTGTGGCTACGGCACCGTTGATCGGCTGGACGCCGGCTGACCAGGAACCAGCACCTCGGATCACCCAATGCATCCCGATCAGCGGTGGCCATGGCTGCCCCGGCGGCTGATCCCGGCGTACGGCGCGACAGCGGAGCCGGCATGCGCTGTTCCCGCCTGTGCCAGCCACGCACTCATCTCGGCTACCGACCGTTCGACCCACCCCACCTCGCCACGGAGTGACGCTTGGTCTGGTATGAGCGGACGTTGCGGTGTGTCCGTCTCGTCCAGCAGCTCTGGCTACTTGCCGGGTGGCAGTGGTGCGACCGGGCGGACCGCGGTGAACTCGGCGTGCTCATACCGGGTGGCGGCGAGCAGTAGGAGCCATTCGTCGCAGCCCTGCCAGGGATAGACGTCGGCGCCACCGCCGCGCACCACCCTGGGACCGTCACCGGTGCGTGGGCGGGCATCCGTCGGCGCGCCCACGAAACCGGGGATCCACACGTCGGCGCAGATCTCGTTCGCCGAGCCCATGGCCGCCAGCCCGAACGCATTCTCAGCGGCAGCGATCCGCTGCTCATCACCGAAGTCGTCGAGCAGGTGGTCCTCGCCGGGCTTCCCGTCACCGCGAAAGGTCAGGGTGGTGGTGCCGGCTCGGGCTGCGTACTCCCACTGCGCCTCGCTGGGCAGCCGGAACGGCAAAGCGTCGAGCAGGTCGTCCAGTTCATCCTCGATTCGTGCCGTGCCGGAGTCCGCGTCGGCGTAGTCGTCCTCGTACTCAGGCAACCAGTGCTGGACCTGCGCGACCGTCATCGGATGCCGGGCGATCAGGAATGGTGCGACCCGCACCTCGCGTACCGGCTGGGCGGCCCCGGCACCGGCGAAAAACGGCTCAAGAGTTCTCGACTCCTTCACTTCGCTCGATTGCGCGCACCGCCGCCACTTCCGCCTCGGACAGCCCCATGCGGGACGTCCCACCCGGCACCCTTCGGAAGACCATGCCGGATGGGATGTGCCGCCAGGCCGGCCGCTCGGCCACGACTTCCTCGGTCCACATAGGATCGAACGTTAACAGCCCGGGAGATCTGGACGAGTGCGAGCACTCAGGCGGCACGCACGGTCATCGGCAGATCCGCGCACCCACTGCCCGGCGGCCCGGTGATCAGTTTCTATCCACCGTGACGTCCTCAGAGCCTGGTGCGCCTTGCAGCCAGATGTGCGCACCTGATCTTGACGAAGGCTCGCGGGAGTTCGATACGTCGAGCGGTAGCCGGCCTGCGATCAGGTTCGGGCGTAGTGCGGCACGTACTCCTGGGCGGTAAGGGACTGGATGGTGGCCATCAAGGTGTCGGTGAGCCGGCGGATGTCCGCTGGCGCCTCGATGTGCACCGGGATGGCTGGCCCGAAGGTAATGCTGATCGGGTGGCGCCGGGGAAGGCGCGCGCCGGGCGGGCGCACGCGATCTGTGCCACGGATTCCGACCGGGATGATGGGCACGCCGGCCTGGTGGGCGAGGCGGACCGCGCCGGTGCGACCGCGATAGAGGCGGCCGTCGGGGGAACGGGTGCCCTCGGGAAAGACGGCAACCAGGCTGCCGGAGCGCAGTACGGGCAAGGCGGCGTCGATCGCCGAGAGGGAAGCCCGGCCGCCGCCGCGCTCGACCGGGATGGCGCCCATCCCGGTGACGACCCGTCGGGTGAGGCGGCTACGGGGCCCGGCGGAGCGGAAGTATTCGGCCTTGGCCCAGAAGGCGATGTGCCGGGGCGTCAGGATTCCGAGGAACAACTGGTCGGCGACGGACAGGTGGTTGGCGGCGAGGATCGCGCCGCCGGTGTGTGGGAGGTGCCCGAGGCCGGTGGCGGTGGGGCGCCAGGAATGGCGCAGGTATCGGCCGATGGTGTGCCGGGCCAACGCGTACAAGGGTGGGGTGCGGGTCATGCGGCGGGTCCGAGGTGGGCGGTGAGGGTGGCGTCGAGCAGCGCGCCGGGATCGGTGGCGCCGGTCGCGAGGGGGAGGCTGCCCCAGTTCCACAGTTGGGCGATGCCGTGCAGGTTCGCCCACAGCGCTCCTGCGACGACCTGAGCCGGCGGCTCCGGCTCGGGTCGGGCCTGGGCGACCAGGTCGGTGAGGAGCAGGAAGAGCGGCAGGCTGGTGTCGCGCAGTCTCAGGTGACCGCTCTCCAGCAGGTCATGGCGGAACATCAATTCGTACCGGCCACTGCGGGTGGCGGCGAAGTCGAAGTAGACCCGGGCGAGTGCTGCGAGCCGGGCGCGAGGGTCGGCGGGGGTCTCGGCCAGCGCGGCGGTCGCTCGGGCGGTGAGCTCGGTGTATCCGTCGCGGGCGATGGCCGACAGCAACTCGAGGTGGGTGGGGAAGTATCGGCGCGGCGCGCCGTGGGAGACGCCGGCGCGACGGGCGATCTCGCGCAGCGAGATCGCGGACGGGCCCTCGTGGTCGACTAGTTGGCCGCCGACGCGGATGAGGCGATCGCGTAGGCCTTCGTCAGCTCGCATAGACGGTGTCTACCAAGGATGAGTAGACACCGTCTAGTCGTCTGCTGTCGGTCAGGATCGCCCGCCACCCGACGAGTTGCCACTCCCACGCCCACGCGGCGATCTCCACCCGGTTCCGGGCCGCCAGCTCCTCCCGTCATGCCCGGCCCGGCGTGGAGCCGGCCTTGGGTGGTATCTGCCCGTGGCCTTGGTTCGGCCGATGGTGGCTGAAATGTCGGACGTCCTCGGTCGGTACCGCGCTGGCATGCTGCTGGCCGTCGACCAGGATGCAACCCGCTCTGGCGCCGTGCGGTATTTCGTGTCATTCCAGCGGAGCCGGCAGCCGGATGTCGGCAGATCCGTACCCCTCATCGTTTATCGTGAAAGCACCGGTGGGCTCGGTCCGCGACATCCCGTTGATCGCCTCCTCGGCATCGCTCGGCCATCGCGTCCCATCGCTCCACCTCACCTCGGCGAGCAGGGTGCCGCGAAGGCTGGCCCCCTCCAGATTGGCGCCCACCAGGTTGGCCTCACGCAGATCAGCACCGTCAAGATTCGCGCGCCTCAGGTCGGCGTCCTGCAGATCGGCGTCGCCTAGGAACGCGCCGGAGAGGTCAGCACCATTCAGGAAGGCGCCGGTCAGATTCGCCTCACGAAGGTCAGCCCCCCGCAGGTATGCACCGCTGAGATCGGCCTCGCTCAGCTTCGCCCAGCCCAGAAAAGCGCCGCCGAGAGATGCCATGCTGAGATCCACACGGCTTAGGTCGGCTGAGGAGAAGGATGCTCCGGAGAGGTCAGCCCTCCGCAGAACGGTCTCGATGAGGGCCGCATTCGAGAAGCTCGCCCCCCGCAGCCCCTTCCCGGAAAGATCGGCGCCACTCACATCCTTGCCGCCGTGGTCTGCGCCATGGAAGAACTTCTCGCTGGTCGTCTCCGTTGGGACGGTCGACTTCCACGCCACAGCGTGAATTCCGTCAGGCATTTTCGCTCCTCACACTAGAAATGGCATTCTCCCTGACGGCTGTGGCGTGCGTGGTTTCGCCGGACCGCCGAGCCCCGCTGCCGACGAGTTCCTTGACGAATCTCCGGACCGGATCCGCAGCGCTACGGCGGATCGGGTTGACGAAGAAGGCATCCGTTGTAGCCAGGGCTGTTGTCAGGTCGAGCTCGGACTGGAATGGCCGGAACCGGTTGAAGGTGGTCAGATGGTCCGGGTAGGACCGAGACTTTACTCCGACGCTCTCGGCCAACGTTGGCAAAATCAGTTCGTGCAGCGTCCTCGATCGATCGGGGCGCTGGTTTCGCTCCACGAAAGCCCGCACTGCCGGATACCGGTCACTGGACAGCAGAGCCGAGATGTATCCCCGGCCGAACACCTGAACGCAACCGAAGGCCCGCTTGAAGTGATCGGTTCCCAGAATTCCGGTCAGTTCCTCGCGTTCCTCACCGAGGGTGCGAAAGGGCGGCCACATCGATATCCGAGGAACGCGGTACCGCAGGCCCGAACCCAGATAGTCGGCGTCCCGCAGTTGGGACTCGATGAATCCCAGAAAACCCGGCTTGATGAAGGCGAGGTAGGTGTCGACGTTGACGACGCAGTCGTAGTCGCGGTCGGCAGCCCACTCGAAAGTATCGAAGAACGCAGGCGTTATCCTGCCTTGCTTCAGCGGTCGGTCGGGCAGCACCCGCTCCAGGCCGAACGGTGCTTCGCGCCGCTGACCTGAGTTGTACCAGGCGATGTCAGAGCCCGGACAGAAGGCTCTGATACTGAGTACCAAGTCCTCGAAAGAATCGTCAACCGAATCGCTGATGACGACGAAGCACGTCCTGAGGGCTGCCATCGTCTTGTCCTTCCGTGCTGAGCGGGAGCGGCGCTGTCCGCCGCGTCAGGGAATTGAGGTGACCCTCTCGTGCGTATTCGGCTTGAGGCGATGACTGGGGCGGCCACGGCCCGGGGTGAACAGCTCGACCACCTTGATATCAGCCGCAGCGGCCGCAGGAGGTTGTCTGGAACCGGATGTGTCACGTCCTGACCGGAAGCGTGGTGCCGTACGCGTTCGGCCGGCCCCACGCCTGCGGGCAGCACCAGTACCGCCACGTCCCAGGGCACACGCAAGGACTCCGCCAACCGCCCAGCCTCGGGAGCTTTGGACCTGACAGAGGCTGGGCGATTGCTTCGGAAGGTCTAGCGAGCGCTGCCAGAATCACGCGTCATGCGTGCTGCTTACCTCGAAGAACTGGGCCCGCCCGACAACATCCGGATCGGCGAGTTGCCCGCGCCGGTCCCGGGGCCGAACGACGTGCTCGTCGACGTCATCGCCGTCACGGTCAACAACGTCGACACCTTCGTCCGGTCGGGCGCCTGGCGCACCCCGGTCGAGTTCCCGTTCGTCGTCGGGCGGGACCTCGTCGGCACGGTCACCGTGGCCGGCCCGGGTGCTCCTGGATTCAAGGCCGGCGATCCGGTGTGGTCGAACAGCCTCGGACACGGCGGCCGGCAGGGCGCCGCCGCCGAGCAGGCGGTGGTCCCGGCCGACCGGCTCTATCACCTGCCCGACGGCGTCCGGCCGGAGGACGCGGTCGCCGTGGCGCACCCGGCGGCGACGGCCTACCTCGCGCTGTTCACCCACGGCCGGCTGCGGATGGGCGAAACCGTCGTCGTCATTGGCGCCGGCGGCAACGTGGGCGCAGCGACCGTCGTGCTGGCCGTCGCGGCCGGCGCCCGGGTCGTCGCCACGGCGAGCGCCGACGACGCCGACTACTGCCGCGGGCTCGGCGCGGACGAGGTGCTCGACTACCGCGATCCCGAGCTCGCCGGGCGTCTCCGCCAGGCGTGCCCGGGCGGCGCGGACCTCTATGTCGACACCGCTGGCGTGAACGACCTCGAGGGGGCGGTGGACCTGCTCGCTCATCGGGGGCGGCTGGTGCTGATGGCTGGCCTTCGCACCCGCAAGGTGCTGCCGGTGGGCCCGCTGTACCTGAAGGACTGCACGGTCGTCGGCTTCGCCATCTCGCAGGCCGGCACCGGTGAGCTCGCGGAGGCTGCGGTCACCATCAACCGCTTGCTCGCCGACGGGCGGCTGCGTCCCCGGGTCTCCGAGTTCCTGCCGTTGAGCGCCATGGCCGGAGCACACCGGCGGGTCGAGGCCGGTGAGACGCACGGCCGGCGGCTGATCCTGCGCACCGATCTGCGGGAAACGGTCGACCTGACGGACCCCTGAACCGTTCTTTGACCCTTCTGGAAGAGGTCGCCACGATAGAGATATGACACTGTCAATTGTCGAGAAGTCGCCGTTGTTCGATCTGCGTGGACAGATCCCCGTTAATGCCGACCCGGGTCAGGTGTATGCCGTGGTCAGCGATTTGACGCGCAGTTCCGAATGGAGCCCAGAATGCCGCGGAGGAGAGTGGATCTCCGGCGAGCCGGCCGCCGTTGGCGCGGTTTTCCGGGGTGAGAACCTGCGCAGCGAGGACGTGGTGGGCTGGGCGCCGCTGGTCCGTGGCACCTGGTACACCGAGGCGCGGATCATCGCGGCCGAGCCGGGCCGGACCTTCCAGTGGGCCATGCTGACGCACGCCGGCGAGAACCAGTCGAGCGTGTGGGGATTCGACCTGGAGCCGGCCGCGCGGGGTTGCGTTCTGGTGCACCACTTCCGGATGGAAAGGCCCACCGAAGGAATCTACAAGATCGTCGCCGACCTGGACGAGGACGAGCGCGAGCGATTTATCCGGGAATGGTCCGAGAAGCTGGCCCAGGATATCGCCTGGACCCTCGGGCGCATCAAGTCCGTCATTGAAGGCTAACGAGCCGCGGAGGGGGTAGGAAGATGTTGTTGCAGAGGATCGGCAACCGAGGTATCCGGCTGGGTACCCTATTCGACCGCGCGGCCGCCCGGTACCCGGCCAACGTCGTCGTTCTCGACCACACCCTGGACATCGCGCCCGAGCGCGGACGCCGCCTGACGATGACCGAGGTCGCCGACCTGGTGGACGACTTCGCGTCCCGGCTGTGGGCGGCCGGCGCGCGCGCCGGCGACCGGGTGGTCATCCACAAGTCGAATGGCTTCGACATCACCCTGCTGGCCTGCAGTGCGGCCCGGATCGGCGCGGTTCCGGCGCTGCTGTCGCCGAAGCTGGATGGCGACACGGTCGCGGAGCTGCTGCGCCGGATGGACCGGCCGTACCTGCTCACCGACCAGGCCAAACTGGACAACGACCTGCCCGGATCGGTGTTCGACCTCGCGTCCCGGGTACTGCTCGCCTCCGGCAGTCACGAGGGCGCCACCGAGCTACCCTCGCTCGCCGGAACAAGCCGCGTGCCGGCGGTGCAGATGCCGCCCGACCACCCCACGCTGATCACGCACACCTCAGGCACCACCGGCACGCCGAAACTGGCCGTGCACACCGGATTCACCTTCCAGTCCCGCTACCGGCCGCAGGGTGCCATCGCCGCGCTGGTGCCGAGCCGCGAGCCGGTCGCGATCCACGTCTCCTTCGTGCACTCGCGGATGTTCACCGCGATGCCGATCGCGGTGCTCCAGGGACACCAGCTCATCGTGCTCGCCCACGACGACCCCGCCGTGGTCGCCGACGTGTTCACCCAGGCCCCGCCCGGGCTGATCGAGGCACACCCGAACTCCTTCATGCGCTGGGAGGAACTGGCCGACGACCCGCGCGAGCCGCTGGGCAACGTCAATGTTTTCAGCAGCACGTTCGACGCGATCCACCCGCGTACGGTGCACCGGATGCTCGGCGCCTCCCGCCGGCGCGCGCCGGTGTTCATGCAGATGTACGGCCAGAGCGAGGTGGGGCCGATCGCGGGCCGCCCGTACAGCCGGCATCGTGGCGCGGACGCGGACGGCCGCTGCGTCGGCGTGCCATTCCCCGGCATGACCGCCGTGCGAGTGGTCAGCCGCGACGGAGCCACGCCGTCGAAGTCGACCCCCGGCTACATCGAGGTCCGCAGCGACGGCCGGATCGTCACCTACCTTGGCGAGCACGAGCGCTATGCGAAGCAGGTCAACGACGGTTGGTGGCGCATGGGCGACGTCGGCTACCGCACCCGCTGGGGATGCCTGCACCTGCTCGACCGGGAGGTCGACCTGATCCCGGGCATCGACAGCACGCTCGCCGTGGAGGACGCGCTCTTCGCCCGGATGGACGAGATCATCGAGGCGATCCTGGTGCCCGGGCCGGACGGCCGCGCCGTGCCGGTCGTCTGCACCCGTGACGACGAGCCCCTCGACCGTGACCGGTGGGACGCGGCCGTGGCCGGCCTGCCGTCGATGGCCGATCCGGTGCAGTGGCGGCTCGAGGACCTGCCGCACACCGCCACCACGAAGATCAAGCGACTGGAGTTGGCCCGTCTGCTGACCGAGCGATCGTAGCCGTGCGGACGACAACGGCGCCCGCACGCCGCCGGTGGATCGCGAACTGGGATCCCGAGAACCGCGAGCTCTGGCACCGGCACGGCCGGCGGATCGCCCGCCGCAACCTGGTCGTTTCCATCATCTCCGAGCATGTGGGCTTCTCGGTGTGGTGTATGTGGTCGGTTCTGGTGCTGTTCATGTCCCCGGAGATCGGCTTCGACTTCCGGCCGGACGAGAAGTTCCTGCTCGTGGTCACCCCCACCCTGGTGGGTGCGGTGCTGCGTCTGCCGTACAGCAGGGCCGTCACCCGCTTCGGCGGCCGAAACTGGGCGGTGTTCGCGTCCGCAGTGCTGCTCGTGCCGACGTCGCTGGCGTTCTTCTTCGTCCAGCGGCCCGACACGCCACTGTGGGTGTTCCTGGTCATCGCCGCGACGGCCGGCGTGGGCGGTGGAAACTTCGCCTCGTCGATGACCAACATCACCCACTTCTTCCCGCGCCGCCACCAGGGCTGGGCGCTCGGCCTCAACGCCGGCGGCGGCAACCTCGGCGTCGCCGCGGTCCAGCTCGTCGGCCTGCTGGTCATCGCCACGGCGGGTGACACGCACCCGGCGTACGTGGCGGCGGCCTATCTTCCGGCCATCGTCCTCGTCAGCCTCGCTGTCGCCCGGTGGGCGGACAACGTCGACGCGGCCCGCGCCGATCCGGGCGGGCTGCGCGACGCGAGCCGCGACCGGCACACCTGGATCATCTCGCTGCTCTACGTCGGCACCTTCGGCTCGTTCATCGGCTATGGGTTCGCGTTCGGTCTCGTGCTGCAGGCGGAGTTCGGTGCCACCCCGCTGCAGGCGGCGTCCTACACCTTCCTCGGGCCGCTGCTGGGCTCGATCTCCCGGCCGATGGGCGGCTGGCTGGCCGACCGCTGGGGCGGGGCGCGGGTGACGTTCTGGACTTTCGCGGCCATGGCCGCCGGCACCGTCGGGCTGATCCGAGCCTCCACGGCGGAGTCCTTTCCGGCGTTCGTGGCCGCGTTCACCCTGCTGTTCGTGGTGACCGGCGTCGGGAACGGGTCGACGTACAAGATGATCCCGGTGGTCTTCGCCCGGCGGGCCGAGCACGTCATCACGGCCGGTGGGGACGCTGGGCGCGCCTTCGCCGACGCCCGCCGGCTCGTCGGCGCCGTGATCGGCATCGCCGGCGCGGTCGGCGCGCTCGGCGGCGTGGCCATCAACCTCGCCTTCCGCGGCAGCTATGGCTCGGCGACCGGCAGCGGAACATCCGCCTTCGCGTCCTTCATCGTGATCTACGCCCTCTGCATGGTGGTGACCTGGGTCGTGTACATGCGCCGCAGGCCGGGCGCCGAGGCCGAGCCGCAGGGCAGCGCCGCGCGCGCGGACGGGATGGTGCACGTTGGCCGGGCCTGACCGGGTGGCGACGCACTGCCCCTACTGCGCGCTGCAGTGCGGCACCTGGCTGAGCCGCGACGGCGACCAGGTCACGGTGTCGCCGGCCGACTTCCCGGTCAACCAGGGCGCCCTGTGCCAGAAGGGCTGGACCGCGGCGGCGGTGCTGGACACTCCCGATCGGTTGCGCCGGCCACTGGTCCGCGACGCCGCCGGCGACCTCGTGCCGTGCGACTGGGACGAGGCACTCGACGTCGTGGCCGGTCGCCTGCGGCACCTGCGGCAGACGTACGGGCCGGACGCGGTCGCGATGTTCGGCGGTGGCGGCCTGACCAACGAGAAGGCGTACCAGCTCGGCAAGTTCGCCCGGGTGGCGCTGGGCACCAGCCAGGTCGACTACAACGGCCGGTTCTGCATGTCGTCGGCCGCGACCGCCGCCAACGCGGCCTTCGGCGCCGACCGGGGGCTGCCCTTCCCGGTCACCGATCTCGCGGCGGCGGACGTCATCATGCTGGCCGGCGCGAACGTCGCCGAGACGATGCCACCCCTGGTCCGACAGCTTCAGCAACCCGACCTCATCGTGATCGACCCGCGCCGGACCCCCACGGCCGAGCTCGCCACCCTGCACCTACAGCCCACGCCCGGCACCGACCTGGCGCTTCTGCTCGGCCTGCTGCACCTTGCGATCGTCGACGGCCGGTGCGACGACGACTACATCCGCGCCCGCACCACCGGGTTCGACGAGACCCGCCGGGCCGTCGCGGCCTGGTGGCCGGAGCTTGTCGAACGCGTCACCGGCGTCCCGGTCGCCCTGCAACGCCGGGCGGTCGAGATGCTGCACGGAGCCCGGCGCCGCTACATCCTCACCGGACGGGGCGTGGAGCAGCACAGCAAGGGCACGGACACCGTGGCGGCGACGATCAACCTGGCCCTCGCGCTGGGTCTGCCCGGCCGCCCGGGCAGCGGCTGGGGTTGCCTCACCGGCCAGGGCAACGGTCAGGGCGGCCGGGAGCATGGGCAGAAGGCCGACCAGCTGCCCGGATATCGGTCGATCAGCGATCCGGCCGCCCGCGCCCACGTGGCCGCGGTGTGGGGCGTGCCGGCGGATTCGCTGCCCGGTCCCGGCCGCAGCGCGGTCGAGCTGCTGGATTCTCTCGGCACCGCCTCCGGCCCCCGGGCGCTGCTCGTCTTCGGGGCCAACCCAGCGGTCTCGGCGCCCAACGCCGGCCGGGTCGTCCGCCGGTTGTCCGCCCTGGATCTGCTCGTGGTCGCCGACTTCGTTCCGTCCGAGACGGCACGGCTCGCCCACGTCGTGCTGCCGGTCACCCAGTGGGCCGAGGAGGACGGCACGATGACCAACCTGGAGGGCCGCGTGCTGCTGCGCCGGCGGGTGCGCCCGCCATCCGCCGGTATCCGCACCGACTTGCAGGTGCTGCACGACCTCGCGGTGCGGCTCGGCCAGCCCTCGGACCGCTTCCCGGCCGATCCCGGCGAGGTCTTCGACGAGTTGCGGCGGGCGTCGAGCGGCGGAACCGCGGACTACTCCGGCATCACCCGCGAGCGGCTCGCCGCCGGCGAAGGGTTGTACTGGCCGTGCGACGCGACGTCCGCACCCACCGGCACGCCCCGAATGTTCCTCGACCGGTTCCACCATCCCGACGGGCGGGCCCGGTTCGCGGCGGTGGAGCATCGGGACGCCGCCGAGACCACGAACGCGCGCTACCCGCTCTACGCGACCACCGGACGGATCCTGGCCCACTACCAGTCCGGTTCACAGACCCGGCGGGTGGCCGCACTGAACGACGCCGCGCCGGAGCCGTTTGTCGAGGTCCACCCGGACACCGCAGCCCGGGCCGGGCTCGACGAGGGCGTGCCGGCGCTGATCACCTCCGCGCGCGGCAGCACGGTGGCCCGCGTCCGGCTGGTCAGCACGCTGCGCCCGGACACCGTGTTCCTGCCCTTTCACTTCCCCGGGGCCGGTCGCGCCAACCTGATTACCAACCCCGCGCTGGACCCGCGCAGCCGGATGCCCGAGCTCAAGGTCTGCGCCGTCCGGATCCAGCCGCACGCGGTGGCGTCGTGACCAGGCTGCTCATCGTGGGCAACGGCCCGGCCGCACACCGGTTCGTCGGCCAGGCGCACCGGCGGGGCTACCGCGGGACGATCACCGTGCTCGGCGCGGAACCGGTCGCCGCCTACAACCGGGTACTGCTGCCGTCCGTGCTGGCCGGCGTGCTGCCACCGGCCGCGGTGGCGCTGCCCGGGCCGCCGGGAACCGCCGACGTGCGCCTCGGGGTCACGGCGGTCGCCGTGGACCGCCGGCGGCGGTTGGTGCTAACCGGCGATGGGCACGGCTACCCGTACGACCATCTGGTCCTGGCCACGGGCGCGCGTGCCCGGGTGCCCGCCGTCGCCGGCCTGCGGCGCGTCGACGGGCGGCCGCACCCGCGGGTGCGGGTGGTCCGGGCGCTGGATGATTGCACGAATCTGCCCGCCGGGCGCGTCGTCGTGCTGGGCGCCGGCGTGCTGGGTGTCGAGGTGGCCGCGGCGCTACGTGCAGCCGGTCGAGCGGTGTCTCTCGTGCATTGCCACCCTGCCCCGATGAACCGCCAGCTGGACCCGGCCGCGGGCGGCATGCTCGTCCGGCACCTGGAGTCGGCCAGGGTCGAGGTGCTGCTGGACGGTCGGGCGGTCGAATACCGGCGCGGCGTCCTCCGGCTGGCGGACGGCCGGCGCCTGCCCGCCGACGTGCTGCTGCTCTGCGTCGGCGCCGAGCCGGACACCCGGCTGGCCCGCCGCGCCGGCCTCGAGGTGCGGCACGGCGTGGTGGTGGACGCGCGGCTGCGGACGAGCGATCCCCGCATCTCCGCGATCGGCGACTGCGCGGAGCTCGACGGCGTCGTTGCCGGCCGGGTCACCGTCGCCTGGGAGCAGGCCGACACGTTGGCCGCCGTGCTGACCGGCGAGCCCGCTCGGCACCGGCCCAGCCGCCCGCTCACCCGCCTGTGCGCCGGCGGCGTCGATGTCGCCGCGATCGGCCCAACCGATGTCCCGGACGGGCAGACCGTCCTGCTGTCCGATCCGGTGCGTGGCCGGTACGCCCGCGTGACCCTGCGGCACGAGCGGGTCGCCCGGGCGGTGGTGGTGGGCCTGCCACATGCCGCCGCCGCACTCACCCAGCTGTACGACCGGGACACGCCGCTGCCCGGCGGCATGCTCGGCCTCCTGCTCGGCGCCGCCGGGTGCGACGACCCCGACTACGAGATGCCGGCTGAGGCGGTGATCTGCATGTGCAACAACGTCACCAAGCAGGCCCTGCACGATGCGTGGCATGAGTGGGGCGCCCGGGATGTCGGCGCGCTGGCAACCGCCACCCGGGCCACCACCGGCTGCGGCCGATGCGTCGACGTGGTGCGGCGGATCTGCGAGGCGCTGCGGTGACCGCGGTGCTCGTCGTGGTCGGCCACGGCATGGTCGGCCACCGGCTGGTGCAGGAGCTGCGCTCCCGCGATACCGCGGGCCGGTGGCGGGTCGTGGTGCTCGGCGAGGAGAATCGCCCGGCCTATGACCGGACGGCACTCTCGTCCTATCTGGATGGCAAGAGCGCGCATGATCTCACCCTGCTGGGACACGACCTGTTGCACGATTCGCTGGTCGAGTGGCGGTTCGGGGTCCGAGTCACCCACGTGGACCGGGTCGCCTGCCTGGTGACCACGTCCGACGGTGCCTCCGTGCGCTATGACGCCCTGGTCCTGGCGACCGGTTCGCGGCCGTTCGTGCCTCCGATCCCGGGGCGTGACCTGCCCGGGTGTTTCGTCTACCGGACGCTCGACGACCTGGACCTCCTCCGGGCCGCGGCGGCGCCGGACCGGCCGGGCGTCGTGATCGGGGGAGGGCTGCTCGGCCTCGAGGCGGCCAACGCGCTGCGGCTGCTCGGCATGCGGCCGCGGGTCGTGGAGATGGCCCCGCACCTCATGCCGGCGCAAATCGACCCGGACGCCGGACGGTTGCTCGGCGACCTCGTCGGTAGGGTCGGCATCACGGCGCACTGCGGGGTCGCCACGCAGCGCGTGGAGGCCGGCGCAGACGGGCGGGTCCGGGCGGTGAAGCTGTCCGACGGCAGCACCATCGAGGCGGACGTGGTCGTCTTCTCCGCCGGGGTGCGTGCCCGGGACGACCTCGCCGACGGCGCCGGGCTGCCCCGGGGCGAGCGCGGCGGCTTCCTCGTGGACGACCGTTGCCGTACGCCGGACCCGCACATCTGGGCGGTCGGCGAGTGCGCCGCAGTGAACGGTCGCGTCTACGGCCTGGTGGTTCCCGGTTACCGCATGGCGGACGCGGTCGCGGCGGTGCTGCTCGGTCAGGGCGACGCGGCCTTCCCGGGTGCTGACATGTCGACGAAGCTCAAATTATTCGGCGTCGACGTCGCGAGCTTCGGCGACGCGCACGGGCGGACCGAGGGCGCGTGGGATCTCGTCTACGCCGACGAGGATGCTGGTACGTACGCACGGCTGGTGCTCGCCGCCGACGACGCGACCTTGCTCGGCGGGGTGCTCGTCGGCGACGCCGCAGCCTATCCGGTGCTGCGCCCGCTGATTGGCCACCGGCTGCCGGCCGCGCCCGAATACCTGCTGCGCGCCCGCTCCTGACGGCCCAGCAGCTCATGATTGCGCGACGGCTCCGGACGTCGTCACGGCCGGGCGTCTGCGTCGCCGCCCGGCCGTGACGACGGGTCAGTTCGAATCGGCCGTGACCCGATCGGTCAGCGCGGTGAGGTGCCGCGCCGCGGCGTCCGCCCCCTGGCTGTCCAGGACCAGGGTGCCCAGTCGCCGCGCGTTGGACCGGAAGTCGGGCTCGTCGAGCATCCTTCGCGCGGCTGCCCGGATCTTCGCCACGCTCGCCGTGGCCGCCACGCTCAGCCCGACCCGGTGCTCCTCGACGAACTCGGCGGTGGGCGGCTGGTCGAAGGCGATGACCCGCTGGTCCTCGGCTTGCCCGGTGAGGCACAGGATGCCGACGCCGTGGGTGAGCGCACGCATGACCGTGCCGTAGCCGGCGTGGTTGACCACGAGCGAGGCCCGTCTCATGAGTGGACCGTGCGTCGCGAACGCGACGGCGCGGGCGTTGGCCGGTACGGTGATCCGGCCCGGGTCGACCGTGCCGGTCGTGGCGAGCACGTGGACCGGCAGCGCGGCGAGTGCGTCGAGCGTGCGTTGCAACTTGGTGACCGAGTTCTGGAGCTCGTCGGTGGTGAAGCTGACCAGCACCAGTGGGGTCGGGTCGTCGGGTGCCCACGGCAGCTCGTACGGGCGGCACTGGGTGTCGTCCTCGAGGACAGGACCGCCGTAGCGGACGTTGGGCCAGGGGTTGCCCACCGGGCCGTCAAACTCGTCGATCGCGTTGACCATGAACAAATCCCGGGCGCCGAACAGTTCGTCCAACTCGGGCAACGGCTCGAAGCCGAGGGACACTCGGGTTTGGCTCTGGTGGCGCATCATCGTTCGCCAGCTACCCAGGGTCCGGCGTAGGAAGGAGTGCAGGATCACCGCGGTGGGCACGCCGAAGCGCGGTGCCACCGCCAGTGCGCCGCCGAAGTTCGAGTCGATCACGACCGCGTCGGGGCGCTCCGCGGCGGCGACCGCGAGCAGTTCCTCGGCGACGGCGGGCGAGGTGAGGTACGCCAGCGTGCGACCACGCGGATCGTCCTGGTAGCGGTCGGCGTTCGCGTACGCCTGGCGCAGCTCGACGGCATCGAACTCGGTCGGCCGGACCTTGCGCGTCATCTCCGGGCGGCCGGCGAAGACCACGCGGTGACCCCGTCGCGCCAGCGCACGGGCTACGCCGAGCCCGTACGGCATGTTGCCGCCACCGTCGTAGCACGCCCACAGGAACGTTGCCATGTCGTTCTCCCCATCATGTCGATCCGGGCGGTGCCCGCACCTGTCGACAGATTCCAGGTCGGGCGCCCGTCGTCGGCCCGGGCCGGGCAGGTCTGTCAGGTTCGGGCGCGGGCGGTGCCGGCCCGGGTGCGGTCGGCCACGTCCGCGTTGGCTTTGTCAGGCCAGAATCTCTGCCACGGTGGTGAGCACCGCACAGCGGTGGGCTGCGTAGTCGATGGTCATGCGGTGATGGTCGGCGGAGAAGTCAGCGATGGCGTCCGCGACGAGGAACGGCTGGATGTCGTTGGAAAATGCCTCGATCGCGGTCATCAGGACACCGACGTGCCCGTACACGCCACAGATGACGAGCTGGTCCCGGCCGGCCGCACGCAGTCGTTGCAGCAGGTGGGAGCGGAAGAAGGCGCTGTAGCGCCATTTGGTGAACATCCAGTCGTCGGTGGTGGGTGCGAGCGGCTCGACGATCTCCCGGTCGGCGGGTGTCGTGGTCATGCCGGTGCCCCAGAAGTCCTTGAGCAGGCCGCGTTGCTCCTGCGTCATGTCGCCGGGCTGCGCCGTGTAGGCGACCGGCATGCCGAGCGCGGTGCACCTCTGCCTCAGGAGAACCACATTGCGGACGAGCTCGTGCCGGACGCTCTCCGGCAGCGGGCGGAGGAAGTATCGCTGCATGTCATGGATGAGCAAAGCCGCGCGCCGGGGTTCGGCAACCCACTGCGCGACGTTGTCGGGCAGCTCATCCGCCGTCGGCATCGAGTAAGGCGCAATCGCCGGAATGCCCGCCATAGATCTCTCCTTTCCATGGAAATCTGTCGAACACCGCGTTCGATGTCCTGCCGTAAGTCTCACCTGTGCCATGCCGAGACCACGGAGAGCGCCTGCGCGGGATTGAGCCGGGGGTCGCAGAAACTGGTGTAGTTGTGCCGGACGTTCTCGACGTCGGAGTCAGACCGCACGCATTCGGTCACGTCGTCGGGGGTCGTCTCCAGATGGAGGCCGCCCGCGACGCCTCCGGCGGTACGGACGGCGACCTGGAAGCGGAGCACCTCCTCGGTAATCGTCCGCACCGAACGGGTCTTGAATCCGTCCGGCGTCCCTACCGTGTTGCCGTGCATGGGGTCGCACAGCCAGATCGTCGGATGCCCGGCTGCGCGGGCCGCGGACACCAGTGCCGGCAGGCGGTCGCCGACGATGTCGGCTCCCATCCTGGCGATCAGCGTGAGTCGCCCCGGTTCCCGTCGGGGGTCGAGCCGGTCGCAGAGGGCGAGGAGCTCGCCTGCCGTCATCCTGGGCCCGACCTTGCAGGCCACCGGATTGACGACCCGCGAGAGCAGGGCGACGTGGGCGCCGTCCGGCTGGCGGGTGCGGTCGCCCAGCCACGGCCAGTGGGTGGAGGCGAGCAACAGCCTGCCGTCCTCGAGCTTGCGCACCAGGGGAATCTCGTAGTCGAGCAGCAGTGCCTCGTGGCTGGTCCACACCGCCGGACCGATGTGGTGTTCGTGGTTACGGCCCGGCCAGCCGAGGTGGTCCATGACCGCGCTGGCTGCCCGGTACGCGCTGAGTATCCGCCGGGGATCCGGCCGCCGGATTTCTGGATCGGGTTCGGGGCCGTTCACCATGTGGCCGCGGTACACCGGCAGCTCGGACTCCCCGACCCGCTCCGTGGGGCTCGAGCGAGGCTTGGCGAACTGGCCCGCAATCCGGCCCACCCGCAGCACCGGCTTGGCGATGTTCATTCTCAAGGTGCCCGCGAGCGAGTCCAGCAGCCCGGCCTTGCGTTCCACGTAACCGGGGGTGCACTCGGCGGGGTCCTCGGCGCAGTCGCCGGCCTGGATCACCGCCGCGCCACCCGCGGCGACGACGGCCAGCAGGGAACGCAAGGTGTCCACGTCCCGGCCGTCGACCAGGCCGGGGCGGGCGGCCAGCGTCTCGCGCACCCGCCGGACCAGCGACTCGTCGCTCCACTCTGGCTGCTGCAGGGCCGGCCCCAGGTCCCTGCCGGGTATGACGCCTTCGACGGCGTCGACAGATCCGTCCAGAGACAGTTGTGTGGCAAGCACGGCGATCCCCCGGATCCGTTCGGTAACTGTTTCGCTTTCGGCATTCCAAGTCTTTGACCGCTCGTCGGGCGCCGCAAATCCTCGTCGGATAATTCGTCAGGTGAGCCGGAGAGCCGGTCGGGCGGCGGCGGAATTTGTCGCGCACGCTCGCCTACAGAATTAGGGCCGGGTCGATGCTTGTCGTTGTGTTGGTGGTGTTTACCGGGCGGGCGTGGCGGCCAGTGGCCCTCCGTTCGGGGGACTGTACAAACGATCGGTTCCTGAGTTCGCCGCGGCGCTCAAGCGCGTCTACCTCGCGGTGTTGAGTTTGGACCCAACCGGACAAGGCCGAAAACGCCGGTCCAGGCCGAAAGAGCGGGCCCAACGCATCGACATCACCTTCGACGGACGCGTCGGGGCAGCAGCGAGGAGAGGAGCGAGCCGAGAATTCGGGGACCGTCCTGGGTGAGGACCGACTCGGCGTGGAACTGCAACGAGGCGAAGTGGGGCCCGCGCAGCGCGTGCACCTCACCGGTCCGCGGGTCCCGGCTGACCTCGACGGTGCCGATCCCGGCGCAGTCGACCTCGTCGTGGGTGCTCTGGGCCACGAACGTGTTGTAGAAACCCACCCGCTCGGTACGGCCGAACAGGTCGATCTCGCGCTGGACGCCCTGGCTTGGCACGCCGCGCCGGTGCAGCGGAAGCCCCAGTTCCCGGCTCAGCACCTGGTGGCTGAGGCAGACGGCGAGGAACGGGCGACGCCGGGCGAGCAGCTCGCACACCGTCGACCGCAGCTGGCGAATCTTGGGATGGTCGGTGACGCGTGGATCACCGGGCCCGGGACCCATGACGACCGCGTCGTAGCCGTCCAGATCGTACGGTTCGTCGAAGCGCCGCACCGTCACCACGCATCCCATCGCCTGCAACTGCTGCCCGATCATGGAGGTGAACGTGTCCTCGGCGTCCACCACGAGCAGGCGACGACCGTCGAGGGCCGGCTCCGGACGATGCCGTTGCGCGTCCTCGGTCAGCCAGAACCCCGCGATGAGCGAGTTCCGGTCCGCGAGGGCCGTCCGCACCTGTGGATGCTCGGCGAGCGGCTGGGGCTCGTCGTCGGCCGCCGCGATGAGCGCCGCGGCCTTCACCCGGGTCTCGTCGGCCTCGGTTGAGGCGTCCGAGTGGCGTACCAGGGTGGCGCCGACGCCGATGTGCACCCGTCCGTTCACGTCGATGTCGGCAGTTCGGATGAGGATGGCCGAGTCCATCGTGCGTGCGCCCGAGGAGTCCCTCCCGATGAGTGCCGCGACGCCGCTGTAGTAACCGCGTCCCTTCGGCTCGTACCGACCGATCACGCGGCATGCGCTCTCCAGTGGGCTGCCGGTCACCGTTGGGGCGAACATCGTCTCCCGCAGGATCTCGCGCGGGTCACGGGCACTGCGACCTTCGAGGAAGTACTCCGTGTGCGCCAGGTTCGCCATCTCACGCAGGAAGGGACCGACTGCCCGGACGCCGCTGTCGCAGATTCGGGCCATCATCTTCAGCTCCTCGTCCATTACCATGTACAGCTCGTCCGCCTCCTTGCGGTCGGCCAGGAAATCGAGCACGCCCAGCAGTGACGGCCCCGATTCGGGGTACCGATAGGTGCCGCTGATCGGGTTCATCACCGCGGTGCCGTCGTACCAGCTGACGTGGCGCTCCGGGCTGGCCCCGAGCAGGGTGCCCTTGCCGGTGTGCACGATGAACGTCCAGTAGGCGTTCTTTTCGAGCCGTGCCAGGCGCCGGAACCAGGCGAGCGCGTGGCCGGGCGAGTAGTCCGCGATGTCGGCGACGAAGGAGCGTCGCACGACGAAGTTGGCGCCCTCGCCCGTACCGATCTCGTCCGTGATCACCCGCCGGACAATCCGCTCGTACTCGTCGTCGGCGATGTCGAAGTGTTCGTTGAGAAACCGGTTCCGCAGTCGCGGGAGCCGGTCCAGGACCGCGGAGAGTGGCAGCCGCGCGTGTTCCCTGACGGCCATGGAAACCAGCGGTGTGCCGTCGTCGACGCACTCGAACCCGCGCTCGGCGATCTGCCGGAAGGGGATCAGGACCAGCACGTCCTGGCTGGGACCGGTGCCGCCGGCCGGCGGCAGCGGCACCTCCGCAAGCGTCTCGGGTGTGCCAACCTCGCCCACCATCACATCGACCCATTCCGTGCCGCCCCGTTCCGGCCGGTACACCAGCGCGAAGGGAGGTGGTTCCGCGGACAGGACGCGGTCCAGCAGGGACAGCTCCGCCTCGGCCGCGCTCACCGAACCCTCCCGGGCGTCGGTGGCGAAGGCCGTACCGGCGGCTGACAGTTCACCCATGTTCTTCTCCTCTATGGGAACCGGTACGGCACCTAGGCACCCAACGCGGCGCCACCGTCGACCGTGAGGCTGTGCATCGTGATGTGCCCGGCGGCATCGGAGAGCAGGAACGCGACGGCATCCGCGATGTCTTCGGCGGACGCCAGCTTTCGCAGCGGGATGCCCACCTTGTATGCCTCCGGCGACCCGGCGAGGGCCGTCTCGGGGCCGCTACCGCCGGACCACATCGAGCGCAGCATGGGGGTGTCGGTGGACCCGGGCGCGACCACGTTGCACCGAATGCCGTGTTCCGCCATCTCCAGGCCCAGCACCTTGGTGAACATCGTCGCCGCCGACTTGGAGGCACAGTACGCGGCCATGGACATCCGCGGTGTGCCCGCCGCGTTCGACGCAACGGTGACGACCGCGCCGCGCCCGCGTGGCGCCATCCGTTCCACGACGGCCTGCGACGTGCAGAAAACGCCGTACGCGTTGACCGCGAACGTGGCGGCCCAGTCGTCGTCGGTCAACTCGCCCACCTTCCCGAGCCGCAGCACGCCGGCAGCGTTCACGAGCGCGTCGATGGGACCGAGCCGGCGTTCGGCGTCGGCGACGGCGGCACGGACCTGCGCCCGGTCCGACACGTCGGCGGGCACGGTGCAGACGACCATTCCCTTGTCGGTCAGCACCTCGGCGACTTGTGACAGCCGTAGCGACGGGAGATCGACCAGTGCGACCGCCATGTCGTCCTCGGCCAGCCGCCGGGCGATTGCGGCACCGATGCCACCGGCCGATCCGGTGACGAATGCGACACGCTTCTCCATCTCAGGGCCTCCGATTCGACCAGGACCCCACGATCGTGGACGCCAGGCGGCCGGCTGCCAACGATCGACGCCGATCTTCGTCACCTGCGGGCGGTGCGGGAGACGGCGCCGCCCGCCCTGTTTGTCGCACGACCTCCTACGACCTTGGTAGATCATTCTTTCTGGAAAGTAGCCGCTACCTTGGCCAGCCTCCGCCGTGCGCCTAGCGTCCAGAACCAACGTTGGCCTTGGGGACAGGCGGGAGTGGAGATGGTCCGGCACGACGGCGCTACCGTGAAGGCCCGATTTCTTGGCGGCTACACGCTGACTATCGGCGGCCGCCCGGCGCTGGCGTGGCGAGCCGGCAAGGCCACGGCACTGTTCCAGTACCTTGTCGTTCACCGGGAGCGACTGGTCACCAAAGACCAACTGTATGACGCGCTGTGGCCTGGCAAACGCCCGGATGGGTCGAGTTCGCTCAAGGTGGCCGTCCACGCGGTGCGGTGTGGCATTCAGGGTACCGACGCCGTCCGGATCGAAAGCTGGGCGGACGGCTACGTTCTGCAAGCAAACTCATTGTGGACAGATTTCGAGGCAGTCGAGGCATCCGTCGAGGCGGGCCGCCGTGCGGCGGCCCGCCTCGACCGGGCTGCCGCAGCCGAGCAATTCCGTCTTGCGGTTCAGTCCTATCACGGGGCATTTCTTCCCGAGAGCGATGCCAGTTGGGCTGCGGATCGTCGGGAATGGCTACGAACGCAGGTTCTCCAGGCGCTGACCTGGTTGTGCGAGCTGGACGTGGCTGCTGGGGACACGTGGGCCGCGATGAAGTGGTATCGCCAGATGCTCGAGATCGACCGATATGCGGAGCATGCCTACGAGGCGTTGGCGGAGATTCACGAACAGCTTGGTCTGACGGGTCAGGCGTTCCGTTGGCGATCACAGATGGCTGTCGTATCCGGCAACTTCGCGTATTGACACGAGCGAGGCGCACCGAAGGGGCGTGAGGCGTGTCACCGCGCTGCGGCGGGCCTGAAGATGTACCAGCTGACGACCCTCGATCGTCGCCACCAGCATTCGCCGTATCCACGGCGTGCGCCCCGGCTCCCGCCCCCGGGCTGAACCGGCGTCGCCCGAGCGGCGACCGCGACTCGCCCGCTGAGGCCGCCTGCCGATGCTGGTCGATGTGCCTCTGGACCGGGCCATCACGGCTTCGCTGACGTCGGAGCGTCTAGCCAGGCGGAGCGTGGTGCGCCAGTGCCAGCGCCAGTACGACGCGGCCAGATGATTCGAGCCTTGTCCCCACGCCGCGGTGCGAACACCGCTGCGCCCCGATCACGACGGGTCACTCACGCCGCCCTTTTGATGCTGAACGGCCCTGACGAGCCGGGCGACGTGGCCCATTCGAGCGGATAACCGGTGCATAACCCGCCATGACTACGGTTGGCGAAACCGAAGGATTGGCGGATACCTGTATGAGCGACGAGGCGCTGGACGACTACTTCCGCATAGTCACAGATGATCTAGCTCAGTCTGCCATCTGGGCTCTGGCCCGCCAGTTGCCCCGTGGCTGGCGGCACGGCGTTCGCCGGGACACCCATGTGGCACCGATCGGCCGTCTGCCGTGGCCCTCGGCGCTCGCGGGATCCACCGCAGGCGGGGCCCGTTCTCAGAAATTTCCGTATTGCAATCGTGAGGCGCGTATGGCCGTCGCCCACAACTATCCATCCCTTCCCGGCCTGAACTCCGCGATACCGGACGGCGCGTTTTGCCGTACGTCCCGCCGACCTGTGCGACATGACGAACTTCGGCCTGCCGGGAAACAATTCGACTTGGTGAGACGTCTCCGTAGCCCGGAATTGAATTTCAGGTAAATCTGAAAGCGGGGATATTATGCATCAGAAACGCAGGGAACGTATCGGTGGTGTCGCACGCCAGTCGAGCGGGCGAGACAATCAGGACGAGGTCGTGGAGCAGTTGTGCGATGAGCTTTTCAGCTCGTTGCGGCGTCGGGACCAGCGGGACAAGGCGCATAGCTACGTCACCGGCCTACTCAACACCTCCGGGCGCAAGTCCGTCCGCAACATCGCACAGATGTTCGACGTGCCAGGAATGGAACAGAGTCTGCACCACTTCATCAACGACTCGAGTTGGGACTGGATGCCGGTTCGCCGGGCGCTGGCGGAGCATGCCCTGGCGAACCGGCCGGTGCGAGCATGGGTGGTGGAGCCGATGGTCGTGCCGAAGACCGGCGAGCACTCGGTAGGGGTGGCCCCGTCGTTCTTCACCGACGGCGGGCGGACCCAGAACGTCCAGCTGTCCTTCGGGATCTGGGCAGCGTCGGAGCGCGGCAGCATCCCCGTCGGCTGGTGGCTGCACGTACCGCAGGAATGGCTTGCCGACGACGAGCGGCGCTCGCGCGCCGTCATCCCCGCCGCGCTGCGGCCGACCACCATCGAAGGCGGTGTCGTCGAGGCGTTCCGGAACATCCTTCCGCAGGGTGTGGACGCCGGCATCCCGTTCGTGCTGGACGCCAGAAGGCTCGACGCACTCGCCGTGGTCAGACGCCTGGCCCTCACCGGGACGCGGTTCCTGCTGCGCGTCGGGCCCGCGACCCCGCTCGTCGTGCGGGATCCGGCTCTCGTCGGCCGCGTCGGGACGGTGTTGCCGGCTGAGCAGATCACCTGGGCGAGTCAGTCGATGCGGTGCCCGGTGCCGTGGTACGACCCGTGGGAGGACGACACGGTACATACCAGCCTGGTTGCCAGGGTCTCGGTTCAGCTGCCGACATCCCCGTTGCGGCCGCCCGTACACGGTCGTGACATGACTCGCGCATCCGACCTCGGGTTGCTGTGCTTGAGGGCTGGGCGAGCGGACGGCGCCTTTCACGCGTGGCTGACCAACCTCACCGCGGACCGACTTCCAGGGACGCTGTACGCGGCCAGTCTCGTACAGCGGGTCCGACTGGAGGAGTCCGAGATCGCGGGTCGCGTGGGCATTCGCGACTACGCAGGACGCACGTTCACCGGCTGGCACCGGCACGCCACCCTTGCCTCCGTGGCGCACGCCGTGGTGTCCAAGCGCCTTCACCGTGGGCGCAAGTTGCAGATGGCCAGCTGACCCGCCGCAGCCTGCACCCACGGCGAGGATCGGCGATGGCGAACGCCGGGGTCCGGTTTCGCAGGAACCATATCTCAGGAATGGAGAACCAAGTTCATGTCACCGCCTGTGCTGAGCGTGGTCGTCCCGATGTTCGAGGTCGAACCGTACGTCTCACCCTGTCTTGAGTCATTGGTCTGTCAGAAACTCGATGACATCGAGATCGTCGTTGTCGACGATGGCTCCACCGATGGAAGTCGGGCGATAGCCGACCGATGGGCCCGTCAGGACTCCCGTATCCGCGTGCTTGAGCAACCGAATGCCGGCCTGAGCGCCGCCCGCAACACCGGCGTGCGTGCGGCACATGGACGTTACCTCGCATTCTGCGACAGTGACGACGTGGTTCCCGCCAACGCTTACGCCGCGCTCGTCGGTTCTCTCGAGACCACAGGATCTGACTTCGCCTCGGGAGATGTACGTCGTTTCAACAGCACGGACGTACGATCTCATCCCGGTTACAGAGACACGTTCGCCCGTGACCTGCGTCGCGCGCACATCCGTCGCGACACCGCACTGGTGCGCGACCGTATGGTGTGGAACAAGGTGTTCCGCCGCTCGTTCTGGGACGCGAAGAAACTCGGTTTTACATTGCCGGTTTTCGAGGACGCACCCGTGATGATACGGGCGCACATCGAGGCGTCGGCGGTCGACGTGCTGTCGGAGGTCGTCTACCTATGGCGCATGCGGGACCAGGGCGTGCCCTCTATCACGCAGCGAAAGTACGAACCGGCGATCTTCGTAGCCCGCATGCACATGGTAATCGACACCTTCGAGGTCATCTCGGCACTCGCCGCGGAGCTGATCCCACTGTATGGCGATGATATGTGCCGAGGCGATATCCGGGACGCGCTCCGCGCGCTGAATTCGTACGACGACGCCAGCCTGAGGGAGGCACTCTCGCTCGCCCGCTCGTTCGTCACGAGTGTCCCTGCCGACATAATTGATGCCCTGCCGCCGACGGACCGCCAGATGATGACCCACCTCATGCGGGGAGAATTGACTGAGCTACGTCAGCTCGTGAAGGAATCCGACTAGTGCCTCGTCTTTGAACGTTGATCGTGTTGTCCGCCCCTTCCGGTCGTGTCTCGGGCAGGCTGTCTCCTAACCTCGGCCCCTCGGTAGGGGCTGTCCAAGGCGTGGGCGGAGAGCGGACAAGTTCCTTCTGACCAGGGACGATAGGGCTTGTAGAAGGTCCTGGGCCTTTGGTGCACCTGGCCGTACTGGGCCTGTTTGCCTGCTGACGGGGAGCGGAGGAAGTCCGACCCACGTCGTTGCCGACAACGCCCCTCGGTCCGCCGCCATCGCGACGGACCGAGCAGGCGGCCAGCACAGCCGTACGGCGCCCGACGCTGCTGTTCGCCGCATCTTGCGCCGTGGCCCCGGGTGCGTGGCCGACACGCCGAAGTGCTCGGCGATGTCAGCGCGAGGCTGGGCACCAGCAACGGCGCCACCATCGACGGCGCGTGCGCCGGTTTTTCCGCGGTTCAGTCGCAGTAGTCGCCGTTTCGGCGTCCCGACTGCAGCATGCGGGCCCACCACTCGAGTTGGTTCAGCATGCCGTCCACGGCTGCCTCGGCCTTCTCCGGCTGTAGCAGCCGACCGTCGCTGTCGAACAGCGAGTGCGCCCAGTGGAAGCTAACGGTCGCCCGGATCGTGACGGCGTGTAGTTCGGCGAAGACCGGGCGCAACTGTTCGACCGAGCGCAGCCCGCCCGCCATCCCGCCGTAGGAGGCGAACGCGACCGCCTTGGCCTTCCACTCCTCCTTGCCGGTGTCAATGGCGGTCTTCAGCCCACCGGGGTAGCCGTGGTTGTATTCGGGAGTCACGACGACGAATGCGTCGGCACGGTCGACGCGCGTCAGGAACTCGGCGGAGTCACCGCCGCCGCCGAGGTCCGCCGGAAGGTGGAAGTCCGCCAGGTCGATGACGTCCACCTCGAACGCATCGTGCTCCTTGAGCTGCGACAGCAGCCAGTTGGCGACGGTCGGCCCGAAGCGGTCCTTCCTCACACTGCCGATGATCATGCCAAGACGGAGAGAGGGCTCTGACAAGGTACGTCCTTCCGGTGAGTCGAGCGATCGGTCTGAAGCGGGGGCGGCACTGTCTCAGGTCGGGGCGTCTCCGTGGCCGATGTGCTTGTGGACATTCGCCGTGCGCGGCAGGCACAAGGCCAGGCACCGGCGCGGACAATCAGCTCGGTGGCCAGTGTGGCCTCGTGCTCCTGCACCTCGGATGAAGGAGCACTCGCTCGAGCCTACAGTGTTTGCTCACGGTGCTCTATGCGTCGGATTGCGGTTCCCCGTGAGCGCCGCTGCGGGCAGACGCGGCGCGACCGCCATCAGGAGGGGGATGGTACCGATCGCTGCTGCGGAGATCACCACCCACGGCACGTCGGCTCCCACCGCCAACAAACTGGTGAACATCAACGGTGCGATCATGCCGGCGATCGAGAACGAATACTGGAACGACGCGAGGTAACGGCCTCGGACATCGATCGGAGCAGCGTCCGAGGCCATTGCGGTGGAGGCTGGTGCGTGAAGCATCTGGGCGGCCGAATAGCACAGGACGGCGACGATGCACGCCGGTGCGGCGAGAGCCTCCGGAACGTGTCGCGCGCTGAGTGTTGCCAGACCCCAACACGCCCAGAGCACGCCTGCCATACCAAGCGGGACTTGTCGAGGGAGGCTCCGCGTCCAGCGGACCACGGCCGGTTGGAGGACCGCCTGCACCACGGTGTTCATCACCAGCAGGGGGCCCACGGCCCATATCAGGCTGGGTAGTGCGCTCGCTATGAACAGGGGAAAGCCAACGCTGAGGAGCATATTGCACAGTGCGTAGACCGTGTTGAGGGAGATCAGCGCGAGAAAGGGACTGTCTCGCAACAGGACGCGGTACCCGCGCCCTTCGAGCGGTTTCGAGGGCGAGGCCCCGGACCCGGGGACTCCCGCCAGCACAAGGATTGCAGCAACAGTCAACAGGGTCGCATTTATTGCGATGAGCCATCGGTAGAGAGCCAGAGAATCGACCGAGAGAGCGAATCCGGCAAGGGCGGCTCCGAGGCCGTAGCCCGCTGCCCTCAGGGCTCCTGATATCCCGAACCACCGATCCCTGGCGCGAGGGTCGGCGTCGCCATCGGTAAGGCTACTGATCAGCGCATAGATCGCTGCCCAAAAGGCCAAACGTCCCAATGCCTCCATTGTTGCGACGGCGAGCACGGAGGTCGGACCAGACACGAACATGTACCCGAAGAAACCCACTGCCTGCAGCACTTGTGCTACGAGGACCACGGGCTTGGCGCCCCAGCGGTCCACGATCCGGCCAACCCACAACGGCAAGGGGAGCGCTATCAGATTTGCTATGGTCAGCAGTATCCCGATATGCGCGACTGACGTATGGGTGCTTTCCGTAAGATATAGCAGAGAAAGCGGTGTGAACGAACCGGCCGTCAACGAGTCGATTGTCAGCACCGCGAACATGCAGGCGGACGAATATTTGCGCGGCCGGCCGAGCTTCGCAGATCCTGCGCCCGCTGATGACACGACTGGCGATCCAGGCTGCAGGATTCTGTTCGGCGGATCCGAACTCAGGCTCCGGCTCATTCTACCAAGAGAATTTTCGCTGAATATCCGCTGAGCCGTCGAGGAGGAGTGCAGGGCTTTTCCGTGGTCGCGCCAGGGGTATGCTGCCGCCACCGTCGTAACACGCCCACAGGAACGTCGTCATGTCACTCTCCCCAAAATGTCGATTCGGGTGGTGCCCGCATCTATCGGCAGAATTCTAGGTCGGGTGGGCGTCTGTCCACTCGCGCCGGACAGGCAGGTCTGTCAGGTCCGGGGCTCGGTCCCGCCGGGTTGATGCGGCTCGGTCGACGCCCGTTCCGGCACCATTCGGGGTCGTCGGCGCCCGTGGGCAGCCGGCCGGAACCGTGAACCTTGTACCGGGCCAGAACCTGCCGCGCAGGCTGTGGCCTGGGAATTCTTGGCTCGGGCTGATGATCTCCCGAATGGTCGTACGGCTGCTGTGCCCGGGGATGATCCGCCTGTTCAACGGTCTGGGCCCGCACTGTCACCCGCCAGGAGCCAGGTTCTGTCCTGGCGGGTGAGGCCGAGGGTGACCAGCCGGCGCAGGTTCCCGGCGGCCATCCGCAGGTGGAGCCATCGGTCGTCGGCTGCCACTCCTCATGGTGATATTTACGTCATCTGCGAAGTTTGAGATCGCGGCGTCTCCGGGAAGGACGGCGTCCGGATACACCCGGTGCCGGGAATAGATTGCCACCCGGTCAGGAGGCAATGTGAGCCACGATGCCGGGTTCTGCAACGGCAGGGACCCTCGGACGGCGCATGCCCAGAGCATCGTCGGCCCACGCACCGCCCGGCACGTCACGGTCGTGAAGCTGGTGGTCGCGGCCCAACTCGGCAACTCGGGACTGGCCACCCGCGGGTCAGCCGTCGGGTCCGCTCTGACCGTGGCGGTGACCGCGCCGGTAGGCGGCGCGCCCGGCCAGGGGGGCACTCGCGGCGCCCGCCACCGGATCGTCCACGGCCACCCGGACCCTCCATGGCAGCCGCCACCGCAGGACCGGCCGAAACTCTGGCCGATGACCCGGCTCCGGCACCGCACGGGCCGATCGTCGCGGCTACGTCGGCCGCGCCCCAGCCGGTCACCACCGCGCCGGTCACCACCGCGCCGGTCCACCACCAAGCCCGTCACGCCTGTCGCGACCAGCCCTTCGGCAGTCATGCTGTCGAGCCCGAACGGATTGGATCCGACGACTCGTTGTTGACAACGGGCCGCTCACGAACCATCGCGCTGGACTTGCCCAACCGGCACGCCTTAACTCACCTCGCGGGGGCTCCCCGCGTGATTCCGACTCGATCCAGGAGAATGTCATGCGTTTTACCCCGATGATCAAAGCGGCCCTGGCCACGGCCGCGGTCGGCGCGGTGTTGGGCGTCGGCGGATTCGCGATCGCCGCGTTCGTCCAGGAAAGCACCACGGATCCGGTTGCGGGTTCGGCCGAGTCCTTCTCGGCCGTTACTGTCACCGGCGCGCAGACCGGCACGCTGCTGCCCGGCGAGAGCGCGCACGTCACCCTCACCCTCACGAACCCGAATGCGAACGTGAAAGCCAAACTGATATCTGTAACCCCCGGCGAGGTTGTTGTCGACACCGTTGTCGACAGCGCCGACAAGGTCTACTGCCACGGCCAGATCGAGCTGTCCACGCTCGGCGCCGACTCTATTTTTCCGACGCTCGCCGTGAGTGAGGCGAACTTCCCGTTCAAGCTGACCGACGCTGTGAAGCTCAAGCCCGACACCGACATCCGTTGCCAGAACATGACGTTCCACACCACATGGACGACCAAGTTCGAGGCTGTTCGCTGAGGGTCCTGGTATCAGCCCGTCACCCCTGTACCGAGCCGGTACCCCGAGCGCCGGACGTCGCTGGTGGGCAGCAACATGAGCAGGACGCTGTCTGGTGTGTACCAGTGGTCGGTCTGCGTCACGAACCGCACGCTGCCCAGCACCCGGGCGTGCAGGTCGGCGTCGGCGAGTAGCCGGTCGTACAGCGCCCGCTCCAGCGTCTGTCGCGGAGTCGGCAGCGCCACATCCGCCACCAGGGTCGTCAGGTCGACGTCGGTCATGCCACGCGCGTGGTACTCGACCTCGCCCTCGTCGTCCTCGTCGACCTCGCTGTGGTGACGGTAGGCCAGCCAGGGTTCGGAAGGCTCGGCCGCCTCGGCGAACGCGCGCGCTCCGACTCCGACGGACCCGGCCCGGGCTCGGACCGGATCCTCAGCGTGTCGTCGAAATCGTCGGTGACCATGACAGGCCGGCGTCCGATGACCGGCACCAGCGCGTCGGCAATCCGCCTGGCCTCGTGCAGGCGATGGGGGTCGATGTCGGCGACGAGGACAGTGCCCGACGGGCCGTGCCCGATCGACAGGCCGGCCAGTGGCGTGCCGACGAACGCCGCTTCGATCTGGTCGAGGTCGTTCCGCACGGTGAGATTGTCTCCGATCATCGACGCGAGGCGACGCGAGGCGACGCGAGGCGACGCGACGCGAGGCGACGTGGCGTGGCGTGGCGTGGAGGCAGGTCGGGGTGCAGATCCCGATCCGGCGAGCAACGCACGCAGCATCCGCCCAGGCCTGGTCGAGAGGTTTTTCAGCGTGACCGGATTACTGTCACCGCGCTGACGCCACCCGAGAACCCTGTACCGTTCCGAGACTCGTTCAACGGCCGTGAGCAGGCGGCGGCCAGCGGAGAGCTGGACATGCAGGACGAGGTCATGCCGGACCCGGCGTTCATCAGCCTGATGGACGCGCTCGCCGATGCTGCCCTCCCCGCTGTCGCGCCCCGCGGAGCTGATCGCCGAGCGTGGCTGAACCGGGTGGACCCGGGTCGAGGAACGCGAATCCTGAGGCAGCACGCCTTACCCCCCGCCGGCCTCGACCGCCACGTCCGCGCGCACTGCGGCTACCCGGGCCCTTCCGCTGTGAAAGGGCCCGGAGTCGCCGCGAGCCGTGACCGCCTATCCCGCCAGGCAGTCGCGTACCGCCGTGCAGAGCAGTTCGGCCCGCTCGTCGTCGACGCCGCCCATCTGGTTGACGACGTAGCCGAAGCCGACCTGGTGGGTGTCGTCGCCGAAGGCAAGGTGCCCGCCCGCGCCGTCGTGGCCGAAGCTGCGTTCGCCGAGCATCGGGCGTGGCGCCGAATGCACCAGGAAGCCGGTACCCCAGCGGTGTCCCGCATCGGGGTGCCCGTACACCTGCTGCCCGCTGGCGCGAACCGTCACGGCGTCGTCGACGGACCCAGGAGTGAGCAGCCGCGCACCGTCGACCTCGGATACGCAGGCGGCGTAGAGGCGGGCCATGCTCTCGGCCGTGCTGACCGCGCCCGCGCCCGGGATCTGGGCGGCCTGTATCGCCGGATCGTTGAAGCTGACGAGGCCGTCTTCGTCGGCGGGAAAGGCGAAGGCGCCGCCCATGGTGATGCCGCGCTCGGCGACCGGGTCGTCGGCCGGGCCAGGGTCACCGAGCGGTGCCAGCATCCAGGCGACCGCGTCGCGTTCGGCGGCCGGCAGTCCAATCCAGGTACGCAGGCCGAGCGGCTCGCCGAGGGTTCGGGAGAAGTAGGCGCCGGGCATCTCGCCGGTGATCCGCCGGATCACCTCGCCGATCAGCCAGCCGTAGGTGATTGCGTGGTAGCTGTGCGCGGTACCCGGTTGCCACAGTGGAGCCTGGGCCTCGATCGCTCTGATCACCGGGTCCCAGGCGAGCACTTCCTCGCGGGTGAAGGGCTCGTCCAGCGCCGGCAGGCCGGATTGGTGGGTGAGCAGCCAGCGTACCGGGATCTCCGCCTTGCCGTTCTGGCCGAACTCGGGCCAGTAGCGGGTGACTGGCGCGTCGAGGTCGAGCCGACCCTGCTGGACCAGCAGGTACGCGCAGATCGCCATGATCCCCTTGGTGCAGGAGAAAACGACGGCGGGGGTGTCCGCGGTCCACGGGCGTCCCGACCGGGAATCGGCCAGCCCTCCGTGCAGGTCGACGACCTTACTGCCCCGCAGGTAGACGGCGACTGCGGCGCCCACCTCCCGTCGGTGGGTGAAGTTGTCACGGAACACGTCGGCGACCCGGCCGAAGCCCTCGTCGACGTCACCGCGGATCTGGGTGTCGATCAATCCGCTATCCCTTCACGGAGCCTTGGAGCAGAGCCTTGATCACTGTTGCTGGAAGATCGGGAACACGATGAGCGTAGGCGTGAGGATGAGCAACGAGCCAGCGCAGAGCAGCACCAGATCGGTCCACCACTGCCCTGGAACGCGCCGAGTGCGGCGGCCATCGTCCGCTTCGTCGCGTCGTCGACGAGCACGACGGCGAGCAGGCACTGGTTCCAGTCGAAGGGTCGGGTGATGGCCGACGCCACGAACGGCGAGACCTCACTGGCCGATGTTGGCCTGCGGTCCGGCATACTGGCGGACCAGTGCCGGCACTTTGGACGCGGGGTCCAGCGTGTACTTGTAGAAGCTGCTCGGCGTGAAGGCCGAGCCGCTGGTCTCCTTGCGGCCCGTGCAGTTGACGGTGATGCTGCCGCTCTGTCGCAGCTGCGCGGTCGCGTCCGGGTAGTACGGGTTCTTCACGTTCTCGAAGTAGCTGTTCTCCAACACCATCTTCGTGCCGCCGCGGGCGTAGTTTCCGTACGAGGCGACGTTCTGCAGGTAGTTGTTGTAGAGGTGGGCGTAGGCCACGTTGTCGGTGCTCGGGTTGCGCTGGTTGGTGTCCTTGATCCAGTTGTGGTGGATCGTCATGCGCGCGGTGACGTTCTCCGTCCAGCCGATGCCGAACGCCTTGTTGTGCCCCGGCAGCACGTTCCACGACACGGTCAGGTAGCTCGTGTCCCTGCGGCTGTCGATCGCGCCGTCGTTGACCTTCGTGATCAGGTTGTGGTCGATCCAGATGTGGTCGGCGGTGTCCATCTGGATGCCGTCGTAGTCGAAGTCCTTGTCGTCGGGGTCATCGGAGGCCACGTCGGTCTCGCCGATGGTCAGGTTGCGGATGATCACATTGCGTACGCCGGCGCCCAGGAAGATGCCGCCGTGCAGGATCGCCCCGTTGCGCCCTACGCCGATCAGGGTTTTGTTCGAGGTCACGCGGATCTCGTAGCCGTAGGTCGGCACGGTGATCTTCGCGTTGATCCGGATCACGTACGGCGTGCTCGCGGTGGCGTACCGGAGCAGATCGGCGTAGGTGGTGACGGTGACCGTGGGGCCGGCCGCGCCGCCGGTCGTACCGTTGACGCCGTTGGCGTTGAGCGAGGCGAACCCGTCGGCCTTGTTCGACCAGGTGCGGCCGCCGGGCCCCGACGGTGCGCTCGCGCCCGGCGCGGTGCTGACGCCCGGCGTGCTGCTCGGGCTCGGCGACGTGCTCGGGCGCGGCGACCTGCTCGCGCCCGCCGAAGGCGAACTCGACGGGGCTGTGCCGCCCGTGCTGCTCGGGCTGGGCGTCGTGGCGTCGGTGCAGGCCGTGCCGTTGAGCGTGAAGGCCGACGGCACCGGATTGGACATGTTGTCCCACGACCCGTTGAACCCGACGTCCACGACACCGTCCGTGGCGATGGCCGCGTTGTTGCCGGCGTCGGCGGCGACCACACTGCCCGAGGTCGGGTTCGCGGTGAACCCCCAGGCCTGCGTCACCGCCTGTCCGGCCGTGAATGTCCAGCCCAGCTTCCATCCGCGGATCGCATCGCCGAGGTTGCGGATGCCGATGCTCGCCGAGAAGCCGCCCGCCCACTGCGACGTCACCCGGTAGGTGACCTGGCAGCCGACGGCGGCCTGCACCGACACCGCGGCCACCACGCCGAGCGGGGTGGTGATCACCAGGATGATCGCTGCGGCCAGGCCGAGCGGGCGGAGCCGTCGCGGGCGACGCCGGTGTTTCATGTTGTTGTTCTCCTTCGAGCGGCCTTCGGGCGTCACAGCGGGTTCCACCCGTCAGATCCGGCGAGGTACTTCTGCGGCGTGTAGTTCCCGGCTTGGGCGTCGCTGAGCTGCGGGCGGTTGCCGTTGACCGTCGCGCCGGGGCCGGTGTTGCGGTACTCCAGGAATCGGGCCTTCTGCCAGGAGCTGCTGGACATGTCTATCCAGGGTTGCCCTGTGGCGAGCGTCGCGGTGAAGTTGGACTCGCGGTAGAGAACCTGGGCGTCGGCCCGCCACGGCCGCCCGAGCTGGGTCCTGCCGCTGTTGTCGCCGGTGATCCTGGATCGGTAGATCAGAAAGCCGTAGGCGCGGGTCGCCGGCGTGCTCGCGGCCGTGATCGGGCCGCCGACGGCGCGCTTCTCGTGGATGGTGCAGTCGTTGAACACCGCCACGCCGGCGCCGAAGATGAAGTCGACGGTGCCCTCGATGTAGGAGTTGACGATGTATGCCCGGGCGGCCTCGTTGACCAGGAGCGTGTCCTGGTCACCGAGCAGCGCGACGTTGTCGAGCACCGTCCGGTCGGCGTTGAGGTGCAGCGCGAGCGCCTGGTCGCCGTCGGCGCTGTTCTCGTCGTAGTCGTTGGAGAAGGTCAGGTTCCGGGCCACGAAGTCGTGCCCGTAGACGAAGACGGTGGCGCTGCCGGACGTGCCGGACATTCCGGCGTAGTGGTTGTTGACGATCAGCACCTTGGCCCGGGAGGCACCGAGGCCCTGCAGGGTCACGTGGGGCTTGTTCGCCGGCACGGTCACGATCTCCCGATAGGTGCCCGGTTTGATGGTGATGACGACGCGCCTGCTGTTGCCGGCCGGGACCGCGTCGACGGCCGCCTGCACCGTGCGGTAGCGGCCGGTGCCGTCCGCCGCGACGGTCGGGGTGCCGGCGCTGCGCGACGGGCTGGGCCGCGAGGGCGAGGTGCTCGCGCCCGGCGTTCCGCTCGGGCTCAGGATCGGGCTCGGGCTCGGGCTTGGTGACACGCTCGCGCCCCCGGTAGGCGACCTGAGCGGGGTCGCGGCGTCGAGATCCGTGGCCGAAGTTTCGCTCGGCGTCGACGCCGCGGCACCCCTGCAGGTCGTGCCGTCGAGCGTGAACGCCGACCGCGCCGCGCTCGCCTCACAACCGGTCCCGCCCCGTGCCGCCACCGCGGTGAGCATCCCGGCACCGAGCGCCACAGCGGCCACGGCCGCAGTGACCAGCACGGCCGAGCGGCCTCGCGTCTGTCCTGTCATGCCTTCCTCGGGCTCTCGTTTCCAGGCCGGGCGGGGTGCCCGTCCGCCCCCCGCCGGCCCACAGCCGTGCGGTGGGCGGACGGTCCCCCCAGTTCCCCCTCGAAAAGGAGACGGCCGAACCGGCGGCCGCATAACGAAAAAGCCCTCGCGACTTGCGGGCACCGACCGGCACGGGGCACCGGCCCATCGGGAGGTTGTGCCTCGTCAGGCTTCACATGGAACGATCACGGATGCCACCGCGTCGGGCGGATGGCCACCACCGGACCGTGTGCCACCGGTGTTCCCGTACCGAGGAGATGAACCGCCATGCACCGTGCGGCGGACCCAGCGCAGGTGGCGGCCGCCCGCTCCGGCGACCGGCAGGCCCTGGAGTCGCTGCTCGCCGAGCACCTGCCGCTGATCTACGGGGTGGTGCGCCGCGCCCTCGGCACCGACCCCGACGTCGACGACGTCGTGCAGGAGACCATGCTGCGGGCCGTGCGGCACCTGCGCGGGCTGCGCGATCCGGAGGGGTTCAAGTCCTGGCTGGTGGCCATCGCGGTGCGCCAGATCCAGGAGCGGTCGCGACGGCTGGCCCGTCGGGCCACCAGGGTCGCGTACGACGTGGACATCGGTGTGGACGGGGCGAGCCTGCCCGATCCCGGTGCCGACTTCACGCTCCCCACCGAGGAACGCATCGACCTGGCCCGCGAGCTGCACACGATCGCCCAGGCCAGTGGCTTCCTCACCCCGGCGGACCGGCAGCTGTTGGCCCTGTGGTCGCAGGAGGTCGCGGGGTCGCTCACCCGAGCGGAGGTCGCCTCGGCGCTGGCGCTCAGCCCCGCGCACACCGCGGTACGCGTACAGCGCATGCGTGCCCGGTTGGATCTGGCGCTGGCCGTGGTGCGCGCCTGGCAGGCCTCGCCGCGCTGCTCCGCGCTCGGTGACGCGGCGCTGTCGTGGGACCGCAGCGCCGAGCCTCGCTGGCTCAAGCGGCTGGGCCGTCATGTGCGCGACTGCGGGCAGTGCACGCTGGCCGGGCGCCACCGGGCTCCCGCCGCGGAAGCGCTGGCCGCGCCGTGGCTGCTGCCGGTGCCGGCGGCGCTGGCGGGCCAGGTCTCGTCACTGGCAGCCACGGCGGCGGGCGGCGGGCTGGGTTCGGCGACCATCGCGGCGGTCGCGGACTCCATCCGGCGGACGCTTGGGTATGTCAACGTCAAGAGCGCGGGTCTGGCCGGCGCGGGCCTGGCCGGAGCCACTGCGGCCGCGGTCCTGGCCGTCCACATGGTCACGGAGGTGGCCGACCCGGTCCCGGCACCACCGGCCGGTCTGGTCGCGCTGCCGCCGGCGGGGCAGACGCCGGCGGGGCAAACGCCAGCTGGCACCACACCAGGGCCTTCGGTGAGCGCCCGGCCGGCTGCGCCCCCGGCATTGGGCGCGGTGGCCGGCACCGCCGTGGGTGTCACCCGCGCCGACTTCTACGTCGCGCCCGACGGCGACGACGCCGGCCCCGGCACCGCGGCGCAGCCGTTCGCGACCCTGGGCAAAGCGGTGTCGGTGGTGCGTCCGGGGCAGGTCATCGCGCTGCGTGGCGGCACCTATCGGCCGGTAAAGCCGGTGGCAATCACCACCAGTGGCACCGAGCAGCAGCGGATCACGGTGAGCAATCTGGTGGGTGAGCGTCCCGTGATCGATGCGGCGGGACTGCCCGCCGGAGGCCGGCTGATCACGCACACCGCGTCGTTCTGGACCGTGCAGGGCCTGGAGATCAAGAATGCGCCGAGCTACGCGTACATGTGCCGGTCCTGCCGGCAGAACGTCTTCCGGCGGTTGTGGGTGCACAACAACGGCAACACCGGGCTGGTACTGCACGGCACCGGGACCGTCGGCAACCAGATCCTCGACAGCGACTTCTCCCGCAACCACGACACGGTCGACCGCGGGGGCGACGCCGACGGCCTGTCCATCAAGAGCGGTTCCGGCGCGGGAAACCTGGTCCGGGGCTGCCGCTTCGCCGAGAACTCCGGCGACGGCCTGGATCTGACCAGCTTCATCGACCCGGTGACCGTCACCAGTAACTGGGCCTACGGCAACGGCCACAACCGGTGGCAGATCAGTGATTTCAACGGCCCCGGCAACGGGGTGAAGCTCGGCGGCGGCTCCCCCGCGCCGGCCGTGGACCACGTCGTCACCGACAACGCGTCCTGGGACAACGCCGGGTACGGCTTCACGGACGCCGGTAACCGGGGCCGGCTCACGCTGACCAACAACACGGCCTACCGCAACGGCGGCACGGGGTTCGCGTTCCGGTACTCCTCCTCGCGGTTGAGGCGCAACCTCGCCCTGGCCAACGCCCGCGACGTCCAGCTCGGCGCCGCCGTCGACGACGCGGACAACTCCTGGCACCAGAGCGGCTGGACGACGACCATCCTGCGCAGCGGCGACCCCACCACAGCCCGGGGAGAGCGCACCGCCGCCGGGCTGTTCCCGCCGACCACGTTCCTGCTCAACCGCAAGGACACGACCATGGGTGCGTCCATGACCGCGACGGGCGGGGCGCGGGCAAGCCGATGAAGCGGCAGACACCCGGCGACAAGCTCGCTGCAACGGATGCCCTTACCGCGCCGAAACCTGTCGCTCAGGCTGTCAGCTGGGATTTCTCCGCTCGGGCTGATGGTCTCCGGTATGACCGTGCGGTTGCTGTACCTGGGGATGATCCACCACCGGCAGCCCCACCCAGGCCGCCGTCGTCCGGCTCGTCGATGACTCACCTCGACTCACTTGCCTCACCGCGCCTACGGTCTTGCGATGATGAGGAGACTTGTCGCTGCCACGATGCTTGTTGCTGGTCTGCTGGTCTGCATTGGCGGACCCGTTGTCTCCATACTCGCACTGTTCAGGGGTGCATGGTGGACAGCGCTCTGGGGTCTGCTCGCGGCGCTGGCAGGCGTCGTGGTTCACTTCAGCGGACTGGCGGCCGCGTTCTCGGTGGCGCACGGGCCACGGTCGCCGGAGGAAAAGGATCACGACCGCAGGCTTCGCACCTTTGACCGGGCCATCAGGGCCGAGAAGCGCCGCCGCCGGCCCTCTCCTCCGCACGCTGACTGGCCCACGTGGTGGCGCGCCCAGATTGCCGATGTTCGTGCCAGTGAAATGACCGCTCCGGAAAGCTTCATTACCTATGTTCTCGCGCAACGGCGCTCTGCCGGGCTCCAAGATTTCGATCCTGGGCTTGTGGACTGAAGGATGCCTCGGCACTCGGTGAAAGCGTTGCCGGTAGGCGACGTCGGTGTCATCCGGCGACGATGATGTTGTAGAGGTCTGTCGCGGTGCCACCTGCCCAGCCTCGGTCCCCAGTCCAGCCTGATCCGCGTCGTTTACGGCGTGTTGGGGTGTCGGCGGGCTTGGGCTACCGCGATATGCCGCAGATCGAGTCGATTGTGGCCGGCGCCCGGAGGGAGGATCTGGCTCTGCTGGGTGATCTTCTGCAACCGCTGGCCCTCGGCCATCGACACCTGCCGGACGAACACCTTCGGGCGTCTGCCCACCGGGCACCACCTCCCCACCATCGAGCCGACTTGGGCCACCGCACACCAACCGTCGGCAGACAGCCTGCCGGACGAGTCCTCAGAACTGACGGATAACCCGATCAACGGTCAAAGACGCGGCACTAGCTGACCCGGCGCTGGATGCGCCACATGCCGACCGCCGCGAGCAGTGCGCTGAGGCCGAGATACAGCGTCAGTTCGATCCATTGGAACGGCCAGAAGCGTTGGTTGGGCTGGTAGGCCAGGTCGACGTGGAGGTCGAGTTTGCCGAGGCATGCCGCGGCGTCACCGAACCTGCCGGTGGCGCCGGTCCTCGGGGCGTTGTCGAGGCACTGGTTGAAAGCAGTGTCGGAGAGCTGCCGGCCGTCGGGTGTCCGGAGGCTGCTGGTTTCTGTGACCCAGGCGTCTGGTATCTCTATCCCTCCGATGACCGGCCCGCCGGTGATGCTGCCCAGCGTCCGGGCCTGGTTGATGGTGTCGACGCTCATCGGTACGGTGACCCGCTCGGCGGGCAGGTAGTGCGGTCGTAGCAGGTTCGGAACGGCGATCTGCACCGCGATCACGGCCAGGAAAACCAGCGCCATCGCCGGCAGGGTGCGGCGTGCCAGTAGCCCGGCGACGGCGCCGAAGGTGAAGCCGAAGGCGGCGTACCCGATGGGCGCGACAGCGCGCGCGCCGAACAGGAGCCCGCTGAACCGGTCGCCGCTCACCTGGTCGGCGGGGCCCGCCGCCCAGCTCAACAGCGCGCTGAGGGTGCCGGCGACGGCCATGCTGGCGAGACCGAGCACAGCCAGCTTGACCGCGAGCCAGCGGCGGCGGGTCACGCTCTGGTTCCAGGCCAGTCGATGGGTGCCGGTCTCCAGTTCCCGGGCGATGAGCGGCGCGCCCCAGAACGCGCCGATGAGAGCGGGTACCAGACCGAAACCGGCGGCGAGGAACAGCATCGTCTGCCCGTACTGCGTCTGGAGCTGGGCTGTGTCGCGCACGGCACGGATGTCCCCGCCGAGATGAATCAGATAGCTGGCGGCCAGGACCAGCAGGATCGCGCCGACGAGTGCCTGAATGCGGAACTGCCGCAAGCTCATCCTGATCATCGCGTCACCGCCGCACTCGCACCGGGCGCGGCGCCCGTTCCGGTGGCCCGCGACATGTAGGCGAGGACAAGCTCCTCCAGCGTGACCGGCTCGGCGTCCCTCGCCGCCCGTACCGTTGCGTCTCCCCGAACCAGGGCGCGGCCGCGCTCTGCCCAGATGACCTCGAACCCGGCCATCGTGGCGGGATCGCGGGCGATCCGGCGGTGCGAGGCGAGCAGATCCGGTACCGGGCCGGCGATCTGGATGCGCGAGCCGCAGAGTACGACGAGGTAGTCGCAGACCTGCTCGACGTCGCTCAACAGGTGTGAGGAGAGCACGGCACTGGCCCCCAACTCACCGACGAACTCCACGAGACTGTGCATGAAGCCCCTGCGCGCCAGGGGGTCCAGCGCGGCGGCGGGTTCGTCGAAGATGAGCAGCTCGGGTCGCTTCGCGGCGGCGACGGCCATCGCGAGCTGCGCGCGCTGGCCGCCGGACAGCCGACCCGCCTTCTGCGCGGGGTCCAGGCCGACCTCCGCGATCCGCCGCTTGGCCAGCTTCGAATCCCAGGACGGGTTCAGCCAGGCGCCCATCCTCAGGTGGTCGGCGACGCTGAACGAGGCGTACACCGGGGTGTCCTGGGCGACGAAGCCGACCCTGGCCAGGTGTGCCGCGCCGGCTGCCGGTGTGGAGTCGAGGACGGACAACGTACCCGAGGTGGGCCGGATCAGGCCGCAGGCCAGTTGCAGGAGCGTGGACTTGCCGGCGCCGTTCGGGCCGACCAGCCCGACGACATGCCCGCGTGGGATTCGCAGGTCGCAGTCGACCAGTGCGGTTCTGCGGCCGTACCGTTTGGTCAGCCGCTCGGCGTGCAGTACGAGTGGTGTTTGCATGGGGTTCATCCTGCGAACGGCGGGCGGGGCAGGGCATCGGTCCAAAGCGGGGTCCGGCACGCCGGCGGCCCTACTTTCGGCTGGTTCGCCTGCGCCCGCGATTCCCTAGCGTTCTCGGCATGGGTACGACACACCGAACGGTAACGAACGCCGTGCTGGGGGCTGGTCTTCGTCTTGGCGCTCGGGCTCACGGCGTACCCGATCGTGGACAGCGGGGCGGGCGCAACTGGCTGCGGGCTTCACCGCGGTGACCGTCGTGAACGCGGTCGCCTGGCTGGTTGCCGTGGCGTTCGGGATCACCCTGGGTGTGGCCGGGCGGGGCCTCGTAACGTGAATCGGATGAGGGCCTGCGATCGGCTGTTCGGGGTCACGGCCACGGCGGGACTCGCCGTGGCCTTTCTCGCCGCGATCGTCCTTCAGGCCCTGGCGATCGCCCAGACCTGGGGTGCCCGGTACTGGCTCGCCGGCGGTACGGCCGCCGTCGTGGTCTGTGTGCTGGCGCTGGTACGGCGGCGGCAGCGGGCGTGGGCGGCGGTCGCCGGGCTCGGCATCGCTGGGCTGGCCATCGCGGCGGCCCGGGTGTTCCACCTCCCGACCGAGCCGGGACCGGCCATGGCACTGGCGCTCGCCGTACTCGTCGGGTCGGCGGTGCGGGCGCTGCCTCCCGTACCGGCGGGTGCGCTCGCCGCCGGAGGGCTCGCGGTGGTCGGCGGCGCCTATCTCGCCGCTCGCCCGCAGTCCTCGGGCGCCTCGGGAGTCTGGATGATGAACGTAGCGGCCTGGCTCGGCGCGGTCGCGGGCGGGCTGGCGCTGCGGCTGCTGGACGAGCGCGCGACGGCCACCGTCGAGAGGGTTCGTCGGGACGAGCGGCTGGAACTGGCCCGGGAACTGCACGACGTGGTGGCCCACCACGTCACCGGCATGCTGATCCAGGCGCAGGCCGCCCACCTCGTCGCGCGCAAGAACCCGGGGCAGGTGACCGAGTCGCTGACCGAGATCGAGGCCGCCGGCACCGAGGCGCTGCGCGCGATGCGCCGCGTGGTCGGGCTGCTGCGCGACACCGAGGACGCGCCGCCCGCCTCGGCCGGGCCGGAAGAGCTCGGCGTACTCGTCGAACGCTTCAGCCGGCAGGGCCCGCCGGTGCGCCTGCGGCTACCCGACGAGAGCACGGCATGGCCGCCGGAGGTGACCAGCACCGTGTACCGGATCATCCGGGAGTCGCTGACGAACGTGGCCCGCCACGCGCCGCACGCCCGCAGCGTCACCGTCACCGTCGACCAGAACCCTTCCGGCGTTACGGTCGAAGTGGTCGACGACGCACCACCGGGCCCTGTCCGCGCCTCCCACCGCGGCGGGTACGGCCTGATCGGCATGCGCGAACGCGTCGAAACCCTCGGCGGTACGCTGCACACCGGCCCCCGCCCGGACACCGGCTGGTCGGTCCTGGCCACCCTACCCACCCAGGTCGGACGGCCACGATGACGATCCGTGTACTGCTCGCCGACGACCAGGCGATGATCCGCAGGGGCCTTCGGCTCATCCTCGAAGACCAGCCGGACATCAGCGTCATCGCCGAGGCGCCAGACGGTGTCGAGGCGATCGCCCAGGCCCGCCGGCTGCGCCCCGACGTCTGCCTGGTGGACATCCGCATGCCCCGGCTCGACGGCATCGAGGTGACCAGGGCACTCGCCGGGCCCGGCATACCCCACCCGATGCGGGTCATCGTGGTCACCACATTCGATCTCGACGAGTACGTGTACGGGGCGTTACGCGGCGGCGCGGTCGGCTTCATCCTCAAGGACGCCGGCCCAGCCCTGCTCGTCGAGGCCGTACGCGCCGCCCACAACGGCGACGCGCTGGTCTCCCCGTCGGTCACCATACGGCTACTGCGCCACCTGACGACACCAGTGCCCGCGTCCACCAAGTCCCTGCCGTCGCTGTCGGAACGCGAAATCGAGGTGGTACGGGAGATCGCACGCGGCCGTACCAACCTGGAGATCGGGGCCGAACTGTTCATCTCCCTGAGCACGGTCAAGAGTCACGTGTCGACCATCCAGACAAAGCTCGGCCTGCGCAACCGCGTCGAGATCGCCGCATGGGCCTGGGAGAACCGGATCGTCGAAAAGACCTGAACGGCAGCCAAAAGCAGCGGTACCGCGCGGGCCGATGGAACCGCGCGATCGGGCAGCAGCAACCGAGCGCGCCTGCCATCCTCCGGGTGCTCGCCGACGGTTCTGCGGAAGCTGTGGGGCATCGCGGAGCGGGCACCCACCGAGCGCACACGTCAGTTGACGTCGGAGAGCCCCAGGAGGTCCCGCAGCGCTGCTTTTCCGTTCAGGGTGAGCCGCACCGCCCGGCCGGACCCGATCCGCACCACCCAATCGTTGCCGAGGAACGTCTCACACAGCTTCGCCCCGGCCAACCCGGCGAGGTGCTGCCGCCGTTCCGTCCAGTCGAGGCATCCGCGTGCGAGGGGCCGTTTGCCTGGCCGTAGGTCCTCGGGCCTCAGCCCGGCCGTGTCGGTGAGCCAGGCCAGGCCGGCCGTGGTGAGGGCGAAACCGCTGGTCTGGTCCAGCAGCCCCGTGTGGGTCATCGCGTCGGTCACCGCGACACCGAGCCGTCCGGCGAGGTGGTCGTAGCAGGTGCGACCACGTCGCATAGCCGAGTTCGCGGTCACCGCCCGCAGCCCTCGCGGCGAGGCCGGGCGGTGCTCGATCCGGGCCGCCAGGTCTTCGAGAAGCTGCGCGACGGAGGCGCCGGCGAGTTGTACGTATCGGTGACGGCCCTGGCGCCGCTCGACGAGCAGCCCGCCGCCGATGAGGCGGTGAAGGTGCCCGGTCGCCGTGGAGGGCGCGACGCGGGCGTGCGCCGCCAACTCGCCCGCAGTCCACGCACGCCCGTCGAGCAGCGCGAGGCACATCGCTGCCCGGGTCTCGTCGGCCAGCAGAGCCGCGAGCGACGCCAGGTCCGAGGCTGAGGTCACCTGCCCAGCCTAGGTCGTTTCCGTTCGGCGGCCGCCGAACGATTGCGGCCGTACCTTCGCCTCATGCAGCAGATCAGCGGCCGCGACGCCGCCTTCGCCGTCCTGAACGACTCGGCCTTCGTGGTGCCGCCGGTCCCACCCGTGTCCTCGGGAGTCGCCTGGCTACGCGCCACGGTCGGCCGGTTCAGCACCGGGGAGGCGCACGAGCGCCGGCGCGCGATGTCAATCGCAATCCTGGACGCGATCGCGCCGGAGTCGCTCCGAGGCTACGGCCCGATGCATCCGGTGGCGGCCCTCGCCCGCGAGATGGGCGTCGGCGAGCCCGTCGTGGACCTGGTGCGCGATGTCGCGCAGGCGTACCAGCCAGGTACTGGCGACGAGTTCAGGGCAGACGCGGCGGTCGTCCGGCTGGTTGCGGTCTTCGGTGGCGTCTTCGACGAGCCGACCGCAGCCCGCATCGGGCTGCTCGTGCAGGCTTGCGAACCCACCACGGCCCTGATCGAACGGACTCGACACCGCCCTGTCGACGACGTGTTGCGAGACGAACCACCGGTTCCGGCGACCAAGCGGCAGGCGCTGGTCAGGAGCACCGTCGGCGACGTCAGGGTCGAAGCCGGCGAGGTGGTGCAGGTGAGCCTGGCAGGCGGTCTGGCGTTCGGGTCCGGGCCACGCCGCTGCCCCGGGCGCGAGCATGCCCTCGCCCTCGTCGAAGGGGCCCTCGTATGAAGGGCTTCGCTGCCCTGCACCGCAGCGGCCACCCGCTCGTCCTGCCGAACGTGTGGGACGTCGCCTCAGCCCGGTGTCTGGTCGAGGCCGGCTTTCCCGCGCTCGGCACCACCAGCCTCGGCGTCGCGGCCGCAGCCGGCCTGCCCGACGGCACCGGCGCCGGCGAGGATGAGACGCTGCGCCTCACCCGCAGCCTGGCGCGGCTCCCGGTCCAGCTCACCGTCGACATCGAGACCGGATCGGTCGGCACCGCGGTCGCCGTGGCCGCAGCCGGCGCGGTCGGCGTCAACATGGAAGACGCCCTGGGCCCTGCCGAGACGCACGCGGCGTTGATCCGGTCGGTGAAGCAGGAGGTGCCGCAGCTGTTCGTCAACGCCCGGACCGACACTCATTGGCAGCGACCGGGCGACCTCGCCGAAACGCTGCGCCGGGTGCGGCTCTACGCGGCTGCCGGCGCCGACGGGGTGTTCGTTCCCGGCCTGGCGGAGCCGGCCGACATCGCCGCCGTCGTGGCAGCGGTCGACGTGCCGGTCAACGTCCTGTTCCTGCCCGGCCGGCACACCGTCGCCGCCCTGGCAGACCTGGGCGTCCGGCGGGTCAGCACCGGCTCCCTGCTCTTCCGCGCCGCCTTGGCCGCGTCCGTGAACACCGCGGAAGCCGTCCGCGACGGCCTCGCCGTACGACCAGACCTTCCGTCCTACGCTCAGGTCAATGCCTGGGCGCCGCCAGAATGACCCCAGCAGCGCCGAGCCTCCGGCCCGAGCGCGGGCGTGGTTACCACGGCACACCACAGCCGGTTAGCCTCCCGCACCGCTCAACGTCGGTCACCCGCTGCATCCAGGCTGAGCGGGCATGCGGCTGCACCCCGCGTTCCCATCGCAATGATCAGAAGGATCGTGACCAGTACGGACGAGGTTCTCGCCACGCGCAACACCGGGGACGTCCGCGCTCGTTCTCAGTCGTAGGCGGTCCACGGGTCTGATCGGACACGCTCGTCCACCGCTGCGGCGTCCTGGCCGATGACGACTCGCCAGTCGCCGTTGCGTACGGCGTCCAGAATCATGGCTGCGGCGGTGGCGCTGGGAACAGGCTGGTAGTCGACGAACAGCGAGCCGAGCGCACGGCGCCAGGACCGGGGAGGTGACGGCATCCCGGTGCGGACGTGGCCCGGTATGACCAGCACAGCGGACAGGTGCGGGGCATGTGAACGGAAGTCGACCAGCAACGACTCGGTGAAGCCCCGAACGGCGAACTTCGCCGACGAGTAGGCGGTCTGCGCCGACCCTGGCCCCAAGCTCGCCCACAGCCCGTTCACCGACGACGTGTTGACGACAACCCCCTGATCGGCAGCGAGCAGCATCGGCAGGAACGCCCGGGTGCAGTGGTACACACCGAACCAGGACACGGCGAACGTTCGCTCCCACTCGTCTCGCCGACCGGCGACGAACGAGCCCCCACCCACCACGCCGGCGTTGTTGAACAGCAGGTGGACCGCGTCGCACTCGTGCGCCTGTACCACCTCGTCGAGGAACCGGCCGACGGCAGCCTCGTCGGCGACGTCGTGCACGTGGGCGGTCACCCGGACGTGGGGATTGGCGGCGCGGGCGCGGCGAACTGCCGCCTCCAGCTTTCCCTGATCAACATCACAGACAGCCACGTGGGTTCCCTGCCGCACGAGTTGGAGCAAGAGCTCACGGCCGATTCCCGACGCGCCGCCGGTCAGCACGGCAAGGCGGTTCTCGAAGTTGACGAACGGCGCCACGGCAGATCCTCCTTCCCTCGATGTCGTCTCGCGGGAGGCCTTTGGGCACCCACTCCGCGTCGGTGGTGTCCGGCGGATACCGCCGATGCCGGACGGTGGACAGGTGCGCCGCCGCACGTTGACAACAGCGAGCGTGTCACCGAAGCGGGCTGTGTGGAGTACACCCTTCCTGGCGCGATCAGTCGGTGGACGCGTTGTTGCAGTGAGGCCCAGGATCCGGGTTGAGTAGTGGATCTCTTCGTATTCCGTTGACTCATTGGCGGGTACGTGCAAGTTCTTCGACTTCTGCGAGGGTGGCGACGTGGTCGCACTCCTCGGGTGTCAGTTTGTTGATCAGTGCTTTGGCTGCCTGGGCTTGTCTCGTGGTGGGCAGGTCACCGGTGACGAGAGCGGGCAGGACCAGTTCGTAGCCGACCCTCGCCCGCGCGCTGTACCGCGTGCGGCTGCGGGCAACGGCGAAGGAGACGCGGATGGCGTGCTCGTTGCCGGCCGGCACATCCGGCCGGTCCACCTCTCGGGCCGCGAAGCGCACTTCGTGGTAGTACGTGCACCGCCGGCAGGTATCAGGTCCCCTGGTCAAGGTGGATCCGCACTCCGTACACGTCAGGCGGTCGAGGGCGGCATCGACGACGCGCCAGTCATGCTCGTCGGGACTGTCGACCACGAGCCAGCTCAGCGCCGTCTCGTCCGACGAACCGCAGGCGACGCCCAACTCGCTGAGCAGGCGCGCCCAGGCCAGGTCGAGTTCTGCCTCGATCTCACCGATGGTCTGGGCCAGGGACGCGCTGCGCCACACCCGCATGGTGTCAGCCATGTCGTCAAGCATGGTCCATCAGCGAATGCCCCGAAACCGGGTTTGCTGTCCGGCAAGGCGTGCTGCAACGGTGAGCCGGCCGATCGCGGTGTCGAGGTCGTCAGGGTGTGGGTCGGCGTCGTTTCCACCCCAGTTACCGGGTTCGGTGAACCGTCTGCGGTGCCGGGCCCGATGAAGGGGTGTGATGAGTACGCCCGGCACCGCCCCTACCGACGCCGAGTTGCTGACACGTGTCGCGGCCGGTGACCGGAGCGCCTTTGAGGCGTTCTACCGGCGGCATGCGACCTGGCTGGTGCTGCGCATGCGGTACCGCTGCGCGGACGGCGCGCTGGTCGACGACGTGGTGCAGGAGACGTTCCTCGCGGTGTGGCGCGGCACGGCCAGATACCGGGAGCAGCACGGGGGTGACGTCGCCGGGTGGCTGTGGCGGATTGGCTCGCGCCGGCTGATCGACTCGCTGCGCGGGCACGGTGCTCGACAACGCCTGGCCGGCTTGCTCGCGCGGCGGCGGCACGCCGACGAGCCGTCGGCTGAGGAGCAGGTGCTGGTCGGCGTGGAGCACGGTGATCTCGCCGGGGCGCTCGCCCGGCTTTCACCAGAGCTGCGGGCGGTGGTGCAGGCGACGGTGCTGGACGGGTTGACCACCGCGGAAGCGGCAGTGCTGCTCGAAATTCCAGCCGGCACGGTCAAGACCCGGGCCATGCGGGCCCGGCGGCAACTGCGTCAGGAGTTGTCGTGATCAGCGAGGGGGAGGCAGCCATGGACGCCACCGGGTGGCACCCACCAGACAGGGAGTTGCGGCGGTACGGGGAACGAGTGCTGGTTCCACCTGTTCTCTGGTCCATCGAGGCGCACCTGGCGGCGTGTGCGCAGTGCCGAGAAAGGCTCGCCGTCGTCGACCCGCAGGTGGTGCGGGCGGGCTGGGCCAGGCTGGACGCGGAGCTGGACGCACCCGTCCCGGGGCCGGTCGAGCGCCTGCTGGTCAGGGTCGGCGTGGCCGAGCACACCGCGCGGCTGCTCGCCGCCACGCCGGTGCTGCGACTGTCCTGGCTGGCTGCGGTGGTCTCGACGCTGGCGCTCGTCGCGTTGCTGGCCAACCTGGCGCACCCGGTGGTGTTCCTGGCCACCGCGCCGCTGCTGCCGGTGGGCGGGGTGGCGCTCTCCTTCGGACCGCGGGTGGACCCCACGTACGAGATCACCGTGGTGGCGCCGATGCACACGTTCCGGCTGCTTCTGCTGCGCTGCGTGGCCGTGCTGTCCGCCACTACCGCGCTGAGCGCCGCGGCGAGCCTGGCGCTGCCTGACTACGGCCTGGTGGCACTGGGCTGGTTCCTGCCGGCGCTGGCGTTGACCCTACTCAGCCTGGCGCTCACACCCCGGTTGGGTCCGGTCCTCGCCGCCGCTTCGGTCGGCCTCGGGTGGATCGCGCTGGTGACGTCCACGCTGGGCGTCGGCTCCGGCGGCTCGGCCGTTTTCGTACCGGCCGGACAGCTCGCGTTGGCGCTGGCCGGCGCGCTGGCCGCTCTCGTGCTCGCCCGGATCCGCCGGGCGTTCGAAACCCCAAGGAGGTTCTGGTGACCGTCACCGCGACCGGTCCTGTGGTCCGCGCGTCCGACCTGACGCTGCGGTACGGCCGAACGCTCGCCCTGGCCGACGTGGCGTTCACGCTGCGCGACGGCGTGACCGGGCTGCTCGGCCCCAACGGCGCGGGCAAGACGACGCTGCTGCGGATCGTCGCCACCGCGCTCGTGCCCGACCGTGGCCAGCTCACGGTGCTGGGTGCCGACCCGCGCACCGAATCCGGCCGGCTCGCTGTCCGGCGCCGCCTCGGGTACCTACCCCAGGATCCCGGCTTCCATCCGGGTTTCTCCGCGTTCGAGTTCGTGGACTACGTGGCGATCCTCAAGGAGCTGACCAACCGCCGCGTCCGCCACGAGGAGGTGAGCCGGGTGCTGACCGCGGTGGGGTTGGCGGACCAGCGCGGAAAGAAGATCAGGGCGCTGTCCGGGGGGATGCGCCAGCGGGTGGCCCTGGCAGCGGCGCTGCTGGGCGATCCGGACCTGCTGATCCTCGACGAGCCGACGGTGGGCCTCGACCCGGAGCAGCGGCTGCGTTTCCGTGAGGTCGTCGCGGAACTGGGCGAGGGACGCTCCGTGCTGCTCTCCACCCACCAGACGGAGGAGGTGATGGCGCTCTGCCAGCGGGTGATTGTGCTGGACCGGGGCACGGTCCGGTTCGAGGGCACCCCCGTCGACCTCGCCGCGCTGGCCCGCGGGCGGGTGTGGACGAGCGGATCCCGCGCGCCCGAGGCGCTCGCGTCCTGGCGTGCCGGGACCGGGCGTTACCGCCACGTCGGCGACCCGCCGACCGGCGCCGAACTGCTCGAACCGACGGTGGAAGACGGATATCTCATGCTCGTCGACGCGACGGCGGACCAGGAGGCGTACGCATGAGCACGGTGATGACGGAGCAGCCGCAGGTTCTCCCCGACCCGGCCCCGGGCGACCCGCGCCGGGCCATGGTCGCCCTTGCCCGGGTGGAGGCGGTGCGCCTCCTGCGCCATCCGGTCACGATCGCCGGCATCCTGCTGTTCGTCGGCCCCGAGCTGTACGGGTGGTTGTCCGGCGGGGCGAATCGGTACCCGGTCCTCCAGGACGAGGACCGGTCCAAGCAGTTCCTCGCCCTGCTGGCGCTGGGCGGCGCCGCCCTCATCGCGGCAAACCTGGCGGCGCTGCGGGCCCACCGGCACGCCACGACCGTCCTGTACGACACGTTCGTGCTACCCCAACCATGGCGCACCGGTGCCTTCCTGCTGTCCGTGGTGCCGTTCGGGCTGTTGGTCGCGGTGCTGGTCGCGGTACGGATCGGCCTGCTCGCCGCCGTGCCTGGTGCGGCGGGCCGGCCCAACCCGTACGAGTTGGCCGCCTACCCCGCGGCCGTCCTGCTGCTCGGTGCCGCCGGCGTGCTGCTCGCCCGACTGGTCCGGGCCGTGATCGTCGCGCCGCTGCTGCTACTGGTTCTGGCCGTCGTCACGGTGGCCGGGCTGCTCCCGTCCACTCCGGCCGCGGCCCGGCTGCGCTGGTTGCTGCCGATCGCGATGGATGAGCCGCCGATGCCGCTGCCGGTCGACCTCATGTCCCGCCCGGCCGGCTGGCACCTGGCGTACGTCGTTGGCCTGATCGTGCTGGTGGCCGCGGCGGCGCTGGCCGTCACTGGTGCCCGCGGCCGCCGGCTCGTCGCGGCCGGCGCCGCCGGCCTGTCGATCACCGTCCTGGCCGGCTCGGCGCAGTTCTTCCCGACAAGTGACGCCGTCCGGACCGCCCAGGCCACGGCCGCCGAGCGTCCTGCCGAGATGCAGAGCTGCCAGCGAATCGACCAGGTCACATACTGCGCCTTCGACGACTTCGCCCCCTGGGTCGGCGGGTGGGACGCCGTGGTGCGCGGGGTGCTGCGCCGGGTACCCGAGGCACAGGCCCGGCAGCCGCTCGCCGTGCGGCAGCGGATATCCACTGCGGACCGGGCTGCCAACGGCTTGGTGGTGACCGCCGAGGAGCAGGCAGCCGCCGCAGCGGCGTGGCGGCGGGTGGACGCTGATGCGGGCACCCCGAACGCGGTCACGGTCGGCACGCGGTGGGGCGATGGGGAGTCCGAGATCGGGTTCGCCGGCCTGGTCGCGTACGAGGTCGTCGCGCGCGCCGGAGGCCCGGCGGGCGGACAGGTGTGCGGGGCGCGGGGGGTGTTGGTCGGTTGGCTGGCCGGCCAGGCGACCCCGAAGGCGACTGACGGCCTGCGAGAGGTGGACGCCAACAGTTGGGGCGGTGTGCCGTTCGGCGAGTGGCAGTTCCCGGTCGCGCTGTCGGTGCCGGACCGCGAGATGGCGGTGGCGCTGGCCCTGCTGAAGCGTCCAGCCGACGAGGTCGCGGAGCTGGTCCGGCGCTCGTGGGCCGAGCTGAGCGCCGCGGGCACGCCGACGGAGCGAGCCGGCGAGCTGTTCGGCGTTGCGGTGGCACCGCTGCCGCCGGAGGAGGAGCGGACCGTATGCGAGGCGTGAGCGTTCGGGTCGTACCCCGGTTGTTCCGGCCGGTCGCGCGGGCCATGCCGTGGTGGACGTTCCTGGCCGCGGCCGGGCTCGGGCTGGCGATCGTCACCGTGCCCGCCGCCACCGCGGTGACGCTGACGGGCGAAGACCTCGTGGGTCTGCTGCGCGTCGCGGCGGTCTGCGGGGCGCTGGGCGTCGGGTTTCTCCTCGACGACCCGGCCGCGCGCAGCATCGCGACCGTACCGACGCCGCGCCCGGTCCGGTACGCCGCCCGCGCCGGCGTGATCCTGCCGGCGGCGGCGGTGTGGTGGGCGCTCGTCCTGGCGGTGACGGTGGCCGGCGCCGAGGACGGGATCGGCGCGACGCTCCCACTGGGTGGCGTCACGGTCGAGGCGGCCGCGCTCGGCGGTGTCGCACTCGCGGTGGCGGCTGTCCGCCTTCGCGGCCGCCCGGACAGCGGCGGCCTCCTCGCCTTCCCCGTCCTGCTGGGTCTGGTGATGGCCGCGCGTCTGTTGCCGGACCGGATGGCGCTCTTCGTCCCGCCGGACGACACGGAGTGGGCGAGGACCCACGAGCGGTGGGCCGTGCTGCTGGTCGTCGCCGTTGCCGTATCGACGTGGGCGAGCCAGGAGCCGGCCCGCCGGTGGACGGCGGTCGCCCGGCGCCGCAGGTCGCTGGTGGGCCACAGGCGGTCATAACTGGGTGTTCTCGGGCCTGCCCAGCCTGGCGGCGAGGTCATCGACGGTCAGGAGGGTGTCTGGCCACCAGCGTCGCGATCACCGTGTGGTGGCGGCATCCGGCGACGGGCGCCGACACGACACTGGCCAGCGCACGTAGGCCTGCCACCTCGGCGGCATGGCCTCCTGACGGCGGCTCAGGTGAGTACCGCAGCGGCGCGCAGGGTAAGGCCGGTGCCGATGGCGAGCACCAGCGCCGAGGTGGTCAGCGGCCAGGCCGCCACCGCGCCGAGGCGGGCCAACATGCGTACGGGGCGGCGCTCGGCGAGGCTCACCCAACGCTTGACCGCGAGCAGAAGCAGGCCGGCTGCCGTGAGCGTGCCGGCCATACCAAGGCCGTACGCGAGCACCAGCAGCACGCCGAAGACCGCCTTCCCCGTACTGATCGAGGCCAGCAGCACCACCAGCGCGGTCGGGCTGGGCACCAGACCGCCGGCGACACCGATGCCGGCCAGCCCCAGCCGTCCGGCCCGACGTCCGTGCTGATGGGCGTGATCGTGGTGGTGGTCGTGACCGTGGTGGTGGTCGTGACCGTGGCCGCGCGGGTGGCCGGCTCGACCGCGTACGACGGCGATCAGCATTCCGACCCCGACCGCGATGACGAGCAGTCCACTGATCACGCCGAGGTAGCCGAGCAGCCGGTCGGCGGCGAACGCCGTACTGGTGCTGATCAAGACCCCCACCAGCAGCACCACGCCGGTATGGCTGAGCGTGACCGTGGCACCCACGGCCAGCGCGTCCGACGGCCGGCCGCGGCGCCCGGCGAGGTACGCCGCGAGCACGGACTTACCGTGCCCGGGCAGGGCGGCATGCCCGGCGCCGAGCAGCACCGCTGTCAACACGGCCAGGACCGCCAGCAGCGGGGTGAGCCGGCCGGCGGCCAACGCCTCGATCCGTTGCTCCGCCCATCTCGGAACTGTCGTCAGCAGCCCGGCGCGTTCCGCCGGCGCCGCCGCGGTCGGTGCGCCCGCCACGGCCGCTCCCGGTTCCACCCGCACCGTCGCCGCTGGCACGTTGACGACGAGGGCGTCCGCCGGCGGAATCGCCCTCAACTGCTCGCTCACGCTCTGCTCCGGCAGGCGCGAGTCGATCAGACGCACGCCGCGCCCAACGGCGGTCACCTCCCGGTATCCGGTGCCGTCGGGCCGGTGGTGATTGGCGATGGTCACCGTGGCCGGGGCGGACAGCCGCGCGGGCGCCGCAAGGTCGCACGTGAGCCGGGCGCTGGGTAACCCGGGTGAGCCCGGTTCGTAGTCGTAGCCGCCCGGTGTCACCGTCCAGCGCAGGCGTTCGCCGTTCACCTCGACGGCGAATCCGGCGGCCAGCTCCGCGCAGGCGGTGTGCGCGTGCCGACGTCGCTCGGCGGCGTCGACCGTGCCGTCGTGGTCCGCGTCCACGACCCGCCGCTCCTGCCGGGTGACGATCTCCGCCGTGTGCACGGCCGCGACCACCCGCGCCTGATCGGGCGTGAGGATGAGGCCGTGATATTGGTGGACCTGGAACGGGGCTCCGGTCGGGTGGGCGCTGGCGAGCGTGGCCGGTGCGGCCACCACGAAGAGCAGTCCGAGTACGGTCCACAGGCCCGCCCTGGCCGCCGCGCCGGCGGCGTCGAGCAGCACGCGCCGTGTGGGCATGACGCTTCTCCTGTCGTTTTCCGGCGGCGGCAGACACCCGGGGCGTAGCGCCTCCGGGTGTCTGCCGCCGCTGTCGACTTCCGCGGTTGGTTCAGCCTCCGGCGTAGGTGATGTTCGGCCTCGGGGGCTGGCTCATGCCGTTGCCGATGAAGTAGTCGACGTGGTGGGACTGCATGTAGCCCTTGACTGTCATGTCGTTGCGGTAGGCGGGGTTGTGCGCCAGCGTGTAGAGCCGGGTGTTGGTGAGCTGGTTCGTCGTGAAGATGATCAGCTCGTTGAACCTGGCGTTGGTGTACACGACCTCCTCGCGCCAGTCGCCGAGGATGTCACCGTGGAACGTGGGCTGGACGTTCTGGCTGGCGTCGACGGCGCCGTAGTTCGAGGTGGTCACCAGCCGCGGCACGCTGCTGGTGCCGGTGGGCGCGTTCGGGTTCCACTTCTCGATCTTGCCGTCGTTCAGCAGCTCCATGGTGATGTCACCGTCCCAGAACAGGCCCGTCTGCGGCCACGGCCGCAGCGAGGTGTTGGACTGGGTGAGCCGGTTGCTGGGCGCGTTGTAGAGACCCGAGAAGGCCCAGACCTCCATGCCGGGGAACCGTGGGTCGATGTCTCCCACCATGCCCCGGCCCACGTCGGCGGTGCCGGCCTCGACGTGCTGCCAGATCATGTTGCCGGTCGCCGCGTCGTAGTAGTAGTCGCGCAGCCCGCTGGGATTGTCCTGCTGCACGCCGTAACCCTGCAGGCCGGGCCGGCTGGGATCGATCTTGGCGATGTGGAAGCGGTCGCCGTGGACGATGCCCCGGGGCGCCAGCGAGTACTTCAGGGTGCCGTTGCCGTTGAGCACGAACCCGATCTCGGCGATCTCGTCCTTGCCGTCGCCGTCGACGTCGATCACCCGGGTGTTGTGCCCGTCGGGCAGGTTCTGCCTGCCGCGCAGGAACTTCCACTGCATGTTCAGGGCGCTGCCGGTGAACCGCCAGGCGGTGAACATGAGGTTGAAGTCGCCGGAGCCGATCCGGTTCTTCATGTACGCGACCAGGCTCGGGTTGACCCCGTCGAGGTGGCCTACGGCGAAGCGGGCGTACATCGGGCCGTCGGACAGATAGTCGGTCGGCACCGGCGCGGTCGCCCGCGGCGCGCCCGTCATGCCGTCGAGGATGGCGATGGCCTGGCGGGTGTTGTCGCTCAGGCCGTTGTACGTGACCCCGTTGGCGAACCGGACGCCGTTGGCGATCCGCACCGCGACCTCCGCGCGGCCGTCACTGTCGAGGTCGTACACGGTGACGCCGTCGTTGTGGCCGACGTTGACCGTGGCCGAGCCGCCCTCGATGTTGTTCTGGTTCGTGCTGTTCGGCCCCATGTTCATCGACCAGAGGAACTGCCCGTTGCCGCGGTACGCCTCGATCGTCTGCGGGGAGGTCTGCCGGTCCAGCACGTAGTCGTACTCGCCGTCGCCGTCCAGGTCACCGACCCACACGAACTTCACTGCCCCGCCGGCGCGCAGCGGCAGGCGGACCACCGGCTCGGTGGCGTGGTTGGCGGTCAGCGTGAACGATCCGCTCGGTGCCTGCTCCACGCCGTCGACCACCGGCCGGACGTGGTAGGCGTTCGACTGCGCCAGGTTGGCGCTGGTGTCCGAGTAGTTGGTCCCGCCGGTCAGCACCGCCGAGTTGAGCCGCACGGGTGAACCGCCGGCGGCGGACCGGTACACGTTGAAACCGATGCCGGCCGGGTCCAGCCCCAGCAGCCGCCAGCTCACCAGCACGCTGTTGTTGCTCGCGCGCACCGCGACGACTCCGCGACCCAGGCGTTCCATCCGCCTGGCGTCGGAGGACGGCGGCGGCGTGGTGTCATCGCCGATCGTCACCTCGACGTAGTCGATGTTGGCCAGCCCGGGCGCGGTGGTGGCGGCGAGCCGGATGGTGTTGGTGCCGCCACTGACCTGCACGGTCAACGTCCGGGTGGCCCAGGCGTTCCAGGCTCCGGTGGGATCGAACGCGAAACCGCCCTGCGCGACCGCGCCGTTGACGCTGATGTCCGCCGGCCGCGTGGCGGTGCCGCCGTTGGCGTAGCGGATGGCCACGGTGGCGGCACCCGCGCTGGGCGCGGTGATGGTGAACTGGGCCGCGGCACCGCTGGCGGCGCTGCTGTCGCAGAAGCCGGTGCCGGAGTAGCCGGCGTGGTTCGAGGCGATGGCTCCGTCGCAGGTGGCCGGGGCGGTTTCGGCCTCATACCGGGTGGTCGCCGCGTTCGCGGTGAGCGCGACCATCACCCCCGCGCCAGTCAGGAGGCTGGCCGCGGCCGCGACGACAGCGAGTCTCGGAACGCGTCTCATCGGTTTCCCTCTCTGTTGATCGCCGACCAGGGCGAGACACTGGATGGCGGCCAGGCCGCTCTGGGAGCCGGCATGGGTGGACACGAAGCTGACCTCGTTGACCGCTTTGTCGAGCCACCGCAGCCGAACGGCGCCGTCCGGGTGATGGGCGTGCGGGGCGGGTCGGCCGCCGAGGAGTGGGCAGAGCCTTCGGCGGCCGGCGAAGCCAACGGCGGGAACCGGTTGGCCGCGCCGGTGATCGCAGCGCCTGACAGCAGGCTGCGACGGGAGAGTCGTGCCATCGGGCGCTCCGGGGGTAGGGGCGGGGACGGTCGGTGGGTAAAACGCTTACTGTGTCAGGACAAGTAACCACAGCAATTCATCACTGTCAATGACCGCATCACCCCTTCCGACCACTGCGTCTGGCGTGTGGTCGGGCGAAGGGTGGTGTCCTGAGCTGCGGCCTGTGGCCACAAACGCTTTAACCCCGGATCGCGGCGGGCGGTGCGGCTTACCCCGTTACGGCGGCGACGTTCGGGCAAGGTGTCCGTCAGGTGGCGCGCTGATGCTGGATGCGCAGGACGACCAGGGCGGCTGTGGTAATCCGGCCGATAGCCCAGGGCGAGATCCGCAGCGGCAAGTCGTCCGGAGCGCTGATGGCCTGTGCGTCCCCGCGGCGCCGCCAGTTAAACCCATTGACATGAGTCGTTTGACACTTGGCATGTCGTGGCTAGACTATGTGACACATCTCGGCCTGCGGGAGCCGGGTGAGGAGCAGACACGGCGACCCGATGCCGGCGCCGGGCTGCGCGACGAAGAGGGCAATTCGTCGCGCTCCCAGCTCCGTGTGGTGCGGCCCAGGCGGCGGAACTGGCGCGGTTGATGCCGCCGGCACGCCCGTCGCCCGCCCGTTTCTCTGGTAAAGACTCAGACGTTGTTGCTGCGAGCCAACGGCAGCGGAGCCGGCATGACATCCACCTCGACCGCATCCTGACCCCGCAGCCTCTGAACCACCCCCATGGCGGCCGGGAGCGGCCAGCCTCACAGCCACTCGTAAACCCTTGAACAAGGAGTCAGCATGTCGATGCAACGACGCACCTTCCTGAGTCTGGGCGCAGTCGCAGCGGTGGGCGCGGGCACATCTCTGCTCGGTGCCGGACGAGCGATCGCGGACCCCGCGCCGACCACGCCGTTCGCCGTGGGTGTGCGCCGGTACGACTGGCGGCGGGGCAATCGCCCGTGCACCACCTACGTCTACTACCCGGCCACCGGCACCGCCGGCGGCAACCCGGTCACCAACGC
>NZ_SMKN01000169.1 GCF_004348675.1 Micromonospora sp. KC606 | reverse complement strand
CCGCATCCCGGCGACCCGGTGGCCGTGCTGGCGGACTCGCCGCCCCGGTTGGTGGCCCTGGGGCGGGTCAACCGGATTGGTGACGGGCTGGTGGTGACGTACATCCGGCGAGCCTTCGACGAGCCGGTTCCGGCCGAGCAGGTGGGGGTCAGCGGCCCGGTCAGCCCGCTCGACCCGGTCGTGTACGGGCAACTGGTCGACCGGCTCGGCCCGCCGGCACCCCGCCGTACCTGGCTGGTCAGCCTGGACCTGCCCATCGAGGCGGACACCCGGGCCGAGGCGGTACGGCTGTTCTGGTCGTACGTGCGGGAGCTGGGCCCGGGGGAGTTGCCCACGTTCGTCTCGCCCTCAGGAGACGAGCTGGCCATGCAGGCGTTCGTGCTGGGCGCCGAGGCCAACCAGGATCCGGAGGAGGACGACTAGGCCATCCAGGTTCGGATGGAGCCGTTCGACCCGCGGCCCGCCATCCCACCCCTGACGACGTGGCGGGCGTGGACCTCCTCCTCCGCTCGGACGACGCCGCGAGGACCACCGGCCACACCGTCTCGTCGACGGCGGCTGCGTGGCCCCGGTGCACGCCAGGGTCAGTGGCCCTCGAAGGTGGGGCTGCGCTTCTCGACGAAAGCCTCGGTGGCGGAACGGTGATCGGCCGTGGCGCCGCAGATCGCCTGGGCCTGGGCCTCGGCGGCCAGGGCGTCGGCGAGGGTGCCCGCGTCGGCGATGGAGAGCTGCCGCTTGATCGCCCCGTACGCGACGGTCGGGCCGGCGGCCAGCCGGGTCGCCAGCTCCTGCGCGGCCGGCAACACCGCCTCGTCGTCGTTGACCAGCCGGGTGAGCAGGCCCAGCCGGCACGCCTCCTCGGCGCCCACCGGCTCGGCGAGCATCAGCATCTCGACGGCCTTGGCGTGACCGACCAGCCGGGGCAGCGTCCAGGACGCGCCGGTGTCGGCGGCCAGTCCCACCCCGGCGAACGCCATCAGGAACTTCGTCCTCGGCCCGCCGATCCTGAAGTCGGCCAGGAACGCCAGCGAGGCGCCCGCCCCGGCGGCCATCCCGCGGACCGCGGCCACGACCGGCTTGGGTAGGTTGGCCAGCCGGGCGGCGATCGGGTTGTAGTGCGCCCGCACCGTGTCCAACGGGTTCGCGCTGGTCGACCTGAGGGCCTGCACGTGCTCGCGGAGATCCTGCCCGGCGCTGAACTGCCCGCCAGCCCCGGCCAGCACCACCGCCCGGCAGGAACGGTCGGTCTCCAACTGGGCCAGCGTGTCCCGGAGCGCCTCCTTCAGCGCCACGTCGAGCGAGTTCATCGCCGCGGGGCGGTTCAGCGTCAGGGTGACCACGGCATCGGTGCGGTCGACGAGCAGCGGCTCGGTCACGTTCTCAACGACCCTTCTGTCGGGCGGTGCGGTTGGTGGCGTCGAGGCACTGCTCGACGTACCGGTCGGCAGCCGGCCGCAGCCGGGCCGCGTGCCGGTCGAAGAAACCGGCCGCGGCGACGCCGGGCCAGCGCTCCGGGAGCAGCGCCGGCGGCAGCTGCGGATCCCGGAACAGGAAGGTACGCCACGCGTGCACGAGCCGGAAGCGGGCCGCGTACGCCTCCTCGTCACCGCTGCGCACCGTCACCCCGGTCAGCAGCGGGCGCTGCTCGGCGACGAACCGCTCGTACGCGTGCCCGATCTCGGTGAGGTCCCAGGCCCGCCGGACCACCCCCATCGCCCCCGGAGTGCCGGCGACGTGCGCGGCGGTGAACCGCTCGTAACACACGCCGGCCTCCTCCAGCAGGAGGTCGACGTCCTCGCTGGCCCGGGTGGCCACCCAGGTGTGCTCGTCGAGGGTTCCGTAGCCGAGAAAGCTGAGGTTGGCCGCGAGCCGCTGCCGGTCCCGTCGCGACGGCGGGGTCCGGAGCACCAACAGGTCGAACCGGCCGTCCCAGGTGACCCGTCCGGTGCGGTAGATCCGGGCCGCCGCCTCGTCGAGTCGCCGGGCGGCCTTCGGTGTGATCGAATATCCGGGCCCGGAGGCCAGGCGGAGCGGATCGAGCCACCCCTGGCGCACCATCCGGGACACCGCCGTGCGCACTGCCGGGGGCGCGATCCCCAGCGGCGCGAGCAGCTTGACCAGGGCGGCGACCGGCGCGCGGCCACCCCTCGGCCGGAGGTAGTCGCCGTACAGGTCGAAGAGTGCCGACCGTGCCTGCATGACCGCACATTGTGACAGGCCTACCCAGGATAAGCTAGGTGCTGTTACATCAATGCTGCTTCGGTTTGGGTCCGGCGGTGTTCATCAGGGAAAATCCTTGGTCGACGCCCCCGCGTATCTTGCGGGTGGTCATGGCGAAGTGGCTGTGGGGCAACCCACCGACCCTGGTGTAGGTCTGAGGGGAGACAACATGGCGGCGATGAAGCCGCGGACGGGCGATGGTCCGCTGGAAGTCACCAAGGAGGGCCGGGGCATCGTCATGCGGGTCCCGCTGGAGGGCGGTGGCCGGCTCGTCGTCGAGATGACTCCCGACGAGGCCAACGCGCTCGGTGACGCGCTGAAGGCGGCCGCCGGCTGACCGACCAACGGTCCGCGCGGCGCCGCGCGGATGGCTCGTCGAGACCCTGAGCCACCGGAGACCCCGGTGGCTCAGGGTCTTCACATCCCGTACGCGGGGCCGACACGCCCCGCGCCCACGATCATCACCGGAGGTACGGCCCAGCGTGCTCGCCATCCGTCTCACAGCCAACCCCGACCGGCTGGATACCCTCGTCCTGCCCGTCCGCACCGGCGCCACGACCGACGGGGGTACGGCCCCGGCGATGCTGGCCCCGACCGGGGTGGCCCTGCCCGACGAGGTCTCTGCGGAGGCGACGACACTGCTGCCCGCGACCCGGCTCGCCGGCCGGGCCGGCGAGACCTTCGCCCACCTTCGCCCCGGCGGCACCCCGCAACGGTTGCTGCTGCTCGGCGTCGGCGACGGCGCCGGCAGAAGCTGGCGGACCGCCGGGGCGGCCCTCGCCCGCGCCGCCAGGGATGAGACGCACATCACGGTCGCGCTCCCGGCCGACGTCGACAGCGACGCGGTCCGCGCCCTCGTCGAGGGGCTCCAGCTCGCCGCGTACCGGTTCCGGATGACCGACGCCGACGAGTCGCCCGCGCTCGCCGGGGTGGAGCTGCTCGTCGCCGACCCGGAGGCACAGCGCGAGGCGGTCACCGTCGCCGAGACGACCGCCCGGATGACCCGCTTCGCCCGGGACCTGACCAACGCTCCCTCGTCCGTCAAGAACCCGCAGTGGTTCGCCGCCCAGGTCGAGGCGGCCGCCGACCTTCCCGACCTGCACCTGCGGGTACGCGGCCCGGAGGAACTGGCCGCCGAGGGCTTCGGCGGCATCCTGGCCGTCGGCGGCGGCTCGGCCAGCGGCCCCCGCCTCGTCGAGCTGGACTGGCGCCCCGCCGGCGCCCGTACCCACGTGGTGCTCGTCGGCAAGGGGATCACCTTCGACACCGGCGGCATCTCCATCAAACCGGTGCCGGCGATGAAGCTGATGCGCAAGGACATGGCCGGGGCCGCCGCCGTGGTCGCGGCGACCCTCGGCGCGGCGGCGCTGCGCCTGCGGGTCCGGGTCACCACCCTCGCCCCGCTGGCCGAGAACATGGTCAGCGGCTCCGCGTTCCGCCCCGGCGACATCGTCCGCCACTACGGCGGCCTGACCAGCGAGACCACCAACTCCGATGCTGAGGGGCGGCTGGTGCTCGCCGACGCGATGGCGTACGCGGCCCGCGACCTGGCGCCCGACCTGCTGGTCGACCTGGCCACCCTGACCGGCGCCAACGCGGTCGCGCTCGGCAAGCGGCACGGCGCGCTCTACAGCGACAACGACCAACTCGCCGCCGACCTGCTGGCCGCCATCGAGGACGCCGGTGAGGCGGCCTGGCGGATGCCGCTGCCCGCCGACTACGTCGAGCACCTCAGCAGCGATCTGGCCGACCTGCACAGCTCACCGGACGCCGGGGCGGGCTCCGTCACCGCCGCGCTCTTCCTCCGCGAGTTCACCGGCGACCTGCGTGACCGCTGGCTGCACATCGACATGTCCGCGCCCTCCTGGTCCGACGGCGACGACGCCGAGCTGACCCGGGGCGCGACCGGTTGGGGCGTACGCGGGCTGCTGCGCTGGCTGGCGACGCTGCGGTGACCGGCCGCCGCCGCCCGGCAGGCGACGGAGGCATGGCGGCGAGCGGTCAGCACTTCACCGCGACCAACAGGCCGGGCCCGACCGGCAGCAGCGCCGGCGTCCAGTACTCGGACTCCCGGATCGCCTTCACCGTCTCCCGGACGGTGACCGTCTCGGCGTCCCGGGCAGCCGGGTCGCCGATGCGCCCGTTGGCCAGGGCGCCGTTGAGGGCGAGCACCCCGCCGGGGCGCAGCAGCCGCAGCGCGGCGTCCGCGTACGCGGCGAAGCCGGTCGCCTCGGTGTCGACGAAGACCAGGTCGTACGCGCCGTCGGCGAGCCGGGGAAGCACGTCCAGCGCCCGGCCGGTGATGATCCGGGTACGCCCTGACGGGAAGCCGGCCTCGACGAAGATACGCCGGGCGATCCGCTGGTGCTCGACCTCGACGTCGATGGTGGTGAGCACCCCGTCGGCCCGCATCCCGCGCAGCAACCAGACCCCGCTGACCCCGGTGCCGGTGCCGATCTCCACCACCGCACGGGCGTTCCCGGCGGCGGCGAGAAGGCGCAGCGCGGCCCCGGCGCCCGGGGTCACCGCGTCGAGGCCCACCTCACGGGCGAGGGCACGGGCGGTCCGCAGCACGAGGTCCTCGCCGACGTACGACTCGGCGAACTGCAACGTCTGCGCCGTCGGAGTGCCGGAACTGGCGGCCGTGGCGATGGGACACCTCCGGGCGGCGGGAGTGGTGCGAGGGGCGGGTTGGCACTGTGAGCCTAGAGGCGGGACCGGCGCGGCGCAGCCGCCCCGTCCGGCGATGACGATCACGACCGCCGGAGCCGGCTCGATCCCGGTCCATCCGTGCAATCCTGGAAGCGGTGTCCCCCGTGGCGTACCCGCCGCCGCGTCGCGCCGTACGGGGGATCCGGGGACGGAGTGGGAGGCACCGACGTGACCGACGGCTGGGACTGGCGCCAGCCCGGCAGCAACCCTGCGCCGGTGGGGCCGCCGACAAACCCTGCGCCGGTGGGGCCGCCGACGGGACCGCCGCTGGCAGGGTCCTCGCCGGCGTCCCCCGGTGCCGGCGGCGGCACGGCGTCGCCGTGGTGGTCCGACGCGCTCGCCGACCCGTGGCGCGACCCGTACGCGCCCGCCGCCGTGGTGCTGCCGACCGCGCCGGCGGCCGGCGCGGCGCCCGAGCCGGTCAGTGACCCGGACGCGCCCGACCGACCGAGGCTGCGCCAACTGTTGCTGATCCCGCTGATCACCGCGCTGCTCGCGGGGGCGCTCGGCGGTGCTCTCGGGTATGCCCTCGCGGTGCGCGGCGGGGCCGGCGGCGGGGTGATCCTCGGCGCCCGGCCCGCCGACGCCCCCGGGCTGGCCCAGCGTCGCCCCGAGTCGCTGGCCGGGGTCGCGGAGAAGGTCCTGCCCAGCGTGGTGACCGTCCGGGTGGTCGGCCTGGGCGGGGTGAGCGAGGGCTCCGGCTTCATCGTCAGCGCCGACGGGCACGTGATCACCAACGATCACGTGGTCGGGAGGGGCGGCCGGGCCAGCGTGGTCTTCAACGACGGCAGCACCGCCCCGGCCACCGTTGTCGGCCAGGACCCGGAGTCGGACATCGCGGTGATCAAGGTGAGCCGCAACGGGCTGCGGCCGATCGAGTTCGGCGACTCCGACGCGCTCGCCGTCGGTGACCCGGTGCTCGCCGTCGGCTCGCCGCTGTCGCTGGCCAACACGGTCACCGCCGGCATCGTCAGCGCCCTCGACCGCACCATGCAGGCCGGGGAGCCGGGTGGCCCGGTGCGCTACTACGCGGCGATCCAGACCGACGCGGCGGTCAACCACGGCAACTCCGGCGGCCCGCTGGTCGACTCCGCCGGGCGGGTGATCGGGGTGAACTCCACGATCAAGTCCCTGGTCGCCGAGGGGCAGGAGGCGGGGAACATCGGGCTCGCCTTCGCCATCCCGATCAACCAGGCCAAGCGCATCACCCAGGACATCATCGGCACCGGCAAGGCCCGCCGCACGGTGATCGGGGCCCAGGTCGGCGGCGCCGGGTCGGCTACCGGCGGAGCGGGCGTACGGCTGGCGGCGGTGGAGCCGTCCGGTCCGGCGGCCGGCGCGGGCCTCAAGGCCGGGGACGTGATCCTGCGGTTGAACGGCCGGCCGATGACCGAGCCGACCGACCTGATCGCGCTGGTCCGCAAGTTCGCCCCCGGTTCGGTGGTGACGGTGGAGTACCGGCGGGGCGCGAGCCAGCAGAACGCCTCCGTGACGCTCGCCGCAGATGCCAAGTGAGGACCGGTCACCCCCTCCCGGGCAGCCGGTCGACGTGCGTAGTCTTGGCCTGACGGTGACGAGGAGGCCCAGCAGTGCTCGACAACCTGAACTGGTGGGAGATCGTTGCGCTGCTGCTCCTGGCGCTGCTGATCTTCGGTGACCGGCTGCCCAACGTGATCAGCGACGGTCTGCGGATGGTGCGCAACCTGCGCAACATGGCCCGGAACGCCACCGGCGACCTGAGCCGCGAGCTGGGCACCGACATCCAGCTGGAGGACCTGCACCCGAAGGCGTTCATCCGCAAGCACCTGCTCAGCGAGGAGGACGAGGCGGCGATCCGCAAGCCGTTGCAGGGTGTCTACGACAACCTCCGCGCCGACATCACCGGCGTGCACGACGAGCTGAAGGACGTCGCGAAGGCCGTCGACCTGCGCTCCGACACCGGCCGCCCGGCCACCGCCACCGGCGACGCGCCGGCCCCGGCTCCCCGCCGCAGCTACGACGACGCCACCTGACCCGGCGGTTTCCGGGTCAGGTGGCGTCGTGCCTGGGACCGGCCGGCGGGAATCCCAGCGGCCGGCGGGCCTTCAGCGGCCGGCGGGCTTGAGGCCGAGCGGCTTGCCCAGCAGCGACTCGCGGCGCACCGCGAGTCGGTCGGCGACCTCACCCAGCGCCTTCGCGGCGGGAGCGTCCGGCGCGGCCAGCACGATCGGCGTACCGGCGTCGCCGCCCTCCCGGACCCGGGTGTCGAGGGGGATCTGCCCCAGCAGCGGCACCTGTGCGCCGATCGTCCGGCTCAGCGAGTCGGCGACCGCCTGGCCGCCACCGGAGCCGAACACCTCCATCCGCGAGCCGTCCGGCAGCTCCAGCCAGGCCATGTTCTCGATGACGCCGACCACCCGCTGATGGGTCTGCAGGGCGATCGCGCCGGCCCGCTCCGCGACCTCGGCGGCCGCGGCCTGCGGGGTGGTCACCACCAGGATCTCGGCGTTGGGCAGCAGTTGGGCCACCGAGATGGCGATGTCGCCGGTGCCCGGAGGCAGGTCCAGCAGGAGGACGTCGAGGTCGCCCCAGTAGACGTCACCGAGGAACTGCTGCAGCGCCCGGTGCAGCATCGGGCCACGCCACACCACGGCCGCGTTACCCGGGGTGAACATGCCGATCGAGATGACCTTCACGCCGTGTGCCTGTGGCGGCATGATCATGTCCTCGACGCGGGTGGGCTTGCCGTCCGCGCCGAGCATCCGGGGTACCGAGTGACCGTAGATGTCCGCGTCGACCACGCCGACGGAGAGGCCCCGGGCGGCCAGCGCGGCGGCCAGGTTCACCGTCACGCTGGACTTGCCGACGCCGCCCTTGCCGCTGGCCACCGCGTACACGCGGGTGCGGGAGCCGGGCTGGGCGAACGGGATCACCGGCTCCTGGGACGCCGCGCCGCCACGCAGCTTCGTCTGGAGCGCCTGCCGCTGCTCGGGGCTCATCACGCCGAACTCGATCTCGACGCCCGTCACGCCGGGTACGGCACCCACCGCGGCGGTGATGTCGTTGCGCAGCTTGTCCTTCAGCGGGCAGCCGGCCACGGTGAGCAGCAGCTCGACCCGGACGACGCCGTCGTCGCCGACCACGGCGGAGCGGACCATGCCGAGCTCGGTGATCGGGCGGCGGATCTCCGGGTCGTTGACGGTGGCCAGGGCGGCCTGGATCGCGTCGGAGACGGTGCTGACGGGTGCTGACATGCCGGCAATGTTACGTCGGCGGCGATCCGTCCCCGCCGCCGCGGCGACCGGTGTGAGCCAATCGATCGCCGCGCCGGGCGGGTGGGGCCGGCCGGTTCAGCTCTCCGGGCGCCCGTCGCGGGCGTAGTCGCCGTCCAGCTCGTCGCGGGGCTCGTCCAGCGGATCCGGCCCACCGGAGCGGTGGGCCGCCCGCTCCTGCTGCCGGCGCTCCAACCGCTGCCGCCGGTGCGCCGCCTCGTCCAGCTCCTCGGCCAGCCGGGCCAGCTCGGAACGGAGGAAGTCCCGGGTGGCCACCTCGCCCATCGCGACGCGCAGCGCGGCGATCTCCCGGGCCAGGTACTCGGTGTCCGCCTTCTGCAGGGCCGCCCGGCGCCGGTCCTCCTCCAGCGCCACCCGGTCCCGGTCGGCCTGCCGGTTCTGCGCGAGCAGGATCAGCGGGGCCGCGTACGACGCCTGGAGCGACAGCACCAGGGTGAGGAAGGTGAAGGTGTACGGGTCGAAGCGCAGATTCGGCGGGGCCAGGGTGTTCCAGAGGAACCAGGCCGTGATCACCACGGTCATGTAGACGATGAAGTTGGCGGTGCCCATGCCCCGGGCGATCCCCTCGGACCAACGGCCGAAGGCCTCGGGGTCGAACCGGGGCAGCTTTACGCGGGACTCGCGCGGCTGGTCCAGCCGTTCGGCCCGCCGGCGCTCAACCATCCGCGCCATCCAGCGTCTCCTCGCCACCGCCCGGGGTTGGTACCGCGTCCCGGTCCCGCCAGTCGCGCGGCAGCGAGTGGTCGAGCACGTCGTCGACGGTGACCGCGCCCACCAGCCGGTTGTTCCGGTCGACCACCGGCATCGCAACCAGGTCGTACGTGGCCATCCGCCGGGTGATCTCCGGCAGCGGGGTGGTCGGCCGGAGCGGGTCGATGTCGTTGACCACCACCCCGCCGAGCAGGTCGGCCGGGGGCTCCCGGAGCAGCCGCTGGAAGTGCACCATGCCCAGGTAACGGCCGGTCGGGGTGGTCATCGGGGCGCGGGTCACGAAGACCTGCGCGGCCACCGCGGGAGAGAGCTGCTCCTCGCGAATCCGGGCCAGCGCCTCCGCCACTGTGGCGTCCGGGGGCAGGATCACCGGCTCGGAGGTCATCACGCTGCCGGCCGTGCCCGAGGCGTACCGGAGAAGCTGGCGGACAGGGTCCGCCTCGTCCGGCTCCATCAGGTCCAGCAGCACGTCCTGCTCCGGCGGGGGCAGCTCGTTGAGCAGGTCGGCCGCGTCGTCCGGATCCATCTCCTCCAGCACGTCGGCGGCCCGCTCCCGGTCCAGCGCGGCGAGGATCTCCACCTGGTCGTGCTCGGGCAGCTCGCTGAGCACGTCGGCGAGGCGAACGTCGTCCAGCGCGGCGGCGACCTCGTTTCGCCGGGCGTCGGGCAGGTCCTGGAGGGCGTTGGCCAGGTCGGCCGGGCGCATGTCCTCCAGCACGGCCAGTAGGTTGGCGGTGCCCCGGTTGTCGGCGATGCCGCTGAGCCCGCGTACCCGGTCCCACGGGACCTGGTGGAGGTGCCCCCGCCGGGTGAGCCGGCCGGTGTGTTCGCGGACGGCGACCCGGGACAGCGACCACTCACCGTCCCGGCTGCGTTCCATCGCCACGTCCACCACGGTGCCCGGCTGGCCGCCGGGTTCGAGCTGGACCCGCCGGTCCAGCAGTTCCTGGAGCACCAGCAGCTCGTTCGGGCGCTTCTCGAAGCGGCGCAGGTTGAGGGTGCCGGTGCCGAGGACCACCGCGTCGGCGTCGATGGTGGTGATCCGGTTGATGGACAGGAAGATGCGCCGGCGCATCGGCATCTCCGCGACCAGCCCCACCACCTCGGGCGGGCGCTGCGTCGGCCGGAGCCGGCCCACCGCGTCGCGGACCCGTCCCACCAGGTCGCCGTTGGGGTCGAAGACGGCAACTCCGGCGAGTCGGGCCAGATAGACCCGGTTCGGCGTGCTCACGGGCACCAGCCTAAGCGCCTAGTGTCTAACGGCATGTCGACCCTGGCCTTCGAGATCGTGGACGTCTTCACCGACCGCCCGTTCGCCGGCAATCCGCTGGCGGTGGTGTTCGGCGCCGAAGGGCTGGCCACCGAACAGATGCAGGCACTCGCGCTGGAGTTCAACCTGTCGGAGACGGTGTTCGTGCTGCCCCCGACCCAGGTCGGCGCCACCTACCGGGCCCGGATCTTCACCCCCGCCGCCGAGCTTCCTTTCGCCGGGCACCCCAGTGTCGGCGCGGCGGTGACCGCGAGCCGGCGTGGGATGTTCGGTGTGGGGCAGGTCACCCAGGAATGCGGCGCCGGGGTGCTGCCGATCGAGGTCACCGCCACCGGCGCCACGCTGACCGGCGGCGTGCCCACCCTCAGCCCGGAACTCGACCCGGAACCGCTGCTGGAGATGGTCGGCCTCGACGTGGCCGACCATACCGGCCCGGCGCCCCGGGTGGCGGGCTGCGGCCTGGAGTTCCCCTACCTTCCGGTACGCCCGGACGCGGTCGCGCGCGCCCGGTTGAACGTGGCGGCGGCGGAGCGGTACGGGCTGGACCATGTCAGCGTCTTCTCCTGGGAAGCCGGCGCGCAAACCGCGCACGCCCGCGTCTTCGTGCCCGGGATGGGGGTGCCGGAGGATCCGGCGACCGGTTCGGCCGCCCTGGGGCTCGGTGTCTGGTTGGTGGCCAGCGGTCTGCTGCCCGGCGAGGGTCGCTCCGAGTACGCGGTCCGGCAGGGCGTGGAGCTGCGCCGGCCCTCGGCGTTGGCCTGCACGGTGACCGCGGCCGGCGGGGTGGCGGTCGGTGCCACCGTCTCCGGTCAGGTGGTGCCGGTGGCGCGCGGCGAGATCGCCGCACCCCCCTTCATCGGCTAGGGTCCCGGCCAGCCGCGCCTCGGTTTTGCGGCATGCTTGGTGTTCGCGTGGCGGGACACGGCGACGTGCCGCAAGCGGAGTCGATCATGTGATCGGGCCGGTCCGGCCCGGGCGAGGTACGGGAGGATGGCGGCGTGACGGACGAGGTGGACGCCCCCGTGTCGACGCCCCTGGTCGACGAGGCGATGAAGAAGGCCGCCGTCTGCTGGGTGAGCGTCGGCGACGGCCCGGCGGTGGCGCTGTGGTGCGTACCGCTGGAGGGGACGCTTGTCGTGGTCAGCGGGCCGGGCGAGCAGACCGCGCCGGGCCTGGCCGACGCCACCGCGGCCCGGGTGACCCTGCGCGGCGACCACGGCGGGCGGATCGTCACCTGGCTGGCCCGGGTGACGCGGCTGGTGTCGGGCACCGAGGAGTGGGAGACCGCGGCTCCGTTGGTGGCCGCGAAACGCCTGAACGCCCCCGGGCCCAGCGCCGACCTGGTCGCCCGCTGGGCGGCCGACGGCTGTGCCCTGAGTCGTCTCCTGCCGGCCGGCACGCCGGACGCCGCCGACGCGCTTCCGGACGTCTCCCTCGCCGAGGAGCCGCGCGGGGCCGCCGTGGTCCGGACGACCCGCAAGCCGTTCCGCCTTCACAAGGTCCGCCGCCGCTGACCGGACCCGCGCCGCGCCCGGCCGCGCCGCTGACCGGACCCGCGCCGCGCCCGGCCGCGCCGCCGGCCGGCGACCGCTCCGCCGCCGGCCGGTGGCGCTGCCTCAGCGGACCGTCGACACCGGGTCGACCAGCTCGACCACCTCGCTGAGCGAGCC
>NZ_SMKN01000168.1 GCF_004348675.1 Micromonospora sp. KC606 | reverse complement strand
AAGGGACCCTGTGTCAGTGCCGTCGCGCCCCCACCCCCAAGCCCCGGACGGAGACGGTTCCGCCGGCGCCGCCGGCCGCACCGAACCCTCGACGGACCCCGCGGCGAAGGCCGCCCCAGCACCCGACGACCCGTCGCCGCCGGCCGGCGACGATCCCGGCAGTGTCGCGGCCGCGGCACCGGGACCCGAACCGGCCGAGCGGATCGCCCCTGCCCGGGGGCGGTTGCGGGCCGTGGCCGGCGCGGTGACCAGCGCGCTGGCCGTCGTGCTGCTGTTCGTGCTGCTGACCGCCCCGAACCAGCTCGAACAGCTCAGCCCGGCGGTGTTCCTGCGTATCCCGGTGGAGGCGCTGGTCGCCGGCGTGCTGCTGGTGGTGTTGCGCGGCTGGGCGCGCCGCGTGGCGGCGGTGACGCTCGGGGTCGCTCTGGCGCTGCTCACCATCGTCAAGCTGCTCGACATGGGCATGGCCGCCAGCCTGGCCCGCAACTTCAACCTGGTCCACGACTGGGTGTTGCTCGGCGACGGGTACTCGTTCGTCCGCGAGTCGGTCGGCCGCATCGGCGCGATCGGCGCGGTCGTCGGGTTGGTCGCCCTGGTCCTGGGGCTGCTGGTGCTGAGCGTGCGGGCGATGCTGCGGCTGACCCGGCTGGTGGCCGGGCACAACCGGGCGGCGATCCGGGTGCTCGCGGCGCTGGCCGCCATCTGGGTCGCCGGTGCGACACTCGGGGTGCCGGTGGCGGACCACCGCTCGACGGCGCTGGTGGAGCACCACGCCCGCCAGGTCGGCAAGGCGCTGGGCGACCGCAAGGAGTTCGCGGAGGCGATGCGGGTCGACGCCTTCCGGGACGTCCCCGGCGACCAGTTGCTCATCGGCCTACGGGGCAAGGACGTCGTGCTGGCCTTCGTGGAGAGCTACGGCCGGGACGCGGTCCAGAACCCGGAGTACGCGCCCAAGGTCAACGCGCTGCTCGACAACGGCTACCGACGGTTGAGTGCCGCCGGCTTCGGCGCGCGCAGCGGTTTCCTCACCGCGCCCACGGCGGGCGGCGGCAGTTGGCTGGCGCACGACACCCTGCTGGCCGGTGTCTGGGTCGACAACGAGCAGCGTCACTCCACCCTCCTGGGCAGCGACCGGCTCACCCTCAACCGCGCCTTCGGCCGGGCCGGCTGGGACACCGTCGGGGTGATGCCGGCAGCTCTCGAACCGTGGCCGGAGGGGAAGTTCTTCGGCTACGAGCGGTACTACGACACGGCCGGTCTGAACTATCGCGGCCCGAAGTTCAACTTCGCCCCGATGCCCGACCAGTACACGTTGGCGGAGTTCCAGCGGCGGGAACGGGCCCGGCCGGACCGGGCGCCGATCATGGCGGAGATCCCGCTGATCTCCAGTCACTCGCCGTGGGGGGCGATCCCCCGGATTCTCGACTGGGATCACATCGGCGACGGTTCGATCTACAAGCGGCCCACCTCGGTGGCCGCCAACCCGGCGCTCGGAGGGCGCAGCCTCGCCGAGATCCGTACCGGCTACCGCCGGTCCGTGGAGTACTCGCTGAACTCGCTGATCTCGTACGTGGAGACCTACGGCGACGACAACCTGGTGCTGGTGTTCCTCGGCGACCACCAGCCCTCGCCGGTGATCACCGGCCAGAACGCCAGCCGGGACGTGCCGATCACCATCGTCACCCGCGACCCGGCGGTGCTGGCCCGGACGTCCGAGTGGAGCTGGCACGAGGGGTTGCGCCCCGGCCCGGACGCGCCGGTCTGGCGGATGGACACCTTCCGGGACCGCTTCCTCGCCACGTTCGGGCCGAAGCCACCGGCGCACGTCGCCGCCCCGCCCTCGCGCTGACCGCCCGGCGGGCCGGGTGACCGCGCGCCGCGCCGGCCTCCGGCCGTGCCGGCGACCAGCGCGCCGGCGAGCCCGGACCCGGACGATCAGGTGCCGTCGGTCGAAGCCGTAAGCGTCGAGGCCGGTCAACCGGGCGACGATGGTGCCCAGCAGCGCAGCCACCAGGCCGGTGGCGACGCCGCGCGGTCGGTGACAGTTGCGTGACAAATCCCGCGTACGGTGGCCTCGGTTGGCCGTGCCGGCCACGGCCGGGCACCATGCGTTCATGGCCGGTGTGCTGGTGATCGAGGACGACGACCGGATCCGCCTGGCGTTGCTGCTGGCCCTCGAGGACGAGGGTTACGTCGCGCGCGGGGCGGCCACCGCGGAGGAGGGGCTGCGCCTGCAACGGCAGGACCCCGCCGATCAGGTCCTGGTCGACCTGATGCTGCCGGGGCTCGACGGTTTCGAGTGCATCCGGCAGCTGCGTCGCGACGACGACGTGCCGATCGTGGTGGTCAGCGCCCGCGACGACACCCACGACATCGTCGCCGCGCTGGAGGCCGGGGCCGACGACTACGTGGTCAAGCCGGTGGCGATCAAGGAACTCTCCGCCCGGCTGCGGGCGCTGCGCCGCCGGGCCCGCACGGCGTCCGCGCCGGTGCCGGTGTACGCCTTCGGCGGCTTGGAGATCAGCCCCGAGGCGGGCGAGGTACGCCGCGACGGCCGTCCGGTGTCGGTCACCCGCACCGAGTTCCGGCTGTTGTGCGAGCTGGCCGAGCACGTCGGCAAGGTGCTTTCCCGCCAGCAGCTGCTCAGCCGTGTCTGGGGTTACGACACCGGTGACGAGCGGCTGGTCGACGTGCATGTCGGGCGGTTGCGGCAGAAGATCGAGACGGACCCGGCCAACCCGCGGCACCTGGTCACGCTCCGCGGCCTCGGCTACAAGCTGCAACGATGAGGCGGCTCGGCCTACGGGCCCGGGTGACGGCGGCGTTCTCGGCGGGCGCGTTGCTGCTGTCGGCACTGATGGCGCTGGTCTCGTACGAGCTGGTCCGTCGTTCGCTGCTCGACGAGCGGGAACGCACGGCGGTGCGGGCGGCGTATTTCGACGCGGCGGTGGTGCGTTCCGGCCTGCAGACCGAGCGGCCGGACGTGGTGGAGGTGCTGCGCGCGCTGGACACCGGCGGCAGCCGGCGGGCGCTGCTGCACCGCGACGGCGCGTGGTATTCCCGCAGCGCCGACGAGGGGCCGTCCGGTGCGGTGCCGGCCCGGCTGATGGCGATGGTCGGAGCAGGAAAGCCGGCGGTGCAGCGGGTCCGCCTGGACGACCAGCCGGTGCTGCTGGTCGGCGTGCCGCTGTCGGAGTCGACCGGCTACTACGAGATCACCTCGCTGCGCGAGCTGGAGCAGACGTTCCAGGTGTTGGCGCTGGCGCTGACCGTGGTGGCGGTGACGGTGGCCGGCTCCGGGGCGGCGCTGGGCTGGTACGCCACCTGGCACGGGTTGCGTCCGCTGACCGCTGTCGCCGACGCGGCGGAGAAGATCGCGGCGGGGGACGTGACGGCTCGGCTGGCACCGGGCACCGACCCGGACCTGGCCCGGCTCTCCACCTCGTTCAACCGGATGGTCGACCAGGTGGCGGAGCGGATCGAGCGGGATCGCCGGTTCGCCGCCGACGTCAGCCACGAGCTGCGGTCGCCGTTGCAGACCCTGTCGGCGGCGGTCAGCGTGCTGGCCCGCCGCCGGGAGCACCTCGACGAGCGTACGGCGACCGCCGCCGGCCTGGTCGCCGAGGAGGTCACCCGCTTCGAGCACCTGGTCGACGATTTGATCGAGCTGGCCCGCAGCGACCGGCCGGCGCAACGGGAGCCGGTGGACGTGGTGGCCCTGGCCCGCCGGGCGTGCCGCTGCCGTGCGCTGCCCGAATCGCTGGTCGATCCGGGGTCCGCGCCGTCCGGCGTCTGGTCGGTCGATCCGCGCCGGGTCGAGCAGGCGCTGGTCAACCTGCTCGACAACGCCGTCCGTTACGGCGGCGGCCCGGTCGCGGTGCGTCTGGCCGTCGAGGGCCCGGTCGGCGTGGTGGAGGTCGACGACGAGGGGCCCGGGGTGCCGCCGGCCGACCGGGAGGTGGTCTTTGACCGCTTCGTCCGGGGCCGGGCCGCGCACGCCCGGGCCGGTGGTGACGGCACCGGGCTGGGCCTGGCGCTGGTCGCCCAGCACGCGGCCGCGCACGGTGGGCGGGCCAGTGTCGGGGACCGGCCCGGCGGCGGCGCCCGGTTCCGCATCGAGCTGCCGGGGGTCCGGCCGTGATCCGGTTTGTCGGCGGCCCTGCCCGGCGCCTGGTGGTGTGCGTCCTGCTCGGCGCGCTGGCGCTGGCCGGTTGCGGGGTGCCGGCCGAGGACGAGCCCCGGGCGATCCGCACGCCGGTCGGCGTGGGGATGCCCCCGCCGACGACGGTGGGCCCCGAGTCGGGCCGGGTGACCCAGCCGCTCTGCCTGGCCCGTGACGGCCGGCTGGTCCGGGTCGTCCGGCAGGTCGACGTCGCCGGTGACGTCGAGTTGCACCTGCGCCGGCTGCTCGCCGGGCCGTCCCCGGCCGAACAGGCGCGCGGCCTGGGCAGCGCCCTGCCGGGGGCGGTGGACATCACCGGCGGCCGGCTGGTCGACGGCCGCGCCGAGGTGGGTGTGGCGCCACCTGACGACGAGTCCGGCCGCACCGACGAGGTGCTGGCGTACGGCCAGATCGTCTGCACGCTGGACGCGCGGGACGACGTCAACGGGGTGTCGTTCGTGCGGGAGGGGCGGCCGCTGGCCGTGCCCCGGGCGGACGGCTCGCTGTTCCCGGGGCCGCTGACCGCCGCCGACTACGCCGCCGTCACCGTCGAGGACTGATCGCCGGGCGGCGGGCGGCGGGCACCACCAGCGGCGTGCCGGTCTCCGGGTCCGCCACGATCCGGCACGGCAGCCCGAAGACCTCCTGCACCAGATCGGCGGTGACCACCTCGCGCGGGTCGCCCGAGGTCACCACCCGCCCGTCCCGCATGGCGATCAGGTGAGTGGCGTAGCGGGCGGCCTGGTGCAGGTCGTGCAGGACCGCCACCAGGGTTCGGCCCTGCTCGTGCAGGCGGGCGCAGAGTTCCAGCACCTCGACCTGGTGGGCGATGTCCAGCCAGGTGGTCGGCTCGTCGAGCAACAGCAGAGGGGTGCGCTGGGCCAGCGCCATGGCGATCCAGGCCCGCTGGCGCTGTCCGCCGGAGAGCTCGTCGACCGGTCGGTCGGCGAGCTCGGCCACGCCGGTATCGGCCATCGACTCGGCCACCACCCGCTCGTCCTCGGCAGACCACTGCCGTAGCAGGCCCTGGTGCGGGTACCGGCCCCGGGACACCAGGTCGGCCACCGTGATGCCGTCCGGCGCGACGGAGGACTGCGGCAGCAGGCCGAGGGTTCGGGCCACCGCGCGCGATGGCAGCGAGTGGATGTCCCGCCCGTCCAGCAGCACCGTCCCGGCACGCGGGCGCAGGGTCCGGGCCAGGGCGCGCAGCAGTGTCGACTTGCCGCAGGCGTTCGGCCCGATCACCACCGTGAAGGAGCCGTCCGGCACGTCGACCGACAGCCCTTCGGCGACGATCCGCCGCTCGTACGCCAGGGTCAGTCCGACCCCGCCCAGTCGTGGGTTGCCCGACATGTGTGTCCTCCTCAGCTCCGTCCGGCCCGCCGCTGCGCGGCGAGCAGCCACACCAGGTACGCCCCGCCCAGCACGCCGGTGACCACCCCGACCGGGAGTTGCCGCCCCTCGACGGCGCGTTGCGCCACCAGGTCGGCGGCGACCAGCAACACCGCGCCGACCAGCGCCGACGCCAGCAGGTTCGGGCCGGGGGCCCGGGTCAGCCGGCGGGCCAGGTGCGGGGCGGTGAGCGCCACGAAGGAGACCGGCCCGGCGGCGGCCGCCGCCACGGAGGCGAGCAGCACCGCCGCGCCGAGCAGCGCCCGCCGCGCCCGCCGCACCGGCACGCCCGCGGCGATGGCGGCCTCGTCGCCGAGTTCCGTCATGGACAGCGCCCGGCCGTAGCCGAACAGCAGCGGGGTCGACGCCGCCAGCACGCCGAGCAGCGGCAGCGCCTGCGCCCAGCCGCGTCCGTCCAGGCTTCCGGTGAGCCAGAGCACCGCCCGGGCGGCGTCCATCAGCTGCGCCCGGGTGAGCAGCCAGCCGTTGACCCCGGTGAGGATCGCGGCGACGCCGATGCCGACCAGGACGACCCGCGCTCCGGCCAGCCCGCGCCGTCCGGTGACCGCCGCGATGAGCAGACCGGCGGCGAGGCCGCCGGCGGTTGCCGCACCGGCCAACGTCAGGGTGCCGCCGCCGAGCACCACCACGACCAGCGCCCCGGTCGCCGCGCCCTGGGTGAGGCCGAGCACGTCCGGGCTGCCCAGCGGGTTGCGCAGCAGCGACTGCACGACCGCGCCGGCCAGTGCCAGGGCGGCACCGACGGCGAGGGCGGTGACCAGCCGGGGCAGCCGCAGTTCGCCGACGATGAACTCCTCGGCCGGGCTGCCGCCGCCGGTGAGGGTGCGCAGCACGTCGGCGGGGCTCATCGGGTGGTCGCCGCCGCCGCCGACGGCGGCCAGCGCGAGCAGCAGCGTGGCCGACGCGCACCCGGTGACGACCGCCGCCGACCGGCGGCGCCAGCGCAGCGAGAGACCGCCCGGGGTCCGCAGCACGCTCATCGCCGGGCCACCAGACGCAGGAAGAGGGGGCCGCCGAGCACCGCGGTGACCAGGCCGACCTGGAGTTCACCGGGGCGGCCCAGCACCCGGCCGGCCACGTCGGCGCCGAGCAGCAGCACCGGCGCGTACACCGCGCAGGCGGGCAGCAGCCAGCGCAGGTCCGGCCCGGTCAGCCGGCGGACCAGGTGCGGCACGAGCAGCCCGACGAAGACGATCGGGCCGCAGGCGGCGGTGGCCGCGCCGCAGAGCAGGGTGACCGCGGTGATCGTGCCCACGCGGACCAGTGCCGGCCGGGCTCCCAGCGCCCGCGCGGCGTCGTCGCCGAGCGCCAGGGCGTTCAGCGCCCGTGCGCCGGCCAGGGCCGCCAACAGCCCGGCCGCGATGAAGGGCGCGACGGTCCGCACCGTGGCGAACTCGGCGGCGGCCAGCGACCCGACCGTCCAGAACCGCAGCCGGTCCAGCGAGGCGGCGTCGATCAGCATCATCCCGCTGACGTACGAGAAGAGCACCGCGTTGAGTGCCGCCCCGGCCAGCGCCAACCGTTCCGGGGTGGCCCGCCGGCCGCCGCCGACGGCGTACCCGAGGGCGGTGACGGCGGCGGCGCCGAGCATGGCGAACCAGATCCAGCCGCCGACGGTGCCGATGCCGAGCAGTCCGACGGCGGTGGCGATGGCGGCCGACGCGCCGGCGTTGATGCCGAGCAGCCCCGGGTCGGCGAGCGGGTTGCGGGTCAGTGCCTGCATCAGCGCCCCGGAGACGCCGAGCGCCGCTCCGGCGAGTAGGCCGAGCAGCGTGCGGGGCAGACGCATCTGATGCACCACGGAGTGTTCCGGGGAGGCGGTGGAGACCAGCCCCTGCCAGACCTCGGCGGGGGAGAGCGGTCGGGCGCCGACGGCGATGCTGAGCAGCACGACGGCGAGCAGGAGCAGCAGGCCGGCGGCGAGCGCGCCGCCACGTCGGCTGCGGCGGGCGGGTGGCGCCGACGGCGGGGCGTCGACGAGGGCGGTGACGGACAGTGTCGGCTCCGGTGGGGTGAGACCGTACGGCGGCTGTTGATAAGAGGTTAGGTTAGGGTAACCTAAGTCGGTGTTCGCGGATCGCCGCGGTCCGGTCCTGATCGAAAGACGTCAGCCATGCCTTCATCCTCGTTCTTCCACGGGTTCTCCCGGCGCGGCCTGCTCGCCGCCGGCAGCGCCACCCTCGCCTCCCTCCTGGTCGGGTGCGGCTCCACCGACAAGACCGTGCCCGGCGGCGCCGGCACGACCAGCGGCCCGTGGTCCTTCACGGACGACCGCAACCAGAAGGTCGAGCTGAAGAGCAGCCCCACCCGGATCGTCGCCTTCACCGGGGTCGCCGCCGCGTTGCTCGACCTCGGCCTCGACTCGCAGATCGTCGGCGTCTTCGGGGAGACCACCCGCGCGGACGGGTCGCTCGAACCGCAGGCCGGCGACCTCGACATCGACAAGGTCACCGTGCTCGGCAACGTGTGGGGCGAGTTCAACCTGGAGAAGTACGCGGCCCTGCGCCCCGAGCTGCTGGTCACCAACATGTACGACCCCGGCGCCCTCTGGTACGTCCCGGACGAGAGCAAGGACAAGATCCTCGCGTTGGCGCCCAGCGTCACTGTCACCACCGCCCGGGTCCCGATGACCCGCCCCATCGAGCGGTACGCCGAGCTGGCCCGCTCCCTTGGCGCGGACCCGGCCGCGAAGAAGGTCACCGACGCCAAGGCCCGGTTCGAGGCCGCCGCCGAATCCGTCCGCCAGGCCGTCAAGGCTAACCCCGGCATCCGGGTGATGGCCGCCTCCGGCAGCGCCGACCTGTTCTACGTCTCCAACCCGAAGGTAAGCACCGACCTGATGTACTTCGCGGAGCTGGGCGTCGACCTGGTGGTGCCGACCAAGCTGGAGCAGGGCGACTACTTCGAGAGCCTGAGCTGGGAGAACGCCGGCAAGTTCCCGGCCGACCTGATCCTGCTGGACAACCGGTCCACCGCGCTGCAACCCAAGGACCTCGCCACGAAGCCCACCTGGCAGGCGCTGCCCGCGGTCAAGGCCAACCAGATCACGCCGTGGGACGCGGTGCCCCGCTTCTCGTACGCGGGCGCGGCTCCACTGCTGGAGAGCCTGGCCGCCGCCATCCGCTCCGCCAAGCGGCTGGGCTGACGCCATGACGACCGCGACCGGCACCCGCCGGCTGGTCTACCGCTTCTACCCCGCCCGGGTCAGCGGCGTACGCCGGTTGGGCGGCTCCCTGATCCGGGTCACCTTCACCGGCCCGGAGCTGGCCGGCTTCGCCGGTGGCGGCCGGGACCAGAGCGTGTCGCTCTTCCTGCCGCACCCCGGCCAGGCCGAGCCGGTAGTGCCGCTGGACGCCAGCACCGACTGGTACGCCCGGTGGCGGGCCACCGACCCGGCCGTCCGCGCCGTGATGCGCTCCTACACGATCAGCGGGCAGCGCCCCGCCGCCTCCGAGGTGGACATCGACTTCGTCCACCACGGTGACACCGGCCCCGCCTCTCGGTGGGCCGGCCGGGCGCGGCCGGGCGACCGGGTCGTGCTGCTCGGCCCGGCCGAGCCGGACAACCGCAGCGTCTGCTTCCGACCGCCGTCGGACACGGACCACGTGCTGCTCGCCGCCGACGAGACGGGGCTGCCGGCGCTCGCCGGCATCCTCGCCTGGCTGCCTCCCGGCACGCCGGTGCGGGCCTGGGTCGAGGTGCCGGACCCGGCCGACATCCGGCAGCTGTCCACCGCCGCCGCCGTCGACCTAAGCTGGCTGGTCCGGGGGACCACCCCGCCCGGCAGTGGCCTGCTCGTCGAGGCGGTCCGGATCGCGCGGCTCCCCGACGGCCTGCCGTACGCCTGGATGGCCGGTGAATCGACCACCGTGCGGGCGCTGCGCCGGCACCTGGTCGCCGAGCGTGGCCTGGACCGGCGGCGGGTTACCTTCTCCGGTTACTGGCGGCGCGGGGCCTCGGAGGAGGACCTGCGCGCCGAGAGCCTGTCCTGACCCCGGCCGGCGGCCCGGGTCGCCGGCCGGAGGGTCGGCACGGTGCCGCTGGCGCGGCCCGGCGGCGAGCGTGGACTCAGGCGGCCTCGGCGGCGCGCGAGTGGCGCTGCGGCAGGGCGGGCGGCCCCTGCTCCCGCGCCGGCCAGTGCCCGTCGTACCCCGGTGCGGCGGGCTCCTCCGGCGCCGCCCCGGCCAGCGCCAGGGCCCGCCGGGCGTTGCGGGCCGCCTCGCACGGCCAGGTCTGGCCGTCGCAGAGCAGGTTGTCGCAGTGTCCCGTCTCGTCGGGCTGGTGCGCCTCGGTCACGTCGGCGGCGAGCCGCCACAGAAGCGGGTCGGTCACGCCGTCGGGCGTGCGGCCCCAGCCACGCGGCTGTTGATCGGTCTCGGGCACGGTCTCCCCCTTTGTCGTCACCAGGGCAAGTCTCCCCCCGCCGGTGACGTAAACGCCGGTGGGCGTGGTCAACGCCACGACGACGCGGTTGACCGGATCGCGGGCGGGCACCATCGCCGCCGCCGGGAAACCGGACGAGCGGTACGCGAGCGCCACCCGGCGGGCATGGTCCGGGTGGTCCGGGGTAGCCCTCGTTCCACTTGACGAGGGCGAGGCGGTGCAGCATGGCGGGTTCGTGGTTGATGGGCGACAGCGTCCGGCCGGCACCGGGGGAGCGGCCGACGGCGGTGCTGGTCGCGGTCCGTCCGGAGGACGGGGGCGACGGCACCGGCCCGGGCACCGAGACCTCCTTGGCCGAGCTGCGCCGGCTCGCCGACACCGACGGTCTCACCGTGGCGGAGGCCGTCGTGCAGAGCCGGCCCCGCCCCGACCCGGCGACCTACCTCGGATCGGGCAAGGTCGACGAGTTGACCGTGGTCGCGGAGCGCACCGGAGCCGACGTGGTGATCGCCGACGGGGAACTCAGCCCCGGGCAGGTCCGCAACCTGGAGGAACGGGTCGGGGTGCGGGTGGTCGACCGCACCGCCCTCATCCTCGACATCTTCGCCGAGCACGCCCGAACCAGCGAGGGCCGGGTGCAGGTGGAGCTGGCGCAGATCGCGTACCAGCTGCCCCGGCTGCGCGGCGACGGACGGTCGATGTCCCGGGTCGGTGGTGGGCGGATGGCCGGCGGCGCGGACCGGACAGGGCATCGAGGCCCTGCGCGCGGCGCTCGCCGCCCGACTGGCGTCGCGGTGAGGAATGGGCCGAGATTGCCCTGCCCCGCCGGGTTTGGGGCGGCCCGTCCGGGGCATCCCCAGGCACACGCACTTCAACGGGGGTGACAGACATGGTGAACCGGCCCGCTACCGGGCGCGGGACCGGGGCCTCTCCGGTCCGCCGCGCCGCACAGCTCGTCGGTCTGGTCTTTCTGCTGGTGGGGCTGCTCGGTTTCATTCCGGGCATCACCACGGACTACGACACGATGAGGTTCGCCGGGCATGAGTCGCAGGCGAAACTGCTCGGGCTCTTCCAGGTGTCGATCCTGCACAACATCGTGCACCTGCTCTTCGGCGTGGCCGGGCTCGCCCTGGCCCGCACCGCGTCGGGGGCGCGCGCCTACCTGATCGGCGGGGGCGCGATCTACCTGGTGCTCTGGCTCTACGGGCTGGTCATCGACCACGACAGCGGCGCCAACTTCGTGCCGCTGAACACCGCCGACAACTGGCTGCACCTGTTCCTGGGCGTCGGCATGATCGCCCTCGGGTTGGCCTTGACCCGCCGTCCCGGGTCCCGACACTGACCTTTCGTTCTCTGTCCGACGACGCCGCGCTCCCGTCCGGGGCGCGGCGTCGTCGTGTGACGCACACCCCTGCGATCTTGCCTATGCAACTTGTTGCATAGCAGGATGCCGGCATGGCCCTCGAACACGCGATCCTGGTCGCCCTGCTTGAGCAGCCGGCGTCGGGGTACGAGCTGGCCCGGCGCTTCGACCGCTCCATCGGCCGGTTCTGGACCGCCTCCCACCAGCAGATCTACCGGGTGCTCAAGCGGATGGAGACCGACGGCTGGGTCGCCGCCGAACAGGTCGGGCAGGAGGGCCGGCCGGACAAGCGCCGCTGGTCCGCCGCCCCGGCCGGGCGAACCGCCCTCGCCGACTGGCTGCGCGCGCCCGTGCAACCCGAGGCGGTCCGGCACGAGCTGGCCGTCAAGATCCGTGGTGCGGCCTTCGCCGACCGGGCCGGCCGTGCCACGCTCGTCGCCGAGGTCGAGCGGTACCGCGCCGACCACGAGGCGCTCCTGGCCCGCTACCTCGCCGGTGAGCGCCGCGACTTCCCCGACGCCGCCGCCCGGGACGCCCGCGCCGCGCTCCAGCACGTCGTGCTGCGTGGCGGCATCGCGTACGAGCGGATGGTGCTGGCCTGGCTCGACGACGTCCTCGCCACCCTGCGCGCCCTCGACCACTGACCCCGACCACCC
>NZ_SMKN01000167.1 GCF_004348675.1 Micromonospora sp. KC606 | reverse complement strand
GGCCGGTGACGAGTGTGGCCGATCGCCGCACGGGGTACTTCCCATTCGTTACCCGCGTGGCTGCCGGCGACCCTTCCGAGGCCTCCACGTATCGACAAGGAGATGTGACATGAATTTTCCCTCACTGACCCGACGCGGCGGCTCGTCCGTGCAGAACGCCGACGGTGACGGGCGGATGGACGGGCGCGACGGCCAGCCGGCGGTGACCGACCGGGACGCCGACACGGCGACGTACCGCAGCAACGCGGTGACCACCAACGGCGCGCACGACGCCGACGCGGCCCATCGGGCCGCCGAGCGTGGCGCGACCGCCCGTGCGGCGACCGCGCGCCCCGCGGCCGCGACTTCCGGGGGCCCGTCCGGAAGGGTCGCGCCGGTCGACGATTCACCCCGCCGCGCCACCAACCGGAGCGACACGGACACCCGACGGCCCCTGCCGCCCTCCCCGGCCGGGACCTCGGCGACCGCGACCCCGACCACGGAGCAGGCCATCGACCTGGATCGGAACGGGAAGCCGGACCGGGTGGAGGCCCCGACGGTCGCCGGCCCGAAGCCCCGGACCAGCCTGCTGGCCACCCTCGGCCTGGTCGTCTCGGTCGTCGGCGCGGCTGCCGTGCTCACCGGCACCCTCGCCGGCTACGGCATCGCCCTCGGCGCGACCGGCGCCGTGCTGGCCGTGTTCGGCCTGATCGCCACCCGGCGCCGGCACGTGGCCGGCACGACCGACGCGCTGATCGGCATGCTGGTCGGTCTCGCCGCCGTGGTGCTCGGCATCATCGCGATGACCGGCCAGTTCGACTGGCCGACCACCGACGGCGACCAGGTGACCCGGCTCCGTGAGTGGCTTGACTCACAGTTTGCCCGCCGGGTCTGACGGGCACTGTCCGGCTGCCGGTGGGGTGCCGGCGACGCCCGAGGGATCTGGTGGTTCACCAGCGGGCACATCCTCTTTCGGGGGCGGCGGTTCGCCGCCCCCGAAGCCTTCCCGGGGCCGGTACCGCGAACTGCGGCACCGGCTCCGCTCGTTTGCAACGTATCGTCGGCGAAACGGCCCCAGACGCAATGATTCGACGGCGTACGCAAGCCTCGACGGTGGATGCCGTCGGCCAGCTCCGCATACCGTTGACCAACGGCGCCAGCCCGTGGGCCACGGTGGCCGGGCGCGCCCGACCCCAGGAGCAGGACATGACGATGGACGCCACCAGCCAGCGCTTCCTGATGTGCCGGCCGACGTACTTCGCCGTCGACTACGCGATCAACCCGTGGATGGACCCGACCGCGCCGGTCGACGCCGGCCTCGCCGTCCGGCAGTGGGAACGGCTCCGCCAGACCTACCTCGACCTGGGTCACACCGTCGAGCTGATCGACCCGGTCGCCGGCCTGCCCGACATGGTCTTCGCCGCCAACGGCGGCACCGTCATCGACGGCATGGCGATGGCGGTCCAGTTCCGCGACCCACAGCGCGCCGACGAGGCCCCCGCGTACCGGGCCTGGTTCGAGGCCGCCGGGTTCGAGCTGTACGACCCGAAGCACGTCAACGAGGGCGAGGGCGACGTCCTGCTGGTCGGCGACCACCTGCTCGCCGGCACCGGGTTCCGCACCGCCCACGCCTCGCACGCCCAGCTTCAGGAGGTCTTCGGCTACCCCGTGGTCACCCTGCAGCTGGTCGACCCGCGCTTCTACCACCTGGACACCGCGCTGACCGTGCTCGACGAGCGGACCGTGGCGTACCTGCCGGCCGCGTTCTCCCCCGGCAGCCAGGCCGTGCTGCGCCGGCTCTTCCCCGACGCCGTCCACGCCACCATGGCCGACGCCGAGGTGCTTGGCCTCAACGCGGTCAGCGACGGCCGGAACGTGGTGCTGCCCGCGCAGGCCACCGCCCTGGCCGCGAAGCTGCGCGACCGGGGTTACCAGACGATCGGCATCGACCTGTCCGAGCTGCGCAAGGCCGGCGGCGGACCGAAGTGCTGCACGTTGCGACTCCGTCAGGGAAAGGCGAACAAGTGATCGAGGACATGCTGCGGACTCCGGCGGCGGTACGGGACGCGGAGCGCCACACCGCGCACAACTACCACCCGCTGCCGGTCGTGATCACCTCGGCCGAGGGCGCCTGGCTGACCGACGTGGACGGTCGCCGCTATCTGGACTGCCTGGCCGGCTACTCGGCGCTGAACTTCGGCCACCGGCACCCGGCGCTGGTCCGGGCAGCGCACGAGCAGCTCGACCGACTGACCCTCACCAGCCGGGCGTTCATCCACGACCAGTTCGCCGACTTCTGCCGCGAGCTGGCCGCGCTCTGCGGCAAGGATCTGGTGCTACCGATGAACACCGGCGCCGAGGCGGTCGAGACCGGCGTCAAGGTGGCCCGCAAGTGGGGCTACCAGGTCAAGGGCGTCACCCCCGGCCAGGCCAACATCGTGGTCGCGGAGGGCAACTTCCACGGCCGGACGACCACCATCGTCAGCTTCTCCACCGACGAGGACGCGCGCGCCGACTTCGGGCCGTACACCCCGGGCTTCACCGTGGTCCCGTACGGCGACCTGGCGGCGCTGGAGGCGGCGATCGACGAGAACACCGTCGCGGTGCTGCTGGAGCCCATCCAGGGCGAGCAGGGTGTGGTGGTGCCGCCGGAGGGTTACCTGCCGGGCGTACGCCGGGTCTGCACCGAGCGCAACGTGCTGTTCGTCGCCGACGAGATCCAGTCCGGGCTGGGCCGCACGGGTGCCACCTTCGCCTGCGAGCACGAGGGCGTCGTGCCGGACATGTACCTGCTGGGCAAGGCGCTCGGCGGGGGCATCGTGCCGGTCTCCGCGGTGGCCGCGAACGCGGACGTGCTGGGGGTGCTGAAGCCGGGCCAGCACGGCTCGACATTCGGCGGCAACCCGCTGGCCTGCGCGGTCGCTACAGAGGTGGTCCGTCTGCTGGCCACCGGCGAGTTCCAGCGCCGCTCCGCCGAGTTGGGCGAGCGGCTGCGGGCCGGCCTGGAGGGACTCATCGGCAGGGGCGTCGTCGTCGTGCGGGGCCGCGGTCTCTGGGCCGGCCTGGACATCGACCCGGCGCTGATGAGTGGCCGTGTGGCCTGCGAGCGGCTGATGGAGCGGGGCGTCCTGGCCAAGGACACCCACGGTTCCACCATCCGCCTCGCCCCGCCGCTGGTGATCACCGAGGAGGAGATCGACCACGCGGTGGCCCAACTGGCCGCCGTGCTGGCCGGCTGACCAAGGTCGTCGCCGCCGTCCCTGACCGACTGAAGGACCTCGCCCCCGTCCCTGACGGCCGACCAGGATCGTCGAGGTCTGCCGCAGGTGATGGTGTTCCGGCCTCTAAACACCACCACCTGCCGCAATCCGTGCCCGCCCCGCCCGCTCCGCCGGGCCGGGCGAGGCGAGGGCCGGGCGTCCAGGTCAGGGCCGGGCGTCCAGGTCAGGGCCGGGCGTCCAGGTCAGGGCCGGGCGAGGGCCTGGCGTCCGGGTCAGGGGCGGGGCAGGCGCATGGCCATGGTGGGCGCCTCGGCCATGACCGAGGTGGGAGTGAAGGGAGCGCCGGTGGGCAGCGCCTCGGCCCGGCCGACCTGCACGCCGGGGTAGAGCTCGACCATGTCGGCCCCGGCGAGCACCCGGGACTGCTTCGGCGCGAGCGGGACACGCTCCGACTCGACCATCGAGCCGTTGGGACGGATGCCCGAGCCGTTGGTGCTCATGTCGGTCACGATGACCTCACCGACGCGCAGTTCCAGCCGGACGTGGCTACGGCTGATCCAGCGGCGCGCCTCGTCGTTCAGCCACTGGCCGAGCATGACGCCGCCGCTGCCCTCCGGGGCCCGGCCGACCAGCACCGGCTGCTCCTCGGTGAGCACGAAACGCCGGCGGATCAGCCCGCCGATGCGTACCGCGAGCACCTCGGTGCGCGGACGCGGGCCGGCGTCGGAGAGCCGGGCGCCGTGCCGTGGGCAGGTCGGCACACCGTTGCGCAGCGACGGTGGCGGCTGCCCGGCCGGGGCCCGTTCCGTCCGGGCGAGATCGGCGAAGGCCCCGCCGCCCCCGCCGCCGCCGAAGAGCGCGCAGCCCGGCTCCGGGCATCGCCACTGCCGGGCCAGCAGCTTCCCGCCCGCCGGGGAGCGGTCCCCGGACACCGGAGTCGGGCCGCCGCCGACGTGGGCGACGAAGGCCGGCCCGCCCGCGCCGGGCACCGGGGCGAGCACCCGGCCCGGCTGCTCCACCACCCAGGGGAACCGCCCGCGCAGGCCGTCGAAGCGGACCCGGCTGAGCACCGGCAGGCCGAGCAGGTCGGCCACCTCCAGCATCCGGTCACCCGGGTTGTCGAGCACCTCGACCAGCCCGTCGTCGGCCCAGCGACGGACCACCATGCGCTCGTTGGAGGTGAGGTCGGCGTCGGAGAGCAGGGCCCGGTGCACCACCGCGTAGACCGGGACGCTGTCCTCCTCCAACTGCCGGGACAGGGCGTCGATGACCATGCCCAGCCGCAGCAGGCTGGCCGGCCGGCCGCCGTCGAGGTCCTGGTAGCGGATCACCTCGGCGAGGTCCAGGACGGCCCGGGCCAGGGACGGGTCGGTGCAGACCCGGCCCTCGATGGCGTCGAGCACCTTGCTGATCTCGAATCTCATTCGGCGCTCCGGACGATGTCGTCGATCTGGCGTGCCAACTCCACGTCACGGTGGGTAACCCCACCGGCGGAGTGAGTGGCGCAGCGGAAGGTCAGGGTCCGCCACCGGATGTCGATGTCGGGGTGGTGGTCGAGTCGCTCGGCGACCACCGCCACCCGGTCGACCACGGCGATCGCGTCGGGGAAGCTGCCCAGCTGCACGGTGCGGCTGATCGCGGTCGGGTCGCCCGACCAGTCCGTCAGCCCGCCCAGCTCTTCTCGCACCGCCTCCGCGGTGAGCAGGTCTGCCATGCCCCCGACCCTACCGGGACAGCCGGCGGCGGGCGGAGACGCCGCCCGCCGCCACGGATCGGCACCCCAGGTCACCACCCGATCACCGATGGCCGCCGGCTCCGGGTCGCTTCAGCTCATCCGGCCGACCACCGTACGCAGCCGGGCCAGGTCGCGGCGGCGCCGCTCGTACGTGGCGGCCAGGGCGATCAACGCCAGCCCACCGGCCGCCAGGAAGACCCACCGGGGCAGCAGGCCCCAGCCACGGGCCAGTTCGTGCAGGGCGAGCAGGGCGAGCGTGGCCCCACCCAGCATCACCGGCGCCTGCCAGCGTCGGGTCGCTCCGGCGAGGACCACGCCCAGCGCGGCGAGCCCGACCCCCAGCCGCCGCCACGGCTGCGGCTCCGGGGCGACCAGCACCGACACCAGGCCGGGTAGCAGCCCGGCGGCGAGCCCGGGGCCGAGCGCCAGCCAACTGGTCAGCCCCGGCCGGGTACGCAGCGCGACGAAGCCCGCGACGAGCGCCAGGCCCGCCGCCGGCAGGGTGTACGCCTCCAGCAGCACCACTCCGCCCGCCACGAGCAGCAGCCAGACGCCGAGCAGCTCGCTGACCCCGGCGATGCCCGCGAAGGTCCACCGTCCGGCCGTGGACTCGCCGCGCCGCAGCACGCGCAGGCCGACCGCGACGCCCCACAGCACGCACACCACTGCCGCGTGCCGGTACCCGGTCATGGTGAGAAGCAGCGCCACCAACGCGACGGCCTGGGCGGCGGCCTCCAGCGCCGAGCCGGCCAGGGCCGCGCGACGAGCCAGCACCGGCGCGAGGAACAGCACCGCCCCGGCCACCGCGAGCACGGCGAACCCGGCGGTACGCAGCGGCAGCCCGGCGGCGAGCGGCGCGGCCACCGCGAAGCCGGCGGCCGCGACCGTCGCCGCCACGCCGCCCAGCACCTGCGCCCCGGACCGTCTCGCGGCGACCGCCACCACGGCGGCGGCGACCACCGTCAGCGCCAGCCCGGCGAGCGTGCCGGCGGGGGTGGCGAACAGCCCGGCCAGACCGGCGAGGGTCCAGAGCAGACCGATCGGCACCACGACCAGGCCGAGCAGGAGTTCCCGCCGGATCGCGCCCGCACCGGGAGGAGCGAGGGCGGCGACCAGCAGGGCGGCCAGGCCGGTGAGCAGCACTGCCGCCGGCCCCGCCGGCCAGGGCGTGCCCGCCGCCACCAGCAACACCGGCACCGCCGCCGCCGCGAAGGGGAGCCCGATCAGCGCCAGGGTGGCCCGTCCGGCACCCGCCCGCGCGGCCGGCAACATGGCGACACCCGCCAGCACCGGCAGGGCGCACAGGGCGGCCCACGCGCCGCCGACCGGCGCCGCCTCGGGCACCCCGGACCAGGGCCACACCGGCCCGCCGTACGGGGTGAGGACCGCCGCCACGGTGGGCGGCAGCACGGCCAGGCCGGCGACCCCGGTCAGCGTGGCGGCGACCACCCGGCCCGCCATCGCGGCCGGCGCCTCCCCGCCGACGGCGAGCAGCAGCAGCGCGGCCACCGCCGCGTACGGAGCCACCGGTTCGGTCGGCACGCCCAGCGGCGCCAGGGCGCACCCGCCGAGGACCAGTGCCGACGCGGTCGAGGCGTACCCGTCGAGATCCGGACGGTGGCGGCGGACGACGACGACCGCGAGGAGCGACAGCGCGGCGGCGACCGACGCCCCGCGCACCTGCCACGGCGGTGTCACGTCGGCGGCGACGAGCGCGACGACCGCCAGGATCGGCATGGCGAGCAGGCCCGTGACCAGCCCGGCCCCGCCGACAGCGCGCTGCGCCGGGGTGCCGCGACCGGACAGGGCCGCGGCGACCAGCCCGACGGACAGCACGACCCCGATCGCGGCGAGCGTCCCGCCCTCGGTCGCCCAGGCCACCAGCAGCCCGTGCCCGAGCAGGGTGGCGGCGGCGAACGACCCGGCCAGCACGGTCGGGGTCCGGCTGCCCGGCCACACGGCCACGAGCAGCAGCGCCACCCCGGCGGCCAGGTCCACGGCGAGGGTCGCCGGCCACGGCGTTGCGGTGACGGCCGGCAGCGCGAGCGCGGTGAGCGCCACACCGACCAGACTGGCCGCCGGGCGGGCCGGCCGGGGCAGCAGCATTGCGAACACGGCGGCGACGAGTGCGACGGCGACCGGGAGCTGCCAGCCCCAGTGCAGCGCCGGTCCCGGCTCCGCGCCCCGCCACGGTGGCTGGGAGCGGACCGCCGCCGCGCCGGCGAGCAGCACGGTGGCGAGCAGGCCGACCAGACCGAGGCCACCGGTGACCAGCAGCGCGCCGACCCGGGGACCGGTACGCGGTCCCGCAGGCAGCGCCCGGACCGCGCCGGCCAGCCCGGCGACCACCAGGGCCGCCGCCACCAGCAGCAGGCCTGGACGCAGCTCGGCGACCGGGCGCAGCAGCGCGGCGGCCAGCGCCGGCACCAACAGGCCGGCCGCCACCTGGCGCAGCCCCCGCTCCCGGGAGGCCCACGCCCCGGCGAGCACCACCAGCGCCACCAGCAGCAGCGGGGCCCCGGCGAGCAGCGGCCGACCGGCGGCCCGCCCCCAGGCGAGCGGGACGAGCGCACAACCGGCGGCCAGCAGCGTGGCGCCGCCGAACCCGAGCCAGGCGAGCACCCGGCCCGCCACCACGGGGCCGGGCACGTGCGGCCCGGCGGGAACGACCGGGTGCCGGCGGCGCAGGGCGACCACCACCCCGAGGTCGAGCAGCGCCACCGCCAGCAGGACCAGGGCCCAACCGCCGGCCCCCGGCCGGGCTCCGGCCGCGGCCAGCGGCAGCACCGGCTGCGCCACCAGCAGCGCCGCGAACCAGGGCCCGGTCAGCCGGCTGAGCCGGGCGTACCCGGCGGCGACCGCCGCGCTGGCCCCCCCGACCAGCGCGGCGTACCGGGCGCCCGGCCAGGCGGCCACCCCGAACAGGTCGACCGCCCAGGCGGCGTACCCGTCGAGGACCACCAGCAGCAGGCCCACCGCGGCGACGGTCTCCGCGGTGCCGCGCAACCCGCGCCTGGCCGCGACCACCGGCACGGCCAGCGCGAGCAGGGTGACCGCGGCCAGGATCAGGGCCCGGCCGGCGACCCCCACCGCCGCCCAGGCGACCGCGGTGAAGACCACCGCGGCGGTGCCGAGGAGCAGCCCGCCGAGGACGAACAGCAGGCTCTGGACCGTCCGGGTCGACGCCTCGGGCCGCCCGGGGGCCGCCGCCGGCGGCTGGGGCGCAACCGAGACGGTCGGCCCCCCGCCGACCGCACCCGGCCCTGCCGCCGGCGTGGTGCGCGCGGCCTCCGCACGCACCCGGGCCGCCACCTCCGCCCGCCGCCGCCGCACCGTCTCGAACCGGCCCGACACCTCCTGGTACGCCTCACGCGCCCGCGTCACCTCGGCGGCGAGCACGGCCAACTCCCGGTCCAGCCGGATCACCTCGGCGGCGGGCGGGTACGGCGGCCGGCCGCAGCCGGCGCACCCGCGGACGAGGTCGGCGGACGTGCCGCAGGCCGGGCATGGGTAGGCGGTGTTCTGCACCCCGCCATCCTCGACGGCCGGGCGGGACGACCGACAGAGTGCGCGTACCTAGATCCGGGTGTTCTCGCGGACCCAGGCCGCGTACGCCGGATCGCCGCACTCCACCCGGCTCACCAGGATCTCCGGCACCTCGTACGGGTGCCCGGCGCGGATCCGGTCGACCAGCGCGGTCACCCGGTCGGGGGCCGTCTTGAACTGCACCGACCACTCGGTGCTGGTCTCCGTCGCGGCACGCCACCAGTAGGTGCTGTCGACCTGGCCCCCGACCTGGGCGCAGGCGGCCAGCCGGTCGGCGACCGCCGTGGCGGCCAGCACGTCCGCCGCCGCACGTGCGTCCACCACCGTCGTCACCACACAGATCTGCTCCACCAGCGCACCCTAGGCGACGCCGGGGTCGTCGACGCCGGGCGCGACGCCGAGGCCGTCACGGGTGGTGGCGATCCAGGCGTCGATCCGGCCCCACCAGTCGTAGAGCCAGTCGATGCGTTCCTGCCGGCCGGTCGGGATCTGCTCGGGCGGCACGGACCAGAAGCGCATCAGGATCCGCTTGTCCATCGGCAGTTCCCGCCACACGTCGGCGACGGTGAGCATCCGGTCCAGCCCGGTGTGCGCCACGAAGACGACGCCGGCGTCCGGGGCGGCGTCGAGGGCGGCGAGCAGCCCGCCCGGCTGCGGGGCGAGGACGTGCTGCAACCCTTCGGCGCGCAACGCCATCTTCTCCAGGCCGAGCGCGCGCAGCCGGGCGATCGCCCGCAGCCGTCGGCGGGGGGTGAAGTTGCCGCCCTCCGGGAAGATCACGAAGGCGTCGTCGTCGTCGAGGCCGGTGGCGAGGTGGCCGATCTGCCGGACCACCGAGTCACGGCTGTCCGGCCCGGGCGCGATGAACCGGTTCGGCAGCCGGTTGAGCAGCACGTCGATCGCCGGATCCCACTGGAGGCTCTCCTTGAGCACGATCCGTGGCTCGCGGTTGAACCAGTTGACCAGGGCGTGGATCAGGATGAACGAGTCACCGGGCCCGGCGTGCCGGCAGAGCACCAGCTCGGGGCGGCCGGGCAGGGCGGTGTCCGGGTCGGCGCCGACCACGTCGATGCGCAGCCGCAGCGTCCACCGGGCCTGCCAGAAGAGCACCCGGAGGAAGCGGCCGGCGAGCACGTAGTGGGCACGTTGGAAGGCCGGCGTGCGTTTACGCAGGCCGAAACCGGAGGCCACCCAGAGCGCGAAGAGCGCGATCAGCGCCGCCGCGTCCCAGACCAGGTACACACAGCCGATCCAGAGCAGCCGCAGCGGGCGCAGCCGGCCGGGAACCAGCGGCGAGACGGCCAGGCCGAGCAGCGCCCAGACCGGCACCGTGGTGACCGTCAGCACCGCGAGCAGCACCACGCCGGGGGCCAGCACCAGCCGGCGGACCCACCTCGGCGGCACCGGCATCAGCGGTCCAGGGTGGACAGGTAGCGCCGGGAGGCGGTGTAGGCGCGGCTGATCCGCCGACCCACCGCCGCCAGGTCCCGGTACGCCCACGGGCTGTCGTCCCGGGGCTCCAGCCCGCCGGTCGGCAGCACGTGCACCTCCACCCCCTCGGGCAGCGCCGCCATCTCCCGGGCGAACCGGTGCCGCCGGGCGATCTCGAACGCGACCTGGGCGATCTCCCAGGGTCGCCGGGGTGGCGTCAGTTCCCGTTCGATCCGCCCCACCTGGAGGACGAAGATCTGCCTCGCGCCGACCGCGACCGCCTCTCCGATCGGGATGGAGTTGACGATCCCGCCGTCGACGTAGTGCTCGTCGCCGATCCGGATCGGGGGCAGCAGCCCCGGCACCGCGGCGGAGGCGAGCACGGCGGGCACCACCGGCCCGGAGTGGAACCAGTGTTCGGCGGCCCGCTCGATGTTCGCGGCGCAGCAGCGGAACGGCACCTTCAGGTCGGCGAAGGTGGTCTCCGCGCCCAGCTCGCTCTCCAGCAGCTTGCGCAGCGGGCGGGGCGAGTGCAGGTGGGTACGGGCGGCGAAGCGGCGCAACTGCCGGGCCACCGAGTCGCCGTAAACCTCGCTGGCCTCGGGGGAGGTCCAGAGCCGGACCAGCCGGTCGGTGACCGCCTCGGACGGTTCGGCGGCGACCAACGCGCCGTTGACCGCGCCGATGGAGGTGCCCAGCACGACGTCGGGACGGATCCGGGCGCGGAACAGGGCACGCAGCATGCCCACCTCGACCGCGCCGAGCACTCCCCCGCCGCCGAGCACGAACGCCACCGGACCGCCAGCCATGCCGTTCATCCTGGCACGCGTCCGCCGCCCCACCCGCCGGAGCCGCTGGTCGTCGCAGTCAGCGAACCGGACGGCGCAGCGGGTCACCGGAGAAGCGGGCGGCCGTTGACAGAGCGGACACCTTCCCGCAACCTGATACCGCCCCCACCCCGAGGCAGGTGCGATCACAGATGCCAGCGCTGCAACCCGGCCGGTTGCTGGCCCGCCGGTACCGACTCCTCGACCAGATCGGGGCCGGCGGCATGTCGGTCATCTGGCGGGCCCGGGACGAGGTTCTCAACCGTGTGGTGGCGGTCAAGGTGCTCGCCCCCTCCCTGGCCGCCGACGCCCGCTTCCGGGACATGGTGCGCGAGGAGGCCCGATCGGCCGCCCAGCTGGTCCACCCGCACGTCACCTCGGTGCACGACTACGGCGAGACGCTCGCCCCGGACGGCGAGATCACCTCGTTCGTGGTGATGGAGCTGCTCGAGGGCGAGGAACTGGAGGACCGGCTCAGCGAGGGGCCACTGCCCTGGCCGGCGGCGGTCGAGGTGGGCGTACAGGTGGCCGAGGCGCTCGCCGCCGCGCACCGGCTGGGCATCGTGCACCGGGACATCACCCCGGCCAACGTGATGATGACGAAGGTCGGCGCCAAGGTGCTCGACTTCGGCATCGCCACCCAGGTCGGCGCTCCCGACGAGGACGAGGACGGCGGCACCTTCGGCACCCCGGCGTACGTGGCGCCGGAACGGCTGGACGGTGCGCCGGCCCAGCCGGCCACCGACGTCTACTCGCTGGGTGTGCTGCTCTACGAGACCCTGACCGGGCAGGTGCCGTACCCGGCTGAGACCTGGGAGGAGCTGGACGCCGCGTTGCAGGACCAGCGGGTGCCTTCGCTGGACGGCGTGCCGGGGCTGCCCCCGGTGGTGGCGCTCACCTGCCTGCGCTGCCTGGCCCGCGACCCGCAGGAGCGCCCCAGCGCGCACCAGGTCGCCGCGGCGCTGCGCGACCAGATGCTTCCCGGCGACCCGCAGGCGGCCACCATGCTCTCGCCGACGGTGACCCTGCCCGCGCTCCCCACCGCGTCGGCGGCCGCCGCAGCGACCGCCGCGGTCCGACCCGCCCGCCCGGCGGCCCGTCGCCCGCTCGTGGCGATCGGCGCGTTGGCCCTGGTCATCACGGCGGCGGCGTTGGTCGCGCCGACACTGACCCCGCGGTCGCCGACGCCGCCGGCGGCGGCGGACGCGCAGCCGACCTCCGCACCGGTGCCCGATCCGCCGGTGCTGCCCGACGATCCGATCACCGTGCC
>NZ_SMKN01000166.1 GCF_004348675.1 Micromonospora sp. KC606 | reverse complement strand
ATCCGGGTCAGGCGTGTAGAAGATGGGGCTGCCGTCCTGCCCGGCGGTAGCGTCGTGCTGCACGTAGAGCAGGCTCGCGGTTTCGGCGCGGACATAATCCCTACTCGCCCACTGTCCGGATCGGTCCACCGGATAGCCGTGACTGGTGGTGCATGACCCAGTCACTGGCTGAGTAGTGTATCCGAGGTTGTACCAGCCGGTCCTCCGGCCCACCGAGCAGTTGAGCCGGACGGCCCCATAATCGTAGGCCGAACTGGACGACCCGGAGCCGGCGATCCAGCTTTGGGGGGCGAAAAGCGTGGTTGCGGCACATGAGCCGTAGGGCGCGGTCGTACCGTCGTGGCCCGGGTAGGCGACGACATTGGTACGCCAGGTGCCACCCGTACCGCCGGTATGCAAGCAGTGGCCGGCGGTCGCAACCGTGCGTTCACTGATCATGAACCCGGTGCACCGACCGCCGGTGAAGGTCAACAGGACGGTGGCGCTGGCAGGAAACGCCGTTGTCGGGGTGGACAGCACCCGGTCGTCCGGACCGAAGATCGCGTTGGTTCCGGCGGCGGCCGAAAGTGCCGACGCACCCACGGCCCGATCGGCAGACGCCGGCACACCGGTCGTTCGCGCGGCGCTGCTGACGGATCGGTCCAGATTCGTCGCGGCCGCAACCGGGCCCGCCGGAGCTGCCATGGAGCCGACCGCGACAGCGGCGACAGCCACCATCACCCATCTCTTCTTCAGCATGATCCTCCTTCGGTCAGGCGGGAGTCCCGCCGTGTTCACTCCATTGGGACCAGCTTGTGCGGATGCCGAGCTGTCCGGATGATTCCCGGAAGCCGGAACCGGCAACAGCTTCCTCTCCCACGCGTTTCGCAGCAGGCGCGGCGGGATCGAAACGTCGCGGAGCGGGGAACGGCAGTTTGCTCGCGTCGTGACCGGCGGTGTTCTTGGCCACCGCAGCCGGCGCGTCGGCGTCCGGGCATCGGGTATGGCAGCGGAGGGAACGACATCGTGAACGGAGACGGTTGGGCCGGGACGGGCTGGCAGTCATGGTCGGACACCGGCGAGGTCCAGGCCCGGCTCGCCGCTGGCGCCGACCCGAACGGCCGCGTACCCCACTGGGGGCCGGTGTTGCACGTGGCCGCCGAACATGGCTCGGCCCATTGGGTGGCGGCGCTAGCCGCCCCTGGTCGACGACATCGACGCCGAGCACGACGGCCGTACCGCGCTGTGGGTGGCAGTGCACGCCGACAAGCCCGACAACGCCGGCGCGCTCGCCGCCGCCGGTGCTGATCCCCGGCGACCGATGATGGCCGGCTGGTCACCGGGGCGGCTCAGCCTGGCCAGCCTGACGCCCGACCTCTTCGCCGTCCCGCCCGGAGTCCCCAGTCTCTCGCCGGCCGAGTCCGCCGCCGTCGCCGAGGCACGCCGTCTCACCGCCGTCTCTCAGGAGGTCGACTACGACGGTTTGAGTTTGTCCTGTGTGGCCGGTATCGACGCGGCCGAAGCCGTGCGCCGTCTGGACGCCAGGGTCGCCGAGTGGGACGACGCCGAGTCAATGGTTGAACAGCTGTGGGGCGACTCGTTGAGCGAGGAGGCCGTGTTGACCCTGGGCGTGACTGACGTGCCGGGCGGCTGCGTCGTCAGCCAGCCGTGGGCGTACGGGGCGAGAATGCCCGGAGTGTCGAGACGCCTGTCGATCGGCACGGTCTGCTATTCGATGTACGCCAATCCGAAGAGCGGAAATCAGGGCAGCATCCTGCGCGACCGCGCCGTCGAAGGATGGGATCTGCATCCTGGTGGGGGGTGGGCGGCCTCCGACGACTCGGCCGAGGAAATCCTGCGTACCTACCTGTACCAGGGCAACGCCATCGCGTACTGCTGTGCCTACGTCGGTCTGGCGTTGACAGACGCCCGACCGTTCAGCGGGTCGCCGGACCTGTGGGTGCAGCTGCCACCGGGCGACTACTGGTCGTACGACGGCCGGTGAGCTGGTCGCCGCCTGGCGCGGAACAGGGCCCAGCCGCCAACCTTCGGTGTGACCATCGTTGGCCGCTGGCGGTCTCGGCGACAAGGTAAACAGACAGGGTCGGGCCTTCGGAACGCGAGCTGCTGGTTTAGTCACCTTTGCTCGTACCGAAGGCCCTTCCTCATGTCACGCCGCCACGCCGTCAGGCGTTGTCGCTCTTCACCCGCCCTGCCGTCCTCACGGAACCCATATTTACCAGGGTCTGAGCCCCTTTCGCGCGAATTCGACGGCCTCGGCCAGCAGCGTGCGCCAGAGTTCACGGTCGGGCACGGAGAGGGCGACCCACTCCCGGAACACCCGCCCGGCGGGGGCGAACGGCTCGCCGTTACCGGCTTCGATCAGTTCGAGCACGCGTTCGCGGGGGAGCTTCACAATCAGGCCGCCCATCTTCTCGTCGTACGAGGCGAGGAACCGCCCGGCCAGCCGCACGCAAGGGAAGCCCATCATCGTGGCCCTGCCGATCGCGGGGTCGTAGAGCAGGTCGTCGGTGAGTTCCTCGTACAGGCCACGGGCTTCGTCCCCGCCGGAGCCCTCCGGCGGGGACGAGCGCTTCGCCTTCGGCGCCATCAGGCCGCCGGCGGGGTGAACACCCCGAACCGGTTGCCGGCGGGGTCGCGCAGGTAGGCGAACTTCGGGGCACCAGGGGCGGGCTCGAGGAACTTGGCGACGACGGAGCCGCCGAGCTGCTCGGCGTTGGCGCATGTGGCCTCAACGTCGTCCACCAGGATGTAGAACACGCCGTGGTTGGGCATCTGGCCGCCGGTATTGGCGATGCCGCCCATCGGCGTATCGGCGCCGGAGGCGGTGATGTTGCGGTAGTCCATGCCGCCGGACGCCGCAGGCCCGAAGGCCTGGAAGATCCAGCCGAACAGGCTGCCGTAGAACTTCTCTGCGGCATCGGGGTCATCGGTGGCGACCTCGAACCAGGCCAGTGTGCCGGGAGCCGGTGTGGTGGTCATGGTTGTCTCCTTCTGCTCGGATTATCCGCCTGGGTGGCAGGCCACTCCCACGGTCGTGGCCGTTGGCGACATCCCTATGTCGGTGTTTGGCAGAAGTTCTTCGGGTCAGAGTGCCGAGGCTGGCAGCTTCGTCTCGTGGCCGTCGACGACCGGCTCCGGGACGACAGGCCGCGAGCAGCGCGGAGTCGGCGACCGCTCGGCCTCGCTAATGCGGTCCATGCGGAAGACCCGGTCGTCCTTGCGCAGGTGACACCACGCGGTGAGATACGACCCGTTAGGGCCGACCACGACATGCTGCGGCTCGACCTCGCGCTCAGTTTCGACGCCGCCCACGTCGAGGTAGTGAATCCGAAGCACCTGGTTGTCGCGTACCGCACGCCAGATGGTCTCGACGATGCCGGCGTCCAGATCAGGTACCGGCTGAACCAGGAGCCGCACCTTGCCGGCTGCGGCGCGGGCTTCCTCGATCGCCTTCTCGGGCATCGCGGCGATGATCTTCTGCAGTGCGGTGCGGGCGTCCTTGGCGAACAGCACGTGCTCGCTGCGGCTCAGCGCCACCGCCATAGCCGCCGCTTCACGCGGCGTGAAGTTCAGCGGTGGCAGGCTCATCGACCGGTCGAGCGTGTACCCGCCGCCGAGCCCCTGCTTCGTAAACAGCGGCACGCCGGCCTGCCCGAGCGCGCTGAGATCACGCTCCATCGTGCGTACGCTGACCTCAAAGCGGTCGGCCAGCTGCCGCGCGGTGCGCCCGCGCCGGCCCGCTGCGCGCAGCTCCTCCACAATGGCGTAGAGGCGATCGATGCGGTTCATGAGCGGAGCCTAGCCGTCGCCTGCGATGGAGGAGAGGGCTTGCCCCTGCTCCCACGCGCATCGGCTGAATCGCTGATGCTTGCAGGCTGTGTCCAACGATCTCGTGCGCGATTGCCAGTGCTGTGGGCTGCCGTGGGGTGAATCGGTTACCAGGTGATCATGCGGTCGGACACCAGGCCGGCGACCGCCTCGATGGTCTCGGAGGGAAGCTCACGGCGGCCGGTGAAGCGTCGAAGCTGTCGCCACCACATCGCGTTCGCCAGGCGGCGGATGAGCCGCATCGCTGTGGCCAGGTCCTCGGCGACCGCAGCGAGCAGCACGATTGCTTCCTGCAGGTACCGCCAGGCGGTGGCGACGCCGATGGCGAACCCGGCGGCGAGCCGGGTGTAGGTGTCACCGTTGCGCAGGTGGGCCAGGGCGAGTAGCGCCTGGCGACCCGGCGCTAGCCGCCGCCGGGATCGATGCTGGCCACGGTGCGCTCGGGATGAGGTCGGCGAGGTGGTTCAGCGTCTGGAAGACGTCGATGCCTTCGACGTCATGGTCGCCAAGTTCCCCGTCCCGGATCCCCTCGGTATTCAGCGTTGCTAACTACCGGTACCTAGTGATACCGTCTACCGGTAGCTAGCGACGCTTAATAGCGAGGGGATGACGGCGTGGGCAACCAGATGACAGAGATGCTGAAGGGCACTCTCGAAGGCATCGTCCTGGCGATCCTGGCCCGCAGATCCGCATACGGCTACGAAATCACCGCGTGGCTTCGCGACCGCGGATTCTCGGACATCGCGGAAGGCACCATCTACGCGCTGCTCGTCCGCGTCGAACAGCGCGGATTCGTCGACGTGGAGAAGGTCCCCTCCGAAAAGGGGCCCCCACGGAAGGTGTATTCGATCAACGCGAAGGGCCGAGACCAACTCGCCGAGTTCTGGAGGACGTGGACCGTCCTCGCGGAACGCATCGAGCAACTCCACCACACCGACAACCAACAGGACCAAGGAGCATGAGCATGGCCGCGAAGTGGATCGAGACGCTGGTCGGGTCGCTCGAGCAGAAGAAGCAGTACAAGCACCACATGGCCCGGATCGAAGCCCTGCCGGAGCCCTATCGCAGCGCGGCCAAGGCGCTTCAGCGGTACTTCATGTACCACCAGGGAGGGATCCTCGACGGCGACACGCTCATCACTATGTTCGGCGACTTCGTCGACCTCTGGGAGCGTGCGGTCGCCGACGGCACGCCGGTCCGCGCAATCGTCGGCGACGACCCGGTCGAGTTCGCCGAGACGTTCCTGCAGGCGTATTCCGGCAAGCAGTGGATCGACAAGGAACGCGAGCGCCTCCGAAAGGCGATCGCCGCCGCCAGCGACAACGGCGAGGAGAAGAGCGCATGACCACCACCAAGACGCGCGAACCCGCGATCAGGGTGCAGGCCATCACCAAGTCCTACAAGGACCTGCACGTGCTGCGGGGCGTCGACTTCGATGTGGCAGCCGGGAGCATCTTCGCTCTGCTTGGCTCGAACGGTGCCGGTAAGACCACGCTGGTGCGGATCCTGTCGACGTTGCTGAAGGCGAACACCGGCACCGCGACCGTCCACGGTTTCGACGTTTCCTCGGCTCCGGGCGGCGTACGCAAGTCGATCAGCCTGACCGGCCAGTTCGCCGCAGTCGATGAAGTGCTCACCGGCCGGGAGAACCTGGTCCTGGTCGCGAAGCTTCGCCACCTGAAGGACCCGGGTGCGATCGCCGACGACATGCTCGCCCGTTTCTCGCTCGCTGATGCCGGAAACCGGCGGGTGGCGACGTACTCGGGCGGCATGCGGCGGCGGCTGGATATCGCGATGAGCCTCGTCGGCAACCCGCCGGTCGTCTTTCTCGACGAGCCGACCACCGGCCTCGATCCGCAGGCCCGCATCGAGGTGTGGCAGACGGTGAAGCAGCTCGCCAAGGACGGTACGACCATCCTGCTGACCACCCAGTACCTCGACGAGGCCGAGCAACTCGCCGACCGGATCGCGATCCTGCACAAAGGTACGATCATTCAGAACGGCACCCTTGCCGAGCTGAAGCAGCTCCTCCCGTCCGCCAAGGTCGAGTACGTCGAGAAGCAGCCGACCCTCGAAGACGTCTTCCTCGCCCTCGTCGGCGACACCAGTGACGCCACCATCTCCGCAGGAGAGGAATCCCGATGACCGCCCACGTCCTCAGTGACACCGGAACCCTCACCGGCCGCTCCCTGCGTCACATCCTCCGCAGCCCGGACACCATCATCACCACAGCGGTCACCCCGGTCGCACTGATGCTGCTTTTCGTGTACGTGCTAGGCGGCGCCATCAACACCGGATCCGACGAGTCGTACATCAACTACATGCTCCCGGGCATCCTGCTCATCACGATCGCATCCGGTATCGCCTACACGGCGTACCGCCTGTTTCTCGACATGCAGGGCGGCATCTTCGAGCGCTTCCAGTCGATGCCGATCCCACGACCCTCCGTGCTGTGGGCGCATGTCCTGACCTCCCTCGTCGCCAACCTGGCCTCGACCGCGATCGTCACGGGCGTTGCGCTGATCATGGGCTTCCGCACCGGCGCCTCCGTAGCCGACTGGCTCGCCGTCGGCGGCATCCTGATCCTGTTCACCCTCGCCCTCACCTGGATCGCCGTGATAGCGGGGCTGTCCGCCAAGACCGTCGACGGCGCGAGCGCCTTCAGCTATCCGCTGATCTTCCTGCCTTTCATCAGCTCGGCGTTCGTTCCCACCGGATCGATGCCGGCCCCGGTTGCATGGTTCGCCGAGAACCAGCCGGTGACATCCATCGTGAACACTCTCCGCGCGCTGTTCGCGCAGCAACCCGTCGGCAACGACATCTGGATCGCCCTTGCCTGGTGCGCCGGCATCCTCGTGGCCGCCTACGCCGCCGCGACAGCGATCTACCGCAAGAAGATCAGCTAGCCGATCACAAGGGGACAGCGCCGCATCCACCTGCCTGCGGCGCTGTCCCCTGCGCCGCAGGTCTGTCACCCTGCGCGCGGCACCAAACTCAGCGGAACCGCGCCGGTGACGGCGACGCGCAAACTGTCAAGATCCATGGCCGACAGTGAAGCACCTCAGCTCTGCTTGAGGTCAACGGAAACCTGCAAGACCGGGCATTCACTCATCGGCAAGGTCGGACGTTGGGGGACCCGGAGAGCGGTCACCGTCTGTGACGCCCGACCGGCGGCAGATGTGCGCGCCTCGCACGTCGGGCTGGATGGCGAGCAGTGGCCTGACGCGCGGTGGCAAGATGATCAGCGTGGCGTCCTCCGAGCACGTCGCATCGACGTTCTGGCACGCCGGCAACAAGCGCGGGGGCACTCCCGCTGCTCCGCCGGACATGATTCGTGCGGCGGAGGAAGAACTCAGGGTCACAGGCACGGACGACGTGGGCGGATTCGCACCTCGACCGGGTTCACGTCGCTCGTCGAGGGTGCGCCGGCAAACCGCTGTGATTTACCCATTCCTCGCCGGCGAGGACTGCAGGCCAGCCGATCCGATCGCGTGCGTGACGTGGAGAGTGTCGTGGCTGACTGGTAGCCGCCTGCGGCGCTGGTAGGAGATGGTGACGGCAGCGAGCAAGGGTGCCCACGCAACCAGCGGCAGGTAGAGAAACCCGACGAGGGTGTGTCCAGCGGCGGTCATACCGTCGTGAGGTACCACCCACCACAACAGGAACGGAGTCCACAACACGGCGAGTACCGCCACCCCGATCCAGGCGGGCACCACCGCAACGAGCGGAGGGACGGTCCGGCCCCCGATCAGCGGGATCCACCGCGGCACGACTTCGCCCCAGCGTTGCACGAGGCCGAGGGTGAGCATGGCGGCCGCCTCGGTCAACAGGCTCAGCCCGATCAAGTACACCGGTCCCCATCCGGTGGAGCCAACCATGTCGCGGTGGCCCTGCTCGGTGTAGCCGAGGGGAAACCCCAGCGCCAGACCGATTCGCCACAGGCCCGACGGCACCGCAAGGAGGGCTGCGGTATGCGCCGCCCACCGCGCCCGACGCGATGGCCCGGTGATCGTGCGGACGGCCCCGGTCACGACTGTTGGAGAGGTGTGGGTCATGATTCAGCCGCCCCCGTTTCGGCACTGCCAGTTCCGGAACTAGCGGTCTCGTATACTGCCATGATGCGTGGGGATGGGCAACAAGGCGGTCGGCCTCGAGAGAGCCGAGTGGACGATGCCATCACCCAGGTCACCCGGGAACTGTTGGCCGAGGTCGGCTACGCCGGCCTCACCATGGACGCGGTGGCCAACCGGGCCAGGATCGGCAAGGCGGCCATCTACCGGCGATACGCCACCAAGCAGGAAATGGTCTTCGCTGCCGCCATCCACGGGGAGACCTTGGAGATTCCACCCGACACCGGGTCACTGCTCGGGGATCTGACCGCGCTGGCGCACGTGATCATCAGCCATCTGACCAACCCGGCGGCCTCCGCCGCCCTGCTGAAGCTGCTGGGCGAAATCACGACCGACCCGACGCTCGCCAACCGGTTCACCGCCACCTTCATCGAGCCAGAGCGGGAAGGCAACGCCGAACTGCTGCGACGAGCGGTGCACCGCGGCGAACTGAACCGGCTCCCCGACGTCGACCTGTTTCACGCGATGTTCGGCGGTACCGTGCTGTCCTGGCTGTTCATAGCCCGCCACGATCCGCGCGATCTCCCGGAACGACTCGCGCGTTTCGTCTGCGCGGCACTCCAATCCTCCGATCAGCAAGAGGCTGGATCTGACTAGCCGGTCGCCGCGTCGCTCAGGACAGCCGTGCCGAGCCCGACACCAGCGCCCACATGCGCTTGCGCGTGGTCTGGATGTCGGAGCTGGTGTTCCTGGCGACCTACGCGTCCTGGCTGAACTGGATCGAAGCCGAGTTCGCCGCTGCCGTTGAGCCGGCTGCCTCCGTGGAGGTCGAGCCGGTCGCGGTACAGGTTGAGCCAGCTGACGTGACACGTTGCGGGTACCGCGGTCGAGGCGGACAAGCCAATACGAGCTGGGCATAGGTGCAACAGCGTCTTCGCGTAGCCGACGTGCGCGACCATCTCCGACACCTGCGACTTCCACAGCTCCCGGATCCCGAGCCGAGGGCCAGCAGCGGTAGCACCGTAACCCGCCGATGGTGATGTTCTTGGCAAGGTGAAGCAGGGCGGGCGGTGAGGGCGCCCTGCTCCCTGCTTCGGGCGAGGTGAGGTGCCGTGTCGCACCGGTCCGGCGTCGTATCGGCGGCGAGCGGCGATGACCTGGTCAAGGTGGGAATTCGCCCACGTCACCAGTGTCTGGAAGACGGGTGGGAGGGTGCGGCCGAGATCTGTCGGCTCGTACTCGACCCGTGGTGGCATCTCGGCGTGATATGTGCGTGTGACCAGGCCGTCACGCTCCAACTGTCGCAGGCGCTGGGTCAGCACCTTCGGGCTGGCCGCCGGTAGCCGTAACAAAGCACCACTAAGGCCTATCCGGCGCCGAGATCCGGGATGGCCCCGTCGTAGTGGGTGAAGATTCGGTGCTGGCCGTCGTCCTGGGTGGCGAGCCTGGCCCAGCACCGTGCCGCCAGGGCCCGTCCCTCGGCCCCCGGCCACGGGTCGGGCAGCAGCTCCGGGGGCAGCAGTGGGTCGGGCTGGGCGGCCTCGTCGAAGAGGGTGGCCACCTCGATGGCGAACCGCAGCCGCTCGCCGCGCCCGAGGTCCGGGTGGGCGTCGAGATGGGCCAGCCGCGCCCCGGCCACCACCGCCAGCCGGGTCCACCGTTGCGCGATTTCCGCGACCGGCCACAGCCGCGCGGCCAGCCGCCGGGGATCACGCTCGCCGGCCACCGCCAGGTCGCGGGTGGTCGCGGTGGTGACGGTCGCGGATCCGCCGAGCCGGCGCACCGCCTCGTCGATGAGCGGCTCCCAGGCGTTGGCCGAGACGTACAGGCCACCCTGCACGGGCGCCCCACCCAGGTAGAGGATTTCTCGGCGCAGTGCGTCGCGGGACTGCCGCTCGGCCTCCGGCACCGCGAAGGCCACGAGGTGCCACCGACCGTCCCAGGGCTCCAGGCCCCGATCCTGGCGGTAGGCGAACCCGACGAACCTCACCTCGGCGCCGAGCGCTCGCCGCAGATCCGCGGCGGCTCGCAGGACCGCGCGCCGGCCCCGCCCGACGACCTCAAACTCCCCTGCCGCGACCAGCCGCTTGATCGACAGCCGGACCTGCTGGTCGGACATGGCGAGCAGGCCGGCCACCTCGTACAGTTCGTCGGCCGCAACGGTCCCGTCCCGCCGCAACAGCGCATGCACCAGCGTGCGGGTGGGCACCTCGACGAGCGGCTCCAGCACGCCCGTCACCATAGCCGAACCAACAATCTATCGTTTCTGGAACGTTCGTTTCTGGCATGATAGTTTCACCGGCATGACCGGTGCCATCCTTCGCCCCCCGACCGACCGGCGCCTCACCGACCTCGACGCCCTGCGCGGATTCGCCCTGCTGGGCATACTCGTCGTCAACCTCGGCTACCTGGCCTCGCCGCACCATTTCCGCGGCGCGGCGGACCCGATGGCCGCGAGCCGGCTCGGCCACCTCGTCGAGTGGCTGGTCGCGGCAGGCTTCGAAACGAAGTTCTACCTGCTGTTCTCGTTCCTCTTCGGATACAGCTGCACGCTGCAGTTCCGGCCCGGCTCCGCGCCCGCTTTCCTGCGCCGGCTGGCCGGGCTGTTCGTGATCGGCGTGCTGCACGCCGTCCTGCTGTTCCCCGGCGACATCCTGACCACGTACGCCGTTCTCGGCCTGGTCCTGCTGGCGCTGCGCCGGATGGCGCCGCGGCGAGCCCTCGCTCTCGCCGTCGTCGTCACTGTCCTGCTCGCAGCGGTGCATGCCGGGCTGGGCGCACTGCTGGCCAGCGGGCTCGACGCCACCGATCCGCTGGCGGCCGCCGACGCCGAGCGGACCCTGCACGATCTGCGCGGCGGCGCCGGATCGGTGATTGCCGCGCACCTCGATCAGCTGCCCCTCGCCGGAGCTGCCGTCCTGTTCGCCCTGGCACCCGGTGCGCTCGCCGCGATGCTAGCTGGACTCGCGGCGGGAAACCGGCGGCTGTTCGCCGATCCCGACCGGCTGCTGCGCGCCGCCAGCCGGGCCCAGGCCATCGGATTCCCCACCGGAGCGGCCGGGGCGGTGGTGTACGCGTCGGCTTCCGTGTACTACCCCGACACCGCGTTCGACGCGTTCGCCTTCGCGGCCGACATCATCACGGCGCCGCTGCTCGCCGCGGCCTACGCCGCCACCCTGCTGCGAGCCCTGCACGCGCCGTGGGGGCACCGGCTCGCGGCCCTGCTGGCGCCGGCCGGCCGGATGTCCCTGTCGAACTATCTCGGCCAGTCCGCGATCGCGGTCCTACTCTTCACCGGTGTCGGCCTCGGCCTGGCCGGTCGGCTCACGCCGCCAGCGGTGCTGGCCACCGCCCTGGCGATCTACGCCGCCCAACTGGTCCTCAGCCGGCGATGGATGAGGCTCTTCCGGTACGGGCCGGTGGAATGGGTCCTGCGCGCGTGGACCCAGCTGGCCCGCCCGACTGGCGGCCACGGGGCCGAACCCGCAGTCAGACAGAGTGGTCTTAGCCCGGATGCAGTTGTTCCGCAACGGCCCGTGACGTCCCCGCCGCCCGAGTCATCTTCTGCGACACCCACCCCTACGACGCCGGATACCTCCCGGTCGGACAGGTAGCCGGCCGGGTACGGGTCCGCGGACGCGGCGGCACCACGCTCCAGCCCGGCATCCACCTGCTGGAAACAACCCGTACACACCGACCTGCGCCACGCCCTTCGCCAGGAACTGCCGCTGGGTGGCGTGGTCATCGGTGAGCGGCACAGCCAGTCATCATGCGGCTCGAAGGACCGCTCCGGTTGCGTCCAGGGCCTGTAGAACGAATGGCCCTGTCTCACACTCGGTGGTGACGGAGAGTGCTGCTATCCAAGGAGGATGCGGTGGTGGAGCAGGGTTGCTGGGTGCGCCCAGTACGGGGCCCAGCAGCTGCTGTGCGCTTTCACCTCGCTGAGGGCGGCTTCGCACAGGTGGTGCCCCAGATGCCACCTGTCCGCGACCTGGACTGCGTCGGGCCGGGCGCGGCGGATCGCCTCGGTGTAGGTGGCCGAGCCGTCGCGGCACACGACCTCGACGCCGGGATGCTCGCGCAGCCACGCTTTCGATGGTGTCGGCGGTGCGGTTGGGCAGCACGTCGATCCGCTCGTGGCTCTCGGCGTCGATGACCACGGTGGCATAGCGGCGTCGCCGGCGCGGAGCGAAATCGTCTACGCCGATCACGCGAGGAACT
>NZ_SMKN01000165.1 GCF_004348675.1 Micromonospora sp. KC606 | reverse complement strand
CCACTCCCCCACGTCCGGCAGCGGCGCGGGCGCGAGGCTCCACCGGAAGGTGTCATGGTGGACGACCCACCCCGGTTGGCCGACGGCGGCGGGGAGCGCGGCCGACAGGCCGGCCTCCGGACCGCGGGCCAGGGCTCGGATCGCCGCGACCCGCTCCGGAGGCACGGAGAGCACGGTGCTGTCGCCGGCGCGTACGGCGATCGCCGGGCGCAGCCGACCGTCCCATGCCGGCCGGCCCCGCCGTCGGGAACCCACGACGTGCAGGCCCGGGCCGGCGGGCCACTGCCCCAGCCAGGTGGCCAGGTGCAGGTAGAGCCGGCGGTCGAGCACCGCAGACCTCCCTCACCCCGATCCGGTACGACCAACCGTGATCACGGTACGCCGGACCGGCCGGCGGGGCCTCCCGATCGGGCGGCCGGAGGGTTCGGACGCCGCTCACCGGGGTACCGGTTCCGGGCACCGCGATACACAGAATTTACATACATCGATTGACCGTCATATCGATTTCCATACATGTACAACTTTCCTTGGGATGGTAATGGTCATGCCGAAGCAGCCGAATGACCGGTACCAGCAGGACAGCGAGCGGGCGTGGCGGGCGGCGGAGGCCGTCGGGCGTTTTCCGGGCCAGCCGCGATACCGGGAGGCACGAACCAGGCACAGGACGAAGACGACGCTCACCTGGGGCGACCTCAACAGTCTGCCAGCCGGCACCTCCTCCCGGCGCGGCCTGAGCACCCGTTGACGAGACGGGACAACGGCGACACACCGGGGCCGTCCAGGGCGGGCTTTCGCACACCTGTCGGGTAGCGTCTTGTGGTCCGAGTCCCGGTCAACGACAGGAGAAGCTCCGCGCATGGGCAAGAAGACGATCCACGTCTCCGACTTCAGCGGCACGGTGCTGCGGCCCGACGACGAAATGGTCAAGGTCGTCGTGCTCGAGCACCCTGACCTGGTGGCCGGGCCCGTGCAGCTGGACGCCACACCGGCCGAGGTGGAGAGCATCGACGACGCGACGCTGGACGTCGCCATCGTGGAGATCCACGACCGGCACGGCCACGGTGAACCGCGCCGGGTGGTGCTGACCGCCAGCGAGTTCGACGCCATGGCCACCGACACGCCGATGGCCCAGTTGCTGAAGACCGCCGAACGAGTGCGCCCACCCAAGGCGCGCAAGGGGGCGGAGAAGCTGGACTACGGCACCATCGAGCACGCCGGGAAGCCGCACCGGGGCCGGGTCACCGAGGATGAGGCCCAGCTGGTCCGGGAGCGGCTCGACGAGGTCAACAAGAGGCTGGCCGATGCCGGCATCCGGCAGATCGACCCGGCCGATCCCGAGCACGCCGCCCGGTACGGCTTCCCGACCACGTCCTGACGGCCTACCCGTCGGTGGCCGGGACACGGCGCGCACGCCCGCGCCGTGTCCCGGCCACCGACGGCACCGGCCTCGCCAGTTCGCGAACGGCCGACCCCCAGCTACCGGGCCACTTGCACGACGGCCAGGACGGCACTGACCCGCTCCTCGACTCCGGTCCTGTGCAGACCCAGGCCGGGGAGCACGCCGGCCCCGTGCTCCAGCTCCAGCAGGGCGAGCAGGATGTGCTCGGTGCCGACGGAGTTGTGCCCGAGCCGCAGCGCCTCCCGGAAGGTCAGTTCCAGCGCCTCCTTGCCCTGGGCGCCGGGTCGACCAGCGCGAACCGGTGACCCGAGAGTCGCCGGGCCAGGAGGCCGGTGCGGAACATCAGGCCAGCCTCCCCCTCACCGAGCGGGTCGGGCAGGAACCGGCTCATGGTCAACTCGGGTTGGTCCAGGTAGCCGGCGGCCAACGGAGCGCCGGCGACGTACAACTCACCAGTTTCCCCGCGCGGCACCGGACCAAGCTGCGCATCGAGGACATACAGCCGGACGTCCGGCAACGGCTCCAGGTCAGCGGTGCCGGGAACCACGGCCGCGCACAGCATCGAGGTCTCGGCGAAGCCGAACAACTCCACCTCGTCGAGTGACCCGCCGGCTCGGTCGGCCCGCAGCCGCCACCGGGCCGGAACCGGCGCGGCCGGCCCCGGGCCAATGGAGTCCCCTGCGGTCCGCCCCGGACCCTGCTCGGGCAGGACCAGCTCCGCACCGGCGAGCAGCGCGCGCATCGCCACCACCGCCGTCACCGGCGTACCGGGAGGAGCCGGTGGCAACAGCCGGTCACCGCCACCCAGCGGGGGCAGTCCGCAGTCGCCGGCGAGCCAGGCCAACTGCCGGCCACGCCACACCACACCGGCGACGCCGGGCTTCGGCGGCAGCACCACGAGCGACGCCTCCGCGTGGTCCGCGCCGACACTGACCACCGCCGGCTCCAGGGCGGCGCATGCCTGCCAGGCCGCACCGGTCACGCCCTGCCAGCGGGCCACCACCATCGGCGACCAGGGCAGCGCGGCCGAGGACCCGGCCGGCGCCAGCACCAGGCCCGGCCGGGCGTCCGCCACCGCCGCGATCGCACCGTCCGGGCGCCAACCCGCCGACAGGACGCAGGTGGCACCGGTGACCAGCACCGCGAGCGCGGCGACGAGCAGATCCGGGGCGTTACGTCCAGCGACCGCGACCCGCTCGCCCGGGCCGACACCCGATTCGGTAAGGCGTCCGGCCAGATCATCGACCAGTTCCCAGAGCAGCCGGTAGGACACCCGCAGATCTGCCGCGGACAGCGCCGGGGCATCCGGCTGCTCCCCTGCCGCCTTGCGCAACAGCCCTACCAGCGTCGCGTGTGCCGCCGGGGACGGTCGGCCGTTGCAGGCCCGCGCCCCGCCAGCGCTGCGTAGCTCCGCCACGTGCCGACCGCACGCCTGGACCGTGCCGGCGAACGGGACGACGCGCCAACCCCGAGGCGGGCGTCGGCCGATCGGCCAGACAGCGAAATCCCTGGCTTCGGTAGCCACCAGTTGGAAGTGGCGGGGCTCCTTCCGCCCAAACATGTGATGCTCCCAGACTCCCGGACACGGAACAGGCGTTTCCGACGGGGTGGCGCGAGGGCGGCGCAGCACCGACCTCGACGAACTCCGACCCGAAAAACCTAGGCGACGGCGGTCACAGCACGGTCATGCCCGCCTGCCCGGCACGGTCAAATGGTGGTGGGGTGGTCATCCATCGGCTTGATCAGCCGCGCGGCGGTCGCCTTCCGAATGGCGTCCACCCGGGACACCGCCTGCAACTTCGCGTAGATGTTGGTCAGATGCCGCTTGACGGTGGCCTCGGTGATGAACAGCCGGCTGGCGATCTGCGCGTTGCTCATCGCCTCCGCGATGAGGCGGAGCACCTCCAGCTCCCGGGCGGTCAGCGGGGTGCCGTTCGTTCGCGGCTTCTGCCGGTCCAGCCGTTCCACCGTCTCCCGGGACACCGCCAGCAGCACGCTCTGGGCGGGGCGGCGGACCACCGAGCGGACCGCGGCGACCAGGTCGTCCCGCAGGATCGTCTTCAACAGGTACGCGACCGCGCCGGCCTCCAGCAGCTCGTGCACCATGTCCGGGTCGTCGTGCATGGTCAGCACGATCACCCGGGTCTCCGGCGCCATGCGCCTGGTCTGACGGATGATGGCCGACGCGCCCGGGCCGGGCATCTCGACGTCGAGCAGCAGCACGTCCGGCCGCAGCCGGACGACCAGGCCCAGCGCCTCCGGCCCGGACGACGCCTCGCCGACCACGGCGAACTCCGGCTCGGTGGACAGCATCTCCCGGATGCCGTCCCGCAGCAGGTTGTGGTCGTCGGCCAGGCACACCCTGATCCGCGGCCGGGAAACAGCGCTCACAGGGCTGCCTCGGAGAACGGGATGCGCACCTCGACGCGGGTGCCGCGGCCGGGGGTGCTGGTCAGCTCGAGGACGCCGTGCAGCAGCAGCGCCCGTTCGTACATCGAGGGTAGGCCGCCGCTCGCCCGGTCGGGATCGCTGGTGTCGAAGCCGCACCCGTCGTCCACCACCGTGGCGGCGACCGCGTTGTCTCCCACGTCGATGGAGAGCTCCAGCCGGGTGGGATCGGCGTGGCGCAAGGCGTTGCGCGTCGCCTCCCGCATGATCAGATACAGCTCTTCGAGCACGTCGGGCGGCAGCACCTTGACGTCGCCGGTGGTCAGGATCGAGAACTGCACCGAGGCGGGCGCGTTGGCCTCCAGATAGGCGCGCAGGGTGCGTTCCAGCCCGTACTCGCCCACCGACCGGCGCAGCTCGGCGGAGAGGTGCCGCACCGTACGCAGGGCCTCGTCCAGCGACTCGATGGCGGTGTCGATCTTGACTCGGGCCTGCGCCGGATCCCGGTCGGCGTAGTGCCGGTGCAGGTCCATCTGGTGCAGGGTCAGGCCCATCTCGTGCAACACCCGGTCGTGTAGCTCCCGGGCGATCCTGGTCCGCTCCTCCTGCCGGGATGCCTGCAACTTGTCCATCAGGAAGGCCACATAGGATAGCGACGCCAGCGCCACCCGGGTCATGATGGCCTCGTGCAGGGCCCGACTGAGCCGCAGCGCGCCAGCGCTGTCCGTCGGCGGCAGGTCGCGGGTGATGACCGGTAGCATGACCTCGAACAGGGTGGTCGCCGCTCGCAGCGACTGCACCGGGTGAATGCCCCGGCGGGCCCGGTCGGCACCGATGTTGACGTTGAACAGCCGGGCCTCGCCGACCAACTCCATGGGGGACGTCTCGGACACCGACATCCGGGCGGCGATGTCGTCGAGCACCGCCTGGACCTGGACCGCCAGCTGCGCCAGGACGTCGGGGCCGTTGACCAGCTCGCTGCCCTGCCGGCGCAGCGACTCCTGAAACGCCTCGACGATCTCCCGCGCCGTCGAGGACAGTTCGGCCTCGGCTACGGGCTCCATTGCGTACGGCTTCGCCACGGATCCCCCCGCTGTCTCGCCCGAGGCTACCACGGTAGCGCCCAGGTCGCGGAGAGTAGAACCAACCGCCGTCTATGCGGTCCGTCCACAGCGGACGCCGCTGGCCGCAGGAGCCGCGCTGACGACTACTCGGCCCCGTCCAGGCGACAGCCCCTCCCGGCCCGGGTCGTTGGATCCCGACCCGGGCGCCGACGGAATCGGGCGCGGGATCGGACCGGAGCCGGATGGGCCACCTCGGACGTCCTCCCGCTCAGAGCAGGAACAGGCCCAGCACCATCAGGTGAACGGCGTACTGACTGGCCATGAAGATCCGGTACGGCCGACGCTGCCGGCGCCGGTCGGTGGCGCCCGCGCCGGTGAGCACGCAGCCGACCACCGCGGCCGCACCGACGGCCAGCACGGTCGCCGGAGCCACCAGCGCCGGAGCCACCAGCAGGGCACCGACGAGCAGCACGCCGCCGGCAACGACGACCAGCCCGGCCATCAGCCGGCGTGCGCCCCGGTCGCCGAGCAGCACCGGCAGGGTGCGACGCCCGGCCGCCCGGTCACCGGCCACGTCGGACAGGTCCTTGGTGGTGCCGGCCAGCGCCATCCACAGCGACATGGCCACCATCATCACCATCAGGTCCGGCTTGACCGGGCCACCGGCAGCCGCGCTCCCCGCCAGGTAGGTGACGATTCCACCGGCGGCGACCACCAGGACGAAACCCAGCATGTTGCCCTTCTGCGGATGGGGACCGGCCGAGTACAACCAACCGAGCGCCAGCATCAACGCCACCAGCCCGGCCATCCGCGGCGAGACCACCCCGGCCAGCGCCAGCGCGACCGCGGCCAGGCCGATCACGATCCGCCGGGCGACCCCGGCCGGCAGCGCCCCGGTGGCCAGCGGCCGGGTCGAGCCGTTTCGGCGGTCCTCGACCTGGTCGGACAGCCCGTTGAGCAGGTAGACGCACCAGGTCGCGCAGAGCCAGGCGAGCGCGCCGAGCAGCAGGGTCGCGGGGCGGGTGACGATCCCCTGCGGGGCGGCGACCGCCGCGCCGGCGAGGAACCGCAACTGGAAGATGACCTGGACGACCGGCCGGGCCTCACGCCAACTCGCCGACACGTGCCGGCCGCCCTCCGCGACGGCCACGATGATCGGCGCCGACGGCCGGACGAGACCCTCGATGCGGAAAGACCGGTCAGGCCGAATTACCGAGTGATAGGTCATGCCAATAGCCTGGCGGCGGAGAGCCTTTTGCGGTTCATCCGTGACACTGACCCGGCATACGACCATGGTCGTAGGATCAGTACCACCAACCGGCACCTTCGCCACTGCGGCAGAACCCGCCACCTTGGCCACCGCGGTGCCGCTGTTTATGGTCGGTGCGTCGTTCCCGACGAGGGGGCCGACGGAATACGGCGGTGCCAGATGTCGAGCAATGCAGAAACGTCGAGCGTCGAGCTGTTCGGCGAATTTCGGATCTCCATTCATGGTCGTCCCGTCACCAACTGGCGGGCCGGCAGGTCGCGGGCCCTGGTGCAGTACCTGCTGGTCCACCGCGGCCGGCCGGTCAGTAGGGACACCCTGCGCGAGGCGTTGTGGCCACACCTGCCACCGTCGGCCGGCGCCACCTCGGTGAAGGCCGCGGTGCACGGCGCCCGGCGTGCGCTGTGCGGGGCGGCCGACCAGCCGACGCCGGTGCGAATCTGTTCGGTGGACGGCGGCTACCTGCTCCGCGCCGACCAACTGTGGATCGACGTCGCCGCGTTCGACCGGCGGGTCAGGGCTGCCACCGCCGCCATCGCCACCGGCGACCACGGCAGCGCCGCCGAGCACTTCCGGCGCGCGGTGGCGATCTACCGGGGCCCCCTGCTGCCGAACCAGGACGCGGAGTGGGTGGTGGCGGAACGCGAGTGGCTCCGGACGCAGGCACTGCACGCCCTGCGGTTCCTCAGCGAGCAGGCGCTGGGCGTCGACGACCTCTGGACCGCGATCCACTGGAACCGCCGGGCCCTGGACGTCGACCCGTACGACCCGGCGGCGTTCGCCGTCCTGGCCGACTGCCACCGCCGGCTCGGCCACGACGCGCAGGCGCGGCGCTGGGACGACCTGGCCGTCAACCGACTGGCGGAGGTGTGACCGGCGCCGACTGCCGATCCGCGTACGACCGAAAGGAGCAGCATGACCACCACGACCTCGCTGGACCACCCGGTGCGCCCCACGCCCGGGGTTGGCCGGCCCACAGGGGTGCGGTTCCCGGCCGGGCGGCCGGCAACCGGGCTCGCCCCGCCCGCCCCGCCGCTGTCGCTGCTGAGCCGCTGTCGCGGGCGGCTGCTGCGGATCCAGCAGTCCCTGCTGAGCACCGCCGACGATTATCCGCCGCTCCTGCTGTACGTCACACAGCGGAACTGACCCCACCTGCCACCCGAATCTGACCCTGAGTCGAGGGCGTCCCGCACGTCGCGGAAAAGGCGTGCGGGACGCCCTTTTTCCGTGCCGCGCGAATGCGCTCTTGGTCGTAGTACTCCTGCCACCTTCGAGGAAATCCCACCCGGATCGGAATCCGCCACCTTGGCCAACGATCCACACGCGCCTAACGTCGTGGGCACCGATATTCCTGGACGTCTTAAGGACGTCGAATGCGAAAGGGTGAGGCCGGATGGCCGCGGATCAGCAGACGGTGTCGGTGATCGTGCCGAACTACAACTACGAGAAGACCCTGGGCGCGTGCCTGGACGCCGTGTTCGCGCAGACCCACCGCCCGTACGAGGTCATCGTCGTCGACGACGGCTCCACCGACCGGTCCCGGGAGATCGCGGCGGGATACCCGTGCCGCGTCGTCTCAGGTGGCGGCAACCAGGGCGTCTCGGCAGCCCGCAATCTCGGCGCCCGGGAGGCGCGCGGCGAGATTCTCTTCTTCGTCGACTCCGACGTGGCGCTGCGGACCGACGCGATCGCCAACGCGCTGGCGGTCATGGCCGCCGACCCGGAGTGCGGCTGCGTGCACGGCACGTACGACACCCGGCCGCTCTACGACGACGGGCCGATCGAGCACTACAAGGTCCTGCACGCGCACTGGTGGCGGCGGCGCAGCGTGGGCCGGGTGAACACGGCCGTCTTCGCGCTGGCCGCGGTGCGGCGCTCGGCGTTCCTGGCGGCCGGGCCGTTCCACGAGGGGCTCCGCGACGCCGAGGACGTCGAGTACAGCGACCGGCTCGCCCGGGTGACCGTGATCCGGTTGACCGACACGGTGGTCGGCCGGCACGACGACTGCGCCGGGCTCCGGGCGATGCTGCGCGAACAGTACCGGCGTTCGCTGCCGCTGGCGGCCTTCGCCGGGGCGCACCGGATGCGCGCCGGCAGCGTCGCGGTCAACCCCGCCCTGGGCGTACTGGCCGCTCCGATGGTCCTGGCCACGCTGCCGTTGGCGCTGGCGCACCCGGCCCTGCTCGCCGTGCCGCTGGCCTGCTTCGGGCTGTTCCTGCTGGCCGACCCGGGGCTGCTGCCGTTCGTCCGCCGGGAACGAGGGCTGGCCTTCCTGGCCTGGTTCGTCGGCGTACACCTGGTGGCCCAGCTGGCCATCGTGGCCGGCGCGGCGGCCGGCTTCGCCGCCCGGCTGCGCGGCGCCGGCGCGCCACAGCCGCTGACCCTGGCGGGAGGCCGGTCATGAGCGACCGGCAGGGTTGGCGGCGGGTGCTGCGGGGCGCGCTGACGGTCGCCTTCGTGGCGGCGGTGGCCGGCGGGGTCGCGCTGGCCCTGCGCGGACAGCAGTGGTCGACGCTGGGCCGGCTGTTGCGCCCGGACACGATCCCCTGGCTGCTCGGCGCGCTGCTGATCACCTCCGTGGGCCTGCTCTGCGGCACCCGGTCCTGGATGCTGACCCTGGCGGCGGTCGGCGCGCCGGTGCCGGCCGGTACCGGGATCCGGATGTTCTTCGTCGGCTTCCTCGGCAAGTTCGTTCCCGGCCGGGTGTGGGGCCTGCTGGCCCAGATCCGGCTCGGGGAGAAGGTCGGCATCGGCCGGGCCCGGATGGCCGGCACCTACCTGGTGAACCTGGTCGTGGTGCTGCTGACCGGAGGCGCGGTCGGACTGTTGGTCGGCCCGGCCGTGCTCAGCTCGGGGCTGGCCTGGCTGCTCGTCCCGGTCACGCTGCTGGCCGTGCTGGCCGGCTGGCCCCGGGTGATCGACGCTCTGGTCGGCCTGGCTGCCCGGGTGACCCGCCGGCCCCGCCCGCCGGTGCTGGACCGGCCGGCCGACGTGCGCCGCTCGATGGCGTGGCAGAGCCTGTCCTGGGTGCTCTCGGGCGCGCACCTGTGGATCGTCGCGGTCCTCCTCGGCGCGGACGCCCGCGCCGCCCTGCCGGTGGCTGTCGGCGCGTTCGCCCTGGCCACCACGGCCGGCACGCTCGCCCTGTTCGTGCCGGACGGGGCCGGCGTACGGGAGGTGACCATGGTCGCCGCCCTGGCCACGGTGCTGCCGCTGCCGGCGGCGGTCACCGCGGCGATCGCCAGCCGGGTGCTCACCACCCTCGCCGAGGTGCTCACCGCCGCGGTGGCGTTGGCCGCCGTCGCCGTCCGGGACCGCACGACCCGAGCCGCCGTCGTGCGGGACCGCCCGACCCGCCCGTCGACCCGGCGCCCCGCCGAGCCCGACGCCCGGCTGACCCCGACACCGGGCTGACCCCGACACCGGGCTGACCCGTCCGCCCACTCCACCCACGAATCCGATGTCCGGAAAGGAAACCCCATGTCCGAGCTACTGACCATCGACGCCGCGGAGCAGCTCTCGGTCACCCAGGTGCAGGACCTGTACCGCAGGTACGTCAACAAGAGCCAGGTCAGCCTGATGACCTCGTTCGGCTTCGGCCGGGAGCTGGTCGACCACGCCCAGGGCGCCTACATCCACACCCGCGACGGGCGGGCGATCCTGGACTTCACCGGCGGCGTCGGGGTGCTCAACCACGGTCACAACCACCCCCGCATCCTGGCCGCCCGCAAGCGCTTCCAGGAACGGCAGCGGATGGAGGTCCACAAGACCTACTTCTCGCCGTACCTGGCCGCGCTGTCCCACAACCTGGCCGCGGTGCTCCCCGGCGACCTGGACATGTCGTTCCTGCCCAACTCGGGCGCGGAGGCGGTCGAGGGCGCGGTCAAGCTGGCCTACAAGTACCACGGCGGCAAGCGCAACACGATCCTGCGCAGCGACATCAGCTTCCATGGCAAACTGCTCGGTTCCGGCAGCCTGACCGGCAGCGCGCAGAACCACTTCAAGTTTCCCGGGATCCCGGGCGTGGTCAGCTTCCCGTACGACGACCTCGACGCGGTGCGCGCGGCGGTCGACGCCACCCGGGACCGCCGGGGCAGATGCGACGTCTACGCGATCCTGATCGAGCCGTTCAGCGCCTCGACCATGCGCTGGTGCTCCGAGGAGTTCCTGCGCGGGCTGCGGGAGCTGTGCACCCGGGAGGACATCGTCCTGGTCTTCGACGAGATCTACACCGGGTGGGGCAAGACCGGCACGATGTTCTACTTCATGCGCTATCCGGGGCTGATCCCGGACGTGGTGACCACGTCCAAGTCCTTCGGTGGCGGCAAGTCCTCGATCTCCGCGTACGTGGCCCGTCGGCCGATTTTCCACAAGGCCTACGAGAGCCTCAACGACGCCCTGCTGCAGAGCACCAGCACCACGTACTACGGCTTCGGTGAAGAGACCGCCACCGCGATCGAGGCGATCAACGTGGCGGTCGACGAGGACTTCCCGGGCCGGGCCCGGGACATCGAACGGATCCTGGCACCCGGGCTGGCCCGGATCGCCAAGGAGCACCCGGACACGGTCTCCGATGTCCGCGGCGCGGGCGCCCTGTGGGGGGTGTTCCTCGACGCACCGCGCGCCCTGGACGTGGTCGCCAAACTCGCGCCGGGCGGCCTGGCCCGCGACCCCCAGTTCGGTACGAAGCTGGTCACCTGCGCGGTCGTCAGCGCCCTCTACCGAGACCACGACATTTACACGTACTACACGCTGAACGGGAAGAACCCGCTGGTGGTGGCCCCCCCGCTGGTCGTCGACCCCACCGACGTGGAGCGCTTCGTCGACCGCCTCGACCAGACACTCGCCCAGGGCCTGCCCCGGCTGGTCACCCGTTTCGTCAAGGAGAAGGTGTCGTCGCTGTGGTGAACACGAACGGCAAGACGGTGGTGGTGACCGGCGGCAGCGGAATGCTGGGCGGGCACCTGGTGCGGGCGCTGGCCGACGACGGCTGGCGGGTACGCAGCCTGGACGTCCGGGAGCCGGCCGAGCCGGTGCCGGGGGTCAGCTACACGGTCGCCGACGTGCGGGACGTCGCCCGGGTCGGCACTGCCCTGCGGGGCGCGGACGCGGTGGTGCACACCGCCGCCGCACTGCCCAGCTATCCCGAGGACGAGATCCGGTCGATCATCGTGGGCGGCACCGAGACGGTGCTGGGCGCCGCCGAACGCAGCGGCGCCGAACGGGTCGTACACGTCTCCTCGACCGCCGTGTACGGGCTGCCGAAGGTCGTCCCGACCACCGAGCGGTACCCGCGCGAGCCGGTCGACCCGTACAGCCGGGCCAAGGCTGGCGCCGAGGAGGTGGCCGAGCGGTTCCGGGCCCGCGGGATGTGCCTGCCGATGCTGCGGCCAAAGACCTTCCTCGGGCCGGGCCGGATGGGGCTGTTCTCGATGCTGTTCGAGTGGGCCGAGGAGGGCCGCAACTTCCCGGTGCTGGGCCGCGGCGACGTCCGGATCCAGATGCTGGCCATCGACGACCTGGTCGACGCGGTGCGCACCGTCCTGCACGCGCCGGGCCCCGTCGCCAACGACACGTTCAACATCGCCGCCGACCGGTTCGCCACCATCCGGGAGGACTTCCAGGCCGTGCTGGACGCCGCCGGCCACGGCAAACGGGTCGTCTCCATCCCGGCCCGCCCCGCCGTCGCCGCGTTGGAGCTGCTGCAACGACTGAAGCTCTCGCCGGTGTACGGGCGACTGATCCACAAACTGCTGGCCGACTCGTACGTGAGCGTCGACAAGGCCCGCGACGTGCTCGGCTGGACCCCGCGGCTGTCCAACCGCGACGCGATCCTGCGCACCTACGACTGGTGGCGGGCGAACCGCTCCGCCACCCCCACCTCGGCCGGCCGAACCAGCCGGGATCCCTGGAAGCAGGGCGCCCTCGGGTTGGCCAAGGCCGTCTTCTGACCGGTACCGGAGGTTTATCGTGACTGTCCTCGTCGACCCGCCGATGTTCGGCGGGTCGACGAGGACAGTCACGATAAACCTCCGGTACCGGTCAGAAG
>NZ_SMKN01000164.1 GCF_004348675.1 Micromonospora sp. KC606 | reverse complement strand
GGCATGGGGTCCAGGGGTCGGCTGGTCGCGCTGCTGCTGCTGGCTGCGCTGCCTCCGCTGGTGGAGGAGGCGGTGCTGCTCGCCGTCGGCCTGCGTGCCGCCCGCGGCCTGTCCTCGCAGGTCACCGCCATCTGGCCGTACGACTCGTACCACGACCTGCGTTGGCTGCTGGTCTACCACAACTCGTGGGCCAGCTTCCTGCTCGGGCTGCTGGGCGTGACCCTGGTCCGGGGGCTGCTCTCGGTGGCGCTGACGCTGCTGGCCTGGCCGGCGGGAGTGCCTCGGCCGAACCGGGGATGGCTGATCCGGCGCAACCTGGAGGTCGCCCTGCTGGCCGCGGTGGTGGTCTCGCCCTGGGCCGCGCTCTCGGTGGCCTTCTCCGTGGTGTCGCTGAGCTGGTACCTGTTCGCGTCGTTGGTGCCGTTGCTGCTGCTCGCCCCGTTCCTGGTCCGGGCCGGCGTCATGGGGGACTGGTGGCGTGGGCTGCCCACGATCGAGCTGGTCGGCTGGGCCTGGCTCAACTTCGTGGTGCTGACCCTGGCCGGCGCGCTGATGTCCTGGGCGCCGAACGCCTGGACGCTGCCCATGGCGGCCCTGGCCGGGGTGGTGAACGGCCTGCTCTGGCGGCGGACGGTGGCCGCGGCGGTGATGCCCGCCCGGGTCCGGTGGGCCCGGGTGCCAGCCGCGCCCGCCGCCATCGTGCTCGCCATGGCCAGCGCGGTGTGGGCCCCGCCGTTGGTCGCCGCCGCCGCCGGCGGCGAGCAGACGCAGTGGCGGCCGCCCATCCTGTCCGAGCCGCTGCCGGAAAAGGTGCCGCACGCGGTGATCGTGCTGGGCGGGCACCACTCCAGTTGGGACGGCAGTCCAGCCGCCGACCCCCGGGTGGAGCGTTTCTCCTACCGGGGCCTGGACGCGCAGGGACGGCCCCTGCCGTACGCGCCGGCCGCCACCCACCAGTCGCTGGACTCCAGCAGCGCGCTGCTCGCCGCTCAGGTCGACGCGCTGCACAAGCGCACCCGCCGGCCGATCGCGTTGCTGGGGGAGAGCGAGGGCGCCATGGTGGCCCGTACCTTCCTGGAGCGGCTGCCCTCCGGCCCGGTGACGGCCGTGGTGTTGTTCGACCCGCTGGTGCAGCCCGGCCGGAGCTACTACCCGCCCCCGGGTCACGAGAGCTGGGGCGTGGCGACGGGCTGGCAGTTGCGCGGGATGTTCTGGCTGGCGAACCTGGCCCAGGAGCACGATGACACCCCCGACTCGCCGTTCGTGCGCTCGCTGCTGGCCGACGCCCCCTTCTACCGAAACCGCACCCTCTGCCCGGTCGGCGGGGTGCGGATGATCGCCTTCCTGCCCACCGTCAGCGCCGCCGAGGCCCCGCCGGGGGAGTACAGCCGCATCCCGGTCTACCAGCAACCGGCGTTCCACGGCGGGCTGGTGGGCGGACAAACCGTCGGCGATCGCGTGACCGACTTCCTGGCCGGTGATCCGGTGCGCCGCCCCCGGCAGGAGTACGAGCTGCTGCAGAGGCTGGGTGCGGCCTGGCAGGCACCCTCGCTGGCGGCGTCGCTCAACCCGATCTGGGCGGCGACCCGGGAGGGGGACCCGGCGCGGACGGGGCAGATCTGTGAGTCCCGCTGAGCCCTCACCGGTGACGCAGCAGCAGCCGGACGGCCGCGCCGTCGAGCCCCACCACCAGCAGCGTCCGGATCGGGGCGTATGGGAACAGCAACACGCCGACGAGGATCCCCAGCGCGGCGGCGCCGACGGCGGCCGGTAGGGCGCCTCGACGCCCGGTGAGCACCAGCAGCCCGGCCAGGGTGACCGCCGCGCCGACTCCGACGTTCAGCCAGGCCCAGCCGGTGATGTCGACGTGGCGCACGCCCTCCTCGCCGATCGTGACGAAGGGGTCGCTGACAGTGTGTGCCCAGGCCGACAGCACGTCCACGCCGCCACCGGCGACGAGGAGGCCGCCGGCGAGCAGGGGCGGCCTGGCCGGCGCGGTGCCGGTGTCGTCGACCTGAGCGGAGCCCATTTCCCCAGCCTAGAGGCGATCGGGCCGGTGGTGGCCGACGTTGGGCAGCGCCGGCGGCGGAATCCACGCCTGGGCGCGACCGGCGTCGGCGCGGGTCGGCGGGTTGATGCCGGGACAGGCCGACTCGGCCCACGCGGCGCGCGCCCGTGCCGCCGGTCCACCCGGTCTATCCGGCCGCCGCGGAGGCGGGGGCTGGTGCTCCGGCACGGGCATAGCGCAGCATCAGCACCCCGTCGTCGGCGGCCAGCACGTGCCGCAGTCCCAGCGGCCGGGGCGCGCTGGGGTCGCCCGCGGTGATCCGTCCCGGGCCGGCCCCGGCGAGCAGCGGCGAGACGGTCAGGCAGAGCTCGTCAACCAGGTCCGCGGCGGTGAGCGCGCCGAACAGGTGCGGCCCGCCCTCGCAGAGCAGCTGCCCCAGCCCGCGGTGGCGCAGCTCGGCCAGGCCGGCGGCGAGGTCGACCGCGTCGCCGCCGAGGCGGACCAGGTCGACCACGTCGGTGAGCCCGGCCGGGGGCGCGGCGGCCTCGGTGGTCAGCACGACGGGCCGTACCGGGGCGTCGGCGAGCGCGGCCTGAGCCGGGTCGAGCGCCAGCGAGCGGGAGACCACCACCAGGGTCGGGTACTCGGTCAGGCCGTGCTCCCGCCGCCACGCCCGGCGTGGCTCGCTCAGGCGTACCGCGCGGTAGCCCTCGTGGCGCAGGGTGCCGGCGGCCACCAACAGGCCGTCGCAGAGCATTCGCAGCAGCCCGAAGACCCGCTTGTCCGGTTCGCCGGAGAGGCCGGCGGAGTAGCCGTGGAGGCTCACCGCGCCGTCCGGGCTGGTCACGAAGTTCACCCGCAGCCGGGGGTGGCCCGCCCGGCGATAGAGGTGGGTCAGCTCCGCCTCGTCCAGAGGACCGGACGAGGGCGCCGGCCAGATCCGGCGGATCGGCGTACCGGCGCTCATTCGCCCGCCGGGCCGGTCACCGGAGGGGTCGGCTCGGGCCTGCGGTGCTGGCAGTCGCACCACGTCCGGCCGGGACATTCGTCGTGTCGCCGATCCCGGCACGCTCGGCAGATCATGTCGGCAGCCTAGTGCGCGGCGGCCGGGCGCGGCCCGGAGATTGCCGGAGCGTCGCCGACGCGGACGGGCCGGGGCCCGGCCCGGACGGTGGGGCGAGGGGCTCGCCCGTGGTAGATGTACACGGTGGCCATGTCACCGCGCCGGATCCTCCAGGTGCGCATCACGGTGGCCGGGGTGCGCCCGGCGGTCTGGCGGCGGGTGCAGGTCCCCGGCGGCTTCACGCTGGACCGGGTGCACCGGGTGGTGCAGCACTCCGTCGGCTGGCGGGACTGCCGGCTGCACTCCTTCGAGATCGACGGGACGCAGTACGGGCAGCCGGATCCCGACGGCGAGCTGGGCCTGCGGGACGAGCTGGATGTCCGGCTGGACGCGGTGGTGGGTCGGGGTGCGCGGGTGCTGTACGTCTACGACTTCGAGGACTGGTGGGAGCACGATCTGCTGGTGGAGGACGTGTGTGTCGCCGACCCCGCCCGGCGGTACCCGGCCTGCCTGGACGGGGAGCGGGCCGGGCCGCCGGAGGGTGTCGGCGGGCCGTCGGGATACGCCGCGCTGCGGGCCGCGCTGGCCGATCCCGCCCATCCGGAGCACGCCGTGATGAGCGCCTGGGTCGGCTCCGGCTTCGATCCCGACGCCTTCGACCCGGGCCGGGTGAGCACGCTTCTGCGGCGCTTCTGCTGACCCTTCTTTAGGCGCGCTGTCGCGGCGAGCGGCATCGGCGGTAACGATCTGGGAACGCTCCCATCGGTCTATTGACACCCATGTCACGCCCCGGCAATCTCATGGGAGCGTTCCCATGGACGTGTCGTGGATCACTCCCGACGGTCCGGCCAACAATCCCCCGTGATTCGGCGGGTGCGCGAACAGCACTTCCCACCACACCGAAAACCCAGCCTCACATTGAAAGAGGGGTCAGGATGAGCGTCACCTCACGCCGCCGCTTCGCGGCGATCGCCCTTGCGTCGGTCGCCGTGCTCGCGACCGGCACGGCCTGCGGCAACGACTCGGAATCGGGCGACGGGCCGATCACGCTGGTCGTCGACGTCTTCGGCGACCAGGGCTTCGGGTACGAGGAGCTCTACAAGCAGTACGAGTCCGAGCACCCGAACATCAAGATCCAGGAGCGGGGCAAGGGCCTGGGCCTGGGTGACTACAACACCCGGTTGACGCAGCAGATCACGGCCGGCGCGGGCGCCGGTGACGTCGTCGCGCTCGAAGAGGGCACGATCGTCCAGTTCTACGCCCAGGCCGACAAGTTCGTGAACCTGGCCGACCACGGCGCCAACGACCTCAAGGGCAACTTCCTGTCCTGGAAGTGGGAGCAGGGCGTCACGCCCGACGGCAAGGTCCTCGGCCTCGGCACCGACATCGGCTCGATGGCCATCTGCTACCGCAGCGACCTGTTCAAGGCCGCCAAACTGCCCTTCGACCGGGAGCAGGTGGGCGCGCTCTGGCCGACCTGGGACGAGTTCATCGCCACCGGGCAGAAGTTCGCCGCCGCCGACAAGAAGAACAAGTTCGTCGACTCCGCGACGAACTTCTACAACGTGGTGCTCATGCAGACCGCCGGCAGCGGCAGCGGTTACACCTACTTCGACAAGAGCAACCAGCTCGTCGTCGGCAGCAACCCGGACGTGAGGTCGGCGTTCGACCTGACCACCAAGATGATCAGCGCCGGGCTGTCGAACAACCTCAAGAGCTTCTCCAACGAGTGGAACACCGGTTTCAAGAACGGCACCTTCGCCGCCATCGGCTGCCCGGCGTGGATGACCGGTGTGATCAAGGGCCAGGCCGGTGACGCGTTCGCCGGCAAGTGGGACGTGGCCAAGGCCCCCGGCACCGGAGGCAACTGGGGCGGCGCCTTCCTGGGCGTGCCGAAGTCCAGCAAGCACCCGAAGGAGGCCGCGGAGCTGGCCAAGTTCCTGACCAGCGCCAAGTCGCAGGCCGAGGCGTTCAAGAAGGTCGGCAACCTGCCGTCCTCGCCGCAGGCGCTCAGCGACCCGGCGGTGGCCGAGGCGACCAACGACTACTTCAGCAACGCGCCGGTCGGCAAGATCTTCGCCGCCGGGGCGAGCGACCTGAAGCCCGTCTACCTCGGCCCGAAGAACCAGGCGGTCCGCGACGCGGTCGAGAACGCGCTGCGCAGCGTCGAGCAGGGCAAGGCCGCCGACGCGGCGTGGCAGGACGCGGTGAAGAACGGCGAGGCCGCCGGCAAGTAACCGGAAGCGGCTGCGCTCACGGGTGGTGCCGGTCCCCGGCGCCACCCGTGAACCCGCGTCGGACGCCGTCCGCGGTGCCCTGACGGCGCCGCCGACCCTAAGGACCGCCCATGAGCTCCCTGGAAACCACCGCGCCGCCGAGCGTGGACCCGTCACGGTCGCGACGTGCCGCGCGGCGTACGCCCTCGGGTTTCCCCTGGCTGACCCGACTGGACCTCCGCGTCACGCCGTACCTGTTCGTCCTGCCGTTCTTCGTGCTCTTCGCGATCTTCGGCGTGTACCCGATCATCTACACGGTCTGGATCGCGCTGACCGACCGGTCGCCACTCAACGCCACGATCAGCTTCGTAGGCCTGGACAACTTCGTCGAGCTGCTGACCAACGACCCGCAGTTCTGGAACGCGGTGTGGAACACCTTCGGGATGTTCGTCATGTCCACCGTGCCGCAGCTGCTGATCGCCCTCATGCTGGCCAACGCGCTGAACCGCCGGATCCGCGGGCAGATGTTCTTCCGGCTGGCCATCGCGATGCCGATCATCACCTCCACCGCCGTGGTGGCGCTGATCTTCTCGATGCTCTACGCCCGGGAGTTCGGCCTGGCGAACTGGCTGCTCGACCTCGTCGGCATCGACCCCATCGACTGGCGGGCCAACCGCTACGCCTCGTGGTTCGCCATCTCCACCATGGTCGACTGGCGTTGGGTGGGCTACAACGCGCTGATCTACCTGGCGGCGATGCAGTCGATCAGCAGAGACATGTACGAGGCGGCGGCCCTCGACGGCGCCTCCCGCCATCGGCAGTTCTGGTCGATCACCATTCCGCAGTTGCGGCCGACCATCATCTTCACGCTGATCATCTCCACCATCGGTGGTCTGCAGCTCTTCACCGAGCCACTGATGTTCACCAGCGGCTCGGGTGCGCTCTCCGGCGGCTCGGAGGGGCAGTTCCAGACCATCACCATGTACCTGCTCGACGTGATGAACGCGCGGTTCCGTTGGGGGTACGCCGGCGCTGTAGCGCTGGTGCTCTTCCTGCTGATCGCCTCCGTCTCGTTCGTCAACTACCTGCTGGCCCGCCGGATCAGCTCGGACAAGTGAGGGTTGCGCCATGACCAGTACGATGCTGCGCCCACCCGTGGTCCGGCCCCCGGCGGCCGGTCGCCCCGGCCTCCGCCACCGGGCGGAGCGGCTCTGGACGGCCAGTCCGCTGACCTGGATCGGGCTCGTCCTCGGGGTGTTGCTCTCCCTGTTCCCGTTCTACTGGATGATCGTCATCGCCTCGCGCACCAACGACGCGGCGAACTCCTGGCCGCCGCCCTTCCTGCCCGGCGGCAAGCTGGGCGAGAACATCCAGCGGGTCCTCGACAACGGCGACGCGAACATCCTCACCGGCCTGGCGAACTCCTTCCTGGTCTCGGGGACGATCACCGTGGCCACGGTCTTCTTCGGCTCCCTCGCCGGGTTCGCGTTCGCCAAGCTGCGGTTCCGGGGCAAGAACGCGCTGCTGCTGATCATCCTCGCCTCGATGATGATCCCCATCCAACTCGGCGTGCTGCCGCTGTACATCCTGATGGCGAAGCTCGAGTGGTTGAACACCATGCCGTCGGTGACCGTGCCGTTCCTCATCGGCGGCTTCGGGATCTTCATGATGCGCCAGTACGCCGAGCAGGCGGTGCCGAACGAACTGATCGAGGCGGCCCGGGTGGACGGCTGCTCCACCTGGCGGATCTACTGGCACGTCGTGGTGCCGGCGCTGCGCCCCGCCGCCGCGGTGCTCGGGCTGCTCACCTTCATGGAGCAGTGGAACCAGTTCTTCTGGCCGTTCGTGGTGCTGGCCGACCCGACCAACCCGACCGTCCAGATCTCGCTGCGCAGCCTCAACACCGCCTACTTCGCGGACAACTCCCAGATCTTCGCGGGTACGCTGATCGCTACCCTTCCGCTGTTCGTCGTGTTCGTCCTGTTCGGCCGCCAGATCATCGGCGGGATCATGGAAGGTGCCGTCAAATCGTGAGCAACCCCAGCCACCCGCCCGCCGTCGGCGTACTCGACCAGGGGCCGGAACTGATCTTCCCGCCCGGCTTCCTCTGGGGCGCGGCGACCGCCGCCTACCAGATCGAGGGAGCGGCCACCGAGGGCGGTCGTACCCCGTCAATCTGGGACAGGTTCAGTCACACCGAGGGGCGGGTGGTCAACGGGCACACCGGCGACGTGGCCTGCGACCACTACCACCGGATGCCCGACGACGTCCGGTTGATGGCCGACCTGGGCCTCAGGTCGTACCGGTTCTCGGTGGCCTGGCCCCGGGTGCAGCCGGGTGGTACGGGACCGGCCAACGCCGAGGGCCTCGACTTCTACCAGCGGCTCGTGGACGAGCTGCTCACCCACGGCATCGAGCCGTGGCTGACCCTCTACCACTGGGATCTGCCCCAGCCGCTGGAGGACGCCGGCGGCTGGCCCGCCCGGGACACCGCCGGCCGGTTCGCCGACTACGCCCAGCTCGTCGCCGACGCACTCGGCGACCGGGTGACGTACTGGACCACCCTCAACGAGCCGTGGTGCTCGGCGTTCCTCGGCTACGGGTCCGGGGCGCACGCGCCCGGCCGCTCCGACGGGGCGGACGCCGTCCGCGCCGGGCACCACCTGATGCTCGGGCACGGTCTGGCCGTACAGGCGTTGCGCGCCTCCCGGCCGCAGGCGCAGCTCGGCGTCACGGTGAACCTCTACCCGGTCACCCCGGCCAGCGACGACCCGGCCGACGCCGACGCCGCCCGCCGGATCGACGGGTTGGCCAACCGGTTCTTCCTCGACCCGCTGCTGCGCGGGTCGTACCCGGCCGACCTGGTCGCCGACCTCAAGGAGGTCACCGACTTCGGGCACGTCCGGGACGGTGACCTCGCCACCATCGCCACCCCGCTGGACCTGGTCGGCGTCAACTACTACAGCCGGCATGTGGTCGCCGCCCCGGTCGAGGGGGCGGAGCGGGCGCCGTACTGGCGGGCGCCGTCGTGCTGGCCGGGCAGCGAGGACGTGCAATTCGTCACCCGTGGCGTTCCGGTGACCGACATGGACTGGGAGATCGACGCTCCGGGCCTGGTGGAAACGCTGCGCCGGGTCCACGAGGAGTACACCGACCTCCCACTGTACGTCACCGAGAACGGCTCCGCCTTCGTCGACGAGGTGGTCGACGGGAGGGTCGACGACGTCGACCGGCTCGCCTACTTCGACGCCCACCTGCGGGCCGCGCACGAGGCCATCGCGGCGGGAGTGCCCCTGCACGGGTACTTCGCCTGGTCGCTCATGGATAATTTCGAGTGGGCGTGGGGTTACACGAAGCGGTTCGGCATGGTCTGGATCGACTATGCCACCCAGATTCGTATCCCAAAGTCCAGTGCCAGGTGGTACGCCGAGGTGATCCGACGCAACGGTCTGGCCGGACAATAAGCGAAGGCCAGAGCTTTCCCGGGCGGCCCCGCCCCGTACCCCCTCCCCGGGGTGTGGCGGGCCGCCCGATGTCGGAGGAGCAAACAATGACAACGCAGCGCACCCGATCACTCGGGCGCCCGACACTCGACGCGGTCGCCGCACGCGCGGGTGTCGGCCGCGGCACGGTCTCCCGGGTGGTCAACGGCTCACCCCAGGTCAGCCCGGAAGCCCGGGCCGCCGTCCAGCAGGCCATCGCCGAACTGGGGTACGTGCCGAACCGCGCGGCCCGGGCTCTGGTCACCCAACGCACCGACTCGGTCGCCCTGGTGGTCTCCGAGTCGGGGGAGCGGGTCTTCACCGAGCCGTTCTTCGCCGGCATCGTCCGGGGCGTCAGCTCCGGGCTGCTGGAGACGCCGTTGCAGCTCTGGCTCGCCATGGTGCAGTCCCCGATCGAGCGGGAACGTGTCGAGCACCACCTGACCAACCAGCACGTCGACGGTGTCCTGCTGCTGTCCCTGCACGACGCCGACCCGTTGCCGACCCTGCTGGAGGAACGCGACCTGCCGACCGTGCTCGGCGGCCGGCCGGCCCGCATGCTGCAGCCGGGCGCGCGCCCGCCCTGGTTCGTCGACGTGGACAACGTCGGCGGCGCGCGGCAGGCGGTGGAGCACCTGGCCCGCCGGGGCCGGCAGCGGATAGCCACCATCGCCGGCCCGCAGGACATGGGCGCCGGGTTGGCCCGCCTCGCCGGCTACCGGGACGCCGTGCGGGCCACCGGGTCGGAGGTCGACCCGCGCATGGTGGTGTACGGGGACTTCAGCGAGGGCAGCGGGGCGGCCGGCATGCGCCGCCTGCTGGAGGTCTGCCCCGACCTGGACGCGGTCTTCGTCGCCTCCGACCTGATGGCGTTCGGCGCGTTGCGGACCCTGCGGGAGGCCGGCCGCCGGGTTCCCGACGACGTGGCGGTGATCGGGTTCGACGACGCGCCGGTCGCCCGGCAGGCCGATCCGCCGCTGACCACGGTCTTCCAGCCGGTGGAGGAGATGGGCCGGCAGATGGCGCGGCTGCTGGTGGCCCGGATCCGGGGCGAGCAGGTGCCCACCCCGCACCTCCTGCTGGACACCCAGCTCATCCACCGCGCCTCGGCCTGACACCGGCACCTCGCCGACCTGCCGTCGACGTCGGTCCCGGCGGCGCGACACCGTCACCGTGTGCGCCTCATCCACGGCCTCGGCGGCGGGCTGGTCAGGTGGGGAGTGACCAGCGGCGCAGTTCCCGCCTGGCCAGCGACGCCCGGTGCACCTCGTCGGGGCCGTCGGCCAGCCGCAGGGTGCGGGCCTGGGCCCAGAGCCCGGCCAGCGGGGTGTCCTGGCTGACGCCCGCGCCGCCGTACGCCTGGACGGCCTTGTCGATCACCCACTCGGCCATCGCCGGAGTGGCGATCTTGATGGCTTGGATCTCGGTGTGCGCGCCCTTGTTGCCGACGGTGTCCATCAGCCAGGCGGTCTTGAGCACCAGCAGCCGGGCCTGCTCGATCCGGACCCGCGATTCGGCGATCCACTCCCGCACCACGCCCTGCTCGGCCAGCGGCCGGCCGAAGGCGACCCGGTCCAGGGTCCGCCGGCAGAGCAGCTCGAGTGCCCGCTCGGCCATGCCGACCAGCCGCATGCAGTGGTGGATGCGCCCCGGACCGAGCCGGGCCTGGGCGATGGCGAACCCGCTGCCCTCCGCGCCGATCAGGTTCTCCGCCGGGACCCGTACGTCGGTGAAGTCGATCTCGGCGTGCCCACCGTGCGGCGCGTCGCGGTAGCCGAAGACGGTCATGCCGCGGCGGACCGTCACCCCCGGGGTGTCCCGGGGCACCAGCACCATGCTCTGCTGGCGGTGCCGGTCCGCGGTCGGGTTGGTCTTGCCCATCACGACAAAAATCTCGCAGCGCGGGTCCATCGCCCCGGACGACCACCACTTGCGTCCGGTCACCACGTACTCGTCGCCGTCGCGGGTGATCCGGGTGGCGATGTTGGTGGCGTCGGAGGAGGCGACCTCCGGCTCGGTCATGCAGAACGCCGAGCGGATCTCCCCCTCCAGCAGCGGGCGCAGCCAGCGTTCCCGCTGCGCCGTCGTGCCGAACTCGGCCAGCAGCTCCATGTTGCCGGTGTCCGGGGCGGCGCAGTTGACCGCCTCGGGCGCCAGGTACGGGCTGCGCCCGGTCAGTTCGGCCAGCGGCGCGTACTGGAGGTTGGTCAGCCCGGCGCCGTGGCGCGGGTCGGGGAGGAAGAGGTTCCACAGGCCGCGCCTGCGCGCCTCGGCCTTCAGCTCCGCCAGCACCGGCGGACGGGACCACGGGTCACCGGCGGCGGCAATTTGCGCGGCGTACACCGCCTCGGCCGGGTACACGCACTCGTCCAGGAAGGCGGACAACTGCTCGCGTAGCGCGACCGTACGAGCGTCGTACTCGAACTCCATCATGCCTCCCTGACCGCGTGCAGACCGTGCTCGACCAGCGGCGCGACCATCTCGCCAATCCGGTCGAAGCCCTCGCCGAGCGTCTGCCCGAGGGTGTGTCGGTAGTGGATGCCCTCGCAGATCACCGCGAGCTTGAAACAGCCGAGCGCCACGTGCCAACGCAACGGCCCGACGTCGACGTCGCCGCGCCCGGCGTACCGGTCGATCAGCTCCGCCCCGACGGGGAAGCCGGCGCGGGGGCCGACGCCGTCGGCGACCGGGTTGCCGGCGGCGAGGTCGCTGTCGCCGAGTACGTCCCAGTAGGTCAGCAGCAGGCCCAGGTCGGCGAGGGGGTCACCCAGGGTGGCCATCTCCCAGTCGAGCACCGCGCGAACCGACACCGGGTCGACGGTGGCGAGGAGGTTGTCCAGGCGGTAGTCGCCGTGCACGATCCGCCCGGCGTTCGCGCTCTCCGGGACGCTGCGGGCCAGCAGACCGCGCAGCTCGTCGATGCCGGGCATCGGACGGCTGCGGGACCGGTCGAGCTGCCCTGCCCAGCGGCGGACCTGACGGCCGAGGTAACCGTCGGGGCGGCCGAAGTCGGCCAGCCCGACCTCGGCCGGGTCGACGGCGTGCAGCGCGGCCAGGGTGTCCATCATCGCCATGGCCAGCTCGCGCCGCCGCGCCCCGTCGAGCGGGTCGGTCTGCGCGCGGCTGCGGAACACCTCGCCGGGCACCCGTTCCATCAGGTAGAAGGGCGCGCCGATCACCTCGGCGTCCGCGCACAGGTGCAGGGCCGCCGGCACCGGCACGGCGGTGGGCGCGAGCGCGGAGATCACCCGGAACTCGCGGGCCATGTCGTGCGCCGTGGCCAGCACGTGGCCCAGCGGTGGCCGGCGCAGCACCACCTCGTGGTCGCCGGAGCGCAGCAGGTAGGTCAGATTGGATTTGCCGCCGGCGACCAGCGAGGCGGTCAACGGCGCGGCGGCCAGCTCTGGCCGGTGGTCGGCCAGGTAGCCGGCCAGCCGGGCGAGGTCCAGGCCCCTCAGGGCACCGTCCCGCCCGGCACCGTCCCGCCCGGCACCGTCCCGCCCGGCAC